>JAFTRA010000015.1 GCA_017462485.1 Clostridia bacterium | reverse complement strand
TCTTTTTCCTATGATCGATATCTTGCGCTACGGCGGCGAGTTAAAGAGCAATGTTTTCTGTTGCCCTGATGTCGATACAATAAATGTTTTCAAAATTGAGAAGGTAGATTAAAACAATAACTCTCAAATTCCAATTTGTCGGGATGATGATAAGAGCGAGGGCTGACGAAAATCAATCGTCAGCCCTCAAAAATTGAGTCGCAGAAAGCAAAGAAAAGGGATTTTCAAAAGGATTAAGAAAAAGCTATAAAAAAATCCAATAAAAACCGAAAAGTTAAGGCGAACATGTGGTCAACCGGAAACAGCCGATTTTGTGAAAAATATATAGAAAAACAGCCGAAAACAAGTCAAAAATGGCTCGTTTTCGGCTGATTTTTGGTCGAAGTGGCGGGTAAGCGAGTAGGAAACAGTTGATAACTGTTTACGACGACGCGCCCGAGCAAAACAAGGAGTTGAAGGAGAGAGGAACGACCGACGCACAACGACTATGCTTGCGAGCCGTCGGAGAACCTTGGTTCGAGTCCCAAAAAATAAAAATAAGGCTATCTTAGAGAGATAACCTTATCTTTATGGTCGAAGTGGCGGGACTCGAACTCGCGGCCTCCAGTACCCGAAACTGGCGCGCTACCAACTGCGCTACACCTCGAAATATATTCACGGCAATTATTATACCATAATGAATTGCGTTTGTCAAACTCTTTTTTGAAAAAATTGCAAAATAGGGGTGTTTATTTGTTTTTAACTATTTCGAAGTCGTATTTTTCTCCAAAAATGCTATTTTGTTCATCCACAGCGATTTTTTGAAAGAATATTCAGTTTTGTATTTGCTTTAAAGTTTTGGTTATTGACAAAATATAAAATATATGGTAAAATATTTGACAGTTTGTTGAAAATAAAAGCAGGGAAGCAAGAGCTTTCCAATAAAAGCGGAAGAACGGCTCAAATTGCGTGAGCCCGGTTTCTTCTGTTATATAAAATGGTTTTGAGAACTGAGACCGCAATCTGATGAAAGGCGCAAGTTTATGCAGGATGCAATCAACGAAATAAAAAGAAGACGTACGTTTGCTATAATCTCTCACCCCGACGCAGGTAAGACCACTCTTACCGAGAAATTTCTTCTTTACGGAGGCGCTATTCAGTCAGCGGGCTCGGTTAAGGGTAAGCAGTCGGACAAGCACGCTGTTTCCGACTGGATGGATCTCGAAAAGCAGAGAGGTATTTCTATAACCTCGTCTGTTTTACAGTTTGAATACGACGGATATTGCATCAATATTCTTGACACGCCCGGTCACCAGGACTTCTCGGAGGACACTTACCGTACGCTTATGGCAGCAGATAGCGCCGTGATGGTAATTGACGCTGCAAAGGGTATTGAGCCGCAGACGAGAAAGCTTTTTAAGGTATGCGCTATGCGTGACATACCGATTTTTACCTTTATAAACAAACTCGACCGTGAGGCGAGAGATCCCTTTGATTTGCTTGACGAGCTTGAGCGAGAATTCGGTATAGGAACCTATCCTATGAACTGGCCTATTGGCTGCGGTCAGAATTTCCGCGGCGTTTATGATAGGGAAAAGCGCTCTATTCTTTCATTCGATGACTCTCACCGCGGAAGAGAGAGAATTCACGGTATAGATTGCGATATTACCGATACGGACAAGCTTGATTCCTTGATAGGCGAGAGACTTCGCACCGAGCTTTGCGAACAGATAGAGCTTCTTGACGGAGCTTCGTTTGATTTTGATCTTGAGCAGGTTCGTCACGGAAAGCTTTCTCCGGTATTCTTCGGCTCGGCGCTTAACAACTTTGGAATCGAGCCTTTCCTTGAGCACTTCCTTAAAATGACTACCTCTCCCTTGCCGAGACTTGCGGGCGAGGATTATATAGATCCCTTCGATGATGGATTCAGCGCTTTTGTCTTCAAGATTCAGGCGAATATGAACAAGGCGCACAGAGACAGAATCGCATTTATGCGTATATGCTCCGGAAAGTTTTCACGCGAGCGTGAATATTATCACGTTCAGGGTAAAAAGAGCTTTAGACTCTCACAGCCCCAGCAGATGATGGCTTCGGAGCGTGAGGTAATAAACGAGGCTTACGCAGGTGATATTATCGGAGTGTTCGACCCCGGCGTGTTCTCTATCGGAGATACTATTTGTGAAAAGGGAAAGAAGATACGCTTTGAGGGTATCCCCACGTTTGCTCCTGAGCATTTCGCTATGGTTGAGCAGGTTGACTCAATGAAGAGAAAGCAGTTCTCAAAGGGTATGAACCAGATAGCCCAAGAAGGTGCCATTCAGATATTCTTCGAGCCTAATTCCGGTCTTGAAAGGGTAATTGTCGGCGTTGTCGGTGTGCTTCAGTTTGAGGTGCTTGAATACCGTCTTAAGAATGAGTACGGCTGCGATCTTCGACGCTCCGCTCTGCCTTACCAGCAGATTCGCTGGATAGCGAATAAGGACCTTGATCCTAAAACCTTGAAGCTCTCGCACGACACCAAGTGGGTGCAGGATTTCAGAGGAAACAATTTGCTTATATTCACTAGTGAGTGGAGTATTCGTTGGGTGCTTGAGGACAATCCCGGACTTGAGCTTCTTGAATTCAGCCAGAATGAGCAGACTGAAGAATAAGCATTGTTTGTAAACTAAAGTTCTCAAATTAGCGACTTTAATCATAAAATTCTAGGAGAATTCTTATGCGAATGAGAAAAAAGAAGCACGGGGAAGAAAGACTTTCCGCTTGCAAGGATTTTCTTGTTTCAAAGCCCGAAGCTTCGGCTTTTCAAAATAATAAATCCGTTTTTCTTGAAATCGGCGCCGGAAAGGGTGGCTTTGCCGTCGGTATGTGTGAGAAGCACCCCGACGTGTCGTATTTTGCTATGGAAAGAGTGACCGATTGCGTTGTTCTTGCCGCAGAGCTTGCAAAAAGAAAGAACGAAAAGTCGTCGTGCTGCAAAAACCTTAAGTTTATAATTGACACAGCTGATAATCTCACCAAGCTTTTTGATAACGGAAGCGTTGATAAAATCTTCCTTAACTTTTCTGACCCTTGGTCGAAAAAAGGATATGCGAAAAGAAGACTTACGCATCGCCGTTACCTCGCTGTTTATTTTAATTTGCTTAAAGACGGCGGTACGCTGACCTTTAAGACGGACAACGTGGGACTTTTCGATTTCTCGCTTGAGGAAATTGAAGCGATTGGGCTTGAGTGCGAGGTTGTTACCCGTGACTTACACGCATCTGAATATGCAAGCCACAACGTTGTTACCGAGTATGAGGCAGCGTTCTCCTCACAGGGTGTAAAAATCAATATGCTCAAGGTAAGAAAGCCTGTGGGTTTTGAAATTGAAATTCCGGAAAATCTTTCTCGCGATTTTGTAGCCGAGAGATATAAATGATTTTATCGGCGTCATGACGGTTCCGAAATGAATTTGTCGGACGCCGAAGTTTTTAGACCGTTTTCACGCAGGGGCGTGTTAAATTTGAAGATTGGAGGTGCCGTATGAGCGATCTTGTGCATAAAGGACACAGACAGCGTATGAGACGCAAGTTTTCCGATTTCGGAGCGCACGTTTTTGACACGTATGAGCTTTTGGAAATGCTTTTATATCACACGGTACCCGTGAAAGACACTAATCCGATAGCTAAAAGATTGCTGATGCGCTTTGGCTCGCTTGACGGAGTTTTTTGCGCCTCGGTTTCGGAACTTACCGAGGTTGAGGGCGTTGGAGCTAAGACTGCGGAGATGATATGTGCCATCGGTAAGATTATGGATATCTGCGCCTCGGAGACCGAGGACGAGATTGCCGGTGTGAAATACGAAACGTACGATGGACTCGGCGAGCATATAGTGAGCTGCTTCGAGGGCTGCGACGGTCATATGCAGCTAATCTTTTCCTTTGATAATGAAATGAGACTTATCGGAGTTGACAAGCTTTACGAGCTTGATTATGCCTCGGGAAAAGTTCAGCCTAAGGCTTTTATGGACGCATCCGTGAAGCGTAACGCTTCTGTCGTTGTAGTCGCGCATAACCATCCTCACGGACCTCTTTATCCGACCGAGGGAGATATGCAGACAAATTCGATTATCGAGCGAGCTATGAGTAATATAGGCGTTTTGTTCATGGAGCATTACATAGTTTGCGGTAATAGATATCTCGGATTTATGAAGCATACCAGCAGTATCTTCTCGCAGGAGCCTGCGATACGTAAGTTCTTGGAAAGCAGGAGATTTTGAGATGAATAAGCCTGAATTTGTTGACTATCTTAAAAATCTGCTTTCATTCGTTACGAAAAATGCCGAGGATGATGCACAAAAGCTTGCCGATTCCTTTGGAGCGTTCACTTATATGATGCATCTTGACAAATACGTAATGCAAGAGGCTTCGGGATGCAGCATGGAAACGGCTGATTTTTTGAAGCTTGCCGCCGCAATCACCGCAAGAAGAGTTACGGATGAGTACAAAAGCGGAAGAAAGTACTCTCAAAAAGCCGTTGAGGATTATATCGGCGGTTTGTTTTTCGGACTATCGGTTGAGACTGTTTATATGCTTATGTTTGATGCCGACGGCAAATTTATTTCGTCCGAGCGTATAGGCGACGGAACGGTAAACGCTACCGGATTTATTCCGAGAAAGCTACTCGATATCGCAATAAGGAAGAAGGCGAAGAGCGTAGTTATCGCTCATAATCATCCGTGCGGAAGAATAAAGGCGTCGGACAACGATATTAAGACAACTTACGTTGCGAAAAACGTTCTTGAAAGCTCGGGAATAGAGTTGATTTCGCACTATATAGTTTCAGGGTTTGAGATATGCGATTGCATTGAGCTTTTACGAGACTCTGAATCTCGGTAAATTTAAAATAACAGTAAGTAATTAAAGGGAAGGGTCTTTGCGTATGCCTTTTGTTGGAACGCTTATAAATTTTGCGGCAATTTTGGTCTTTTCATTTCTCGGCTCGCTTGTAAAGTCCGGGATTCCCGAAAGGATAAACCGCGCTATTCTCCATGCGGTCGCAGTATGCGTAATATATATCGGTCTTGACGGAGCGCTTGAGCCGTCGGACGCATATCTCGATACTATTTTCGGCGATACGGGGCTAACGAAGTTCGTTATAATTATCGTCTCGCTCGTTATAGGCACCGCTATCGGAGAAGCGATAGATATTGATAAATGGGTAAGTAAGCTTGGCGCTAAGATAGAGGCGAAGCTCGTGAAGGGCGACGTGCCGAAGGGCGATTTCGCCAAGGGCTTTGTCAGCTGCACTATTATGACCTGCGTTGGCGCTATGGCGGTCAACGGAGCGATACTTGACGCTCAAGGCGAGCCGAGTATCTTAATTGCAAAATCGGTTATAGATGCGGTTTCGTGCTTCGTTATGGCGGCCTCTCTCGGAATAGGCTGCGCGTTTTCCGCCTTTCCGATGCTTATATATCAGGGCGCAATAACTCTTATGGCATTGCTTATGTCGGCTGTGATGCCTGCGGCTTCTATCTACTATCTGTCGGTGACCGGCTCTCTTATAATTGTTTTAATAGGAACGAATTTCATCGGAGCTACGAACGTCAAGACTGCAAATATGACGCCGGCTGTATTTATTCCTCTTATAATTACACCTATATTGTCCATGTTTTAAATTTAAAGGGAAATAACGTAAGTAAAAAGCGAATAGCACTCAAAAATACAAATGCTCTGCTTTGAGTGAAAAAAACATCTTAATAACATTTTAAACGAAGGCTGTTTTGAAAAATGACCTTCGTTTTTTATTTTTGTTAAATTTTAACAAACCCGATATGAGTTTTTTGAAGCTACCGGGTTTCTGCCCTAAAATAGCATATTTATGTGCGTGTTTTCGAAAAAATTCAAAAAAAACATTTTTTTTCAAAAAAAGACTTGACAAAGTGCGCTTTTATGTTATAATATTAAAATGCATTATAATCGCTAACTATGGGTGAATTATGCCTTTTTTCAGGAAATGCATTTGATTTTTTTCGGCAAAATTCACAATTTGGTTCGTTTTTTGTTCCTTAATTTATTATAACGATAAAATAATGATGAAGACGGCAGCGATCGAACTTGTAAATTTTCAAGAATGGAGTGATTCTTTTTATGATGCTTAAACCCAGGAAGCTTGGCACAAATGTCAGACACAGCTTTTCCAAGATTGAAGCAGCAACGGAAATGCCCAACCTCATTGAAGTTCAGAAGGATTCATACAAATGGTTCCTTGAAGAGGGATTCCAAGAGGTTCTTCGTGACGTATCTCCCGTTGTAGATTACACCGGCAACCTTTCTATCGAATTCACCGATTTTACAATCGACCCTAACCCAAGATATTCGGTGGAAGAGTGCAAGGACAGAGCGGTTACCTATGATACTCATATCAAGGTAGGCGTGAGACTTGTGAACAAGGCTACCGGAGAGCTCAAGACGGCTCAGATTTATATGGGCGATTTCCCCCTTATGACCGAGAACGGAACGTTCGTTATCAACGGTGCGGAGAGAGTTATTATTTCCCAGCTCGTTCGTTCCCCCGGTATCTGCTACAAGGACGACGTTGATAAGCAGGGTAAGCATAATTATACCGCCACCGTTATTCCTTACAGAGGAGCGTGGCTTGAATATGAAACAGACGCATCGGGTATCTTCTACGTTAAGATAGATAAGACTCGTAAGCTTCCTATCTCCGTTCTTATCCGCGCACTTTCTATGCCCGGAGAGGACAATGATGAGGCTATTCTTTCTATGTTCGGTGAAGAGGACGGTCTTGTTGCTACTCTTGCAAAGGACGAGTGCGTGAAGCTTGCGGAGGAAAACAATTCCTCTTACAGAGACGAGGCTCTTAAGGAAATATTCAAGAAGCTCCGTCCCGGTGAGCCTCCCGTGGTTGAAAGCGCAGAGAATCTCCTTAACGGCATTCTCTTCGATCCTAAGAGATACGATCTCGCTCCCGTTGGTAGATATAAGTATAACAAAAAGCTCTCTCTTGCGTCGAGAATAGTAGGCTTCGAGCTTGCTCGCCCCGTAGTAAACGCTCTTACGGGTGAAATCGTCGCAGAGCCTGAAAAGGACGTTTTGATTACCCGTGAGGTTGCCGCAGCTATTGAGGACAGCCTTGTTAACGAGGTATATCTTAAGACAGAGCTTGGCAGAGAGGTTAAGGTCTTCTCTAACAATACCGTACGTCCCGAGCTCGTTTTGGGTTACGATCTTTCGGATTGCGGTGTCAAGGCAGGCGAAAAGGTAAGATACGCCGTGCTCAACGAGATCATCGACGCAGCTGACGCTGACGGTCTATCTGGCGACGCAAAGGTTAACTTCATCAAAAATGAGGTCCGCGCAAGAATTACCGAGCTTGCTCCCAAGCATATCACCAAAGACGATATATTCGCTTCCATTAACTATATGTTCTGCCTTTGCCACGGCATTGGCACGACCGACGATATCGACCATCTTGGTAACAGACGTCTTCGCTGCGTAGGTGAGCTTCTTCAGAACCAGATGAGAATCGGTATGTCGAAGATGTATAAGAACATCACCGAGAGAATGTCGGTAAACGATACCGAGGATCTCCGTCCCGAGACACTTATCAATACACGTCCGGTGGCTACCGCGATCCGCGAGTTCTTCGGCTCATCGCCTCTCTCTCAGTTCATGGACCAGAACAACCCGCTCGCAGAGCTTACTCACAAGCGTCGTCTTTCGGCTCTCGGTCCCGGCGGTCTTTCGCGTGACAGAGCTTCGTTCGAGGTTCGTGACGTTCACTATACTCACTACGGAAGAATCTGCCCTGTTGAGACTCCCGAAGGTCCTAACATCGGTCTTATTTCTTACCTTGCGTCCTACGCAAGAATCAGTGATTACGGATTTCTTAAAGCTCCCTTCCGCATAGTTGACAAGGCTACGGGAAGAGTTACCGACGAGGTTGTATATCTTACGGCAGACGAGGAAGACGGAAACATAGTTGCTCAGGCTAACGAGGCGCTTGACGAAAACGGCTACTTCATAAACAAGAGAGTTATTTCGAGATACAAGACCGAGTTCATTGAGGTAAATCCCACAGAGGTTGACCTTATGGACGCTTGTCCTCAGATGGCTGTTTCTGTAGCTGCGGGCTGCATACCGTTCCTTGAGAACGATGACAATACCCGTGCGCTCATGGGATCGAACATGCAGAAGCAGGCGGTGCCTCTTATGATGACCGACTCTCCTATCGTTGCAACGGGTATGGAATACAAGGCTGCGGTTGACTCCGGTACAGTTGTGGTTTGTAAGGAAGGCGGCGTTGTTGAACGCGCAGCCGGCTCCGAAATCGTTATTTACACCGATTCGGGCAAAAAAGATACCTATCACCTCATTAAGTTTAAGAGATCCAACCAGGGTACCTGTGTAAACCAGCGTCCTATCGTAAACGAGGGCGAGCGTGTTGAGGCAGGACAGGTTATTGCAGACGGTCCCGCAACCTCTAACGGTGAAATCTCTCTTGGTAAGAACGCTCTTATAGGCTTCATGACCTGGGAGGGTTACAACTACGAGGACGCCGTTCTTCTTAATGAAAATCTTGTTCGTAATGACGTTTATACATCTATTCATATTGAAGAGTTCCAGATAGAAGCAAGAGATACCAAGCTTGGTACTCAGGAAATCACCCGTGAGATTCCCAACGTCGGAGACGACGCTCTTAAGGATCTTGACGCAGACGGTATCGTAAGAATCGGTACAGAGGTTCGCGCAAACGATATTCTCGTAGGTAAGGTAACTCCCAAGGGCGAAACAGAGCTCACTCCCGAGGAAAGACTTCTTCGCGCTATCTTCGGTGAGAAGGCAAGAGAGGTTAAGGACTCCTCTCTCAGAATGCCTCACGGTATGTCGGGTATCGTCGTAGACGTTAAGATTTATGACCGATCAAATTCCGACGACCTTGCTCCCGGTGTTAACAAGGTAGTCCGCGTTTACGTTGCTCAGAAGAGAAAAATCTCTGTCGGAGACAAGATGGCGGGCCGTCACGGTAACAAGGGTGTCGTATCAAGAATTCTTCCCCCCGAGGATATGCCGTTCCTTGCAGACGGTACTCCTCTTGACATCGTGCTTAACCCCCTCGGCGTTCCTTCCCGTATGAACATCGGTCAGGTGCTTGAGGTGCATCTCGGTATCGCTTGCCGCAAGCTCGGCATTAAGATAATGACTCCTGTATTTGACGGAGCAAAGGAGACCGACATTCTCGAGCTTCTTCGCCAGGCTAAATACACAAGAGATATAAGACCCGGTGAAAGCGTTCGCGGCAAGGCTGTATTCATGGAGGTTATCCGTGAGGACGGCAAGCCCGACCTTCAGAGAGTTGATCAGGAAATCGTTGACAACGACGAAAAGCTTCATAAGCTTATGAAGACCGAAACTCTTAAGGTTATTGACGGTAAGGTAACGCTTTACGACGGACGTACGGGAGATCCCTTCGATAACCCCGTAACCGTTGGTATAATGTACTACCTCAAGCTTCACCACCTGGTTGATGATAAGATTCACGCTCGTTCCATCGGTCCTTACTCGCTCGTAACTCAGCAGCCTCTCGGAGGAAAAGCTCAGTTCGGAGGTCAGCGTTTCGGAGAAATGGAAGTTTGGGCGCTTGAAGCATACGGCGCAGCTTATACTCTTCAGGAAATTCTTACCGTTAAGTCGGACGATATTTCCGGTAGAACAAAGACGTATGAAGCTATCGTTAAGGGTCAGAATATTCCTACTCCCGGTATTCCCGAATCCTTCAAGGTTCTTGTTAAGGAGCTTCAGTCACTTTGCCTTGATATTCACGTTCTTGATGAAGACGGCGAAGAGATAGAGCTTTCCGAGGTTTACGGAGAAGATGCTCCCGCATATGCAAGCATTGACGAAGTTAACCGCGCAGCTGACCTTGAAAAAGAAGAGGCTGACGACGCGGCTGACGACGCGGAGGGCGAATTTGAGGACGAAGACGTTCTTGATGATATCCTCGGCGAGTTTGCTGATGAAGAATATGATGACTTTGCGGCAGAAGACGATTCTTTTGATTACGCAGGCGACGAAGAATAATTTACAGAAGGGAAACGGCATCCCGACCGATTCGGGATGCCTCAATATAAAAATCTATGGAAAGAAATGCGTTTGATTCGATCAAAATAGGTCTTGCATCGCCCGATACCATTCGTTCGTGGTCTTTCGGTGAGGTTACCAAGGCGGAAACGATCAATTACCGTACACTTAAGGCTGAGCGCGACGGTTTGTTCTGCGAAAAGATCTTTGGCCCGACTAAAGACTGGGAATGCCTTTGCGGTAAGTATAAGAGAGTTCGCTTCAAGGGCAAGGTCTGCGAGAAGTGCGGCGTTGAGGTTACCACTAAAAAGGTAAGACGTGAGCGTATGGGCTCTATCGAGCTTGCCGCTCCCGTGTCTCACATCTGGTATTTCAAGGCAGTTCCCTCGAGAATGGGTCTTGTTCTCGATATGTCTCCGAGACTCCTTGAAAGAGTAATTTATTTTGCAAGATATATAGTTATTGATCCCGGAAACACTCCTCTTGAAAAGAAGCAGCTTCTCACCGATGATGAGTACAGAAGCGCTCGTGAAAGATACGAGGACGATTTCAAGGCAGGAATGGGCGCCGAGGCTATTCGTGAGCTTCTTGCGGAGATTGACGTAGAGAAGCTTGCCGCAGAGCTCAAGGCTCAGCTTGCTGAAAGCTCCGGTCAGAAAAAGGTTAAGATTATTAAAAGACTCGAGGTTATCGAGGCGTTCAGAAAATCGGGTAACCGTCCCGAATGGATGATTCTTGAGACTCTTCCCGTTCTTCCCCCCGATATACGTCCTATGACGCAGCTCGACGGCGGAAGATTTGCAACGTCTGATATCAACGAGCTTTACCGCAGAGTTATCAACAGAAACAACCGTCTTAAGCACTTTATTGATATGCACGCTCCTGACATTATTATACGTAATGAAAAGAGAATGCTTCAGGAGTTCGTTGATGCTCTTATAGACAACGGACGTCGTGGAAAAGCTGTAACAGGTGCTTCCAACCGTCCTCTCAAGTCGCTCTCCGAGGCTCTTCGCGGTAAGCAGGGACGCTTCCGTCAGAACCTTCTCGGTAAGCGTGTTGACTACTCGGGACGTTCGGTTATCGTTGTAGGTCCTACTCTTAAGATTTACCAGTGCGGTCTTCCCAAGGAAATGGCGCTTGAGCTCTTCAGACCCTTCGTTATGAAGAGACTTATCGAGACTCAGAAGGCTAACTCCATTAAGGACGCTAAAAAGAAGGTCGACAGAGTTGCTCCTGAGGTTTGGGACGCTCTTGAGTACGTAATCAAGGAGCATCCCGTTCTCCTTAACCGTGCTCCCACACTTCACAGACTTTCTATTCAGGCATTCGAGCCTGTGCTTGTAGAGGGAAGAGCTATTAAGCTTCATCCCCTTGTATGTCCTGCGTTCAACGCAGACTTTGACGGAGACCAGATGCCTGTTCACGTACCGCTTTCAAGCGAGGCGCAGGCAGAGGCAAGATTCCTTATGCTCTCCGCAAACAACCTCTTGAAGCCTGTTTCCGGTAAGGCTGTTACTGTTCCCTCGCAGGATATGGTCCTTGGTTCTTACTACCTCACTATCGACCATCCCGGTGAAATAGGAGAGGGAAAGGTATTCCGTAACTTCGACGAGGTTGAGATGGCTTATGAAAATAAGCTTCTCGGTATGCACGCTGCTATCAAGGTTCGTGTTACCAAGATGATCGACGGTGAAGAGAAGAGCGCTATTATAGACGCTACCTACGGAAGACTCATCTTCAACTCCAAGATTCCTCAGGACCTTGGCTACGTTGACAGAACAAAGGATCCCTTCTCGCTTGAGGTTAATTTCGCTACGACGAGTAAGAAGCTTAAGGAAATCGTAGACCTTACTATCAAATACCACGGATTTGCGGACGCTGCCGAGGTTCTTGATAACATTAAGGCTATGGGCTATAAGTATTCTACAAGATCCTCTCTTTCTATCTCGGTTTACGATATGACCATTCCTCCTCAGAAGAAGCAGATTCTCGAGGATGCCGCAAAGCAGGTTGAAGAGATTACAGAGCTCTTTAACTGGGGTGAGCTTTCCGACGATGAAAGATATAAGCAGGTTATAGCAGTTTGGGAAAAGGCAACTAACGACGTTACCGATGCTCTTACCGCAAACCTTGATAAGTACAACTCGCTTAATATGATTGCTACTTCCGGAGCCCGCGGTTCCACGAAGCAGATGAGACAGCTTGCCGGTATGCGTGGACTTATGTTTGCGACCAACGGTAAGACTATCGAAATTCCCATTAAGTCAAACTTCCGTGAAGGTCTTACAATGCTTGAGTACTTCATGGGTGCAAAGGGTTCGCGTAAGTCGCTTTCGGATACGGCTCTCCGTACCGCTGACTCGGGTTACCTTACACGTCGTCTTGTTGACGTTTCGCAGGACGTTATTATCCGCGAGGAAGACTGCGGAGCTACCTCCGGTATCGTAGTTTCGGATATCAGAACGGGCGATAACGTTGTTGAAAAGCTCTTTGACCGTCTTGTCGGCAGATATACTGTAAACGACGTAATCAATGATGAGACGGGTGAGCTTATCGTTCCCGCCAATACGATGATTGACGAGGTTATGGCGCAGGAAATCGTTGATGCAGGCGTAACTTCGGTTGAAGTAAGAACTATCCTCAGATGTCTTGCAAAGCGTGGCGTTTGCGTACACTGCTACGGTGCGGACCTTGCTCACGGAACTCCCGTTGCTATCGGTGAGGCTGTCGGTGTTATTGCGGCGCAGTCTATCGGTGAGCCCGGTACACAGCTTACGATGAGAACCTTCCATACCGGTGGTGTCGCAGGTTCGGACATTACGCAGGGTCTTCCCAGAGTTGAAGAGCTCTTCGAAGCGAGAAAGCCCAAGAAACCCGCCATCGTTACTGCATATACGGGTACTGCTCGTATTCAGTCCGATAAGAAGCTTTCAAAGGTTATTATTCAGAATCCCGTTGAGCCTACCAGCTCCGAGGTAATATACGATATACCGTTCGGTATGCGTCTTTGCATTGAGGACGGTCAGGAGGTTAAGAGAGGTCAGCAGCTTACTGAAGGCTTCCTCAACCCTGCCGACGTTCTTCATATGTCCGGTATTGATGCGGTTTATGACTATATTATCCGTGAGGTACAGAAGGTGTACCGCGGAGAAGACGTTGAAATTAACGATAAGCACGTTGAATGTATCACTCGTCAGATGACGAGAAAGGTAAGAGTTGAAGATCCCGGCGATACAGAGCTCCTTTCCGGTACAACCGTTGATATTCTTGAGCTTCGTGAGGAGAATGAGAAGATCGACGCGAGAATCGCAAACGGTGAGGTTACTCTTCGCCATGCAGAAACAGCTCCTATGCTTCTCGGTATTACAAAGGCTTCTCTTATGACCGAGTCCTTCCTTTCTGCTGCTTCCTTCCAGGAAACGACCAAGGTTCTTACCGAGGCTGCTATCAGAGGTAAGCAGGATAAGCTTCTCGGACTCAAGGAGAACGTTATTATCGGTAAGCTTATCCCTGCAGGTACAGGTCTTTCCGAGTACCGTGCGGTTGAGATAAACGACACCGAAAAGAAGGATGATAACTTCGGTGAAGAGGTTGTCAGCTTCGCTCCCGAGGGAGCTAGCGTATCTCATTTCGAGAATACCGAAAATCTTCCCTCCGCTGAGTAGGTTCAGACGGAATAAAAATAAATAAGCGTAAAGCTTGTTTTAAAATAAACCTTTCGGCAGAGACACCGTTTGTGGAGTCTCTGCCGAAAAGCTACCGGTGTTCAATTCGAAAATTCTTGACTTGAAATTGTTTTTGAAATAAAAACAACTATAATGTAAAGTAAAATTTGCAAATCTGCCGTTTTTAAAGCTGATGTTAATACATTTTTGCTCGCAATTATCTTTTGGATTGGTTGAGTTGAAAATGATAAAATGCAGCTGATTTGGTTTTGCGAATTGGAGCTTGCTAAGGTATGGATAATAGAAAAATCAAAATAATGTTCGTCTGTCACGGAAATATATGCCGCAGTCCTATGGCGGAATTTATATTTAAGAAAATAGCGGAAGATTATGGAGCACGCGAAAAATTTACCGTCTCATCTTCCGCAACAAGCTCCGAGGAAATATGGGGCGGGATAGGAAATCCTATGTATCCACCCGCAAAAAAAGAGCTCGAGAGGCAGGGCGTGCCGTATGAAGAAAGACGTGCGGTACAGCTTAAAAAGAGCGACTACGGTGAATACGATTTGTTCGTTGGTATGGATAGCGCAAATATACGAAATATGAACAGAATCTTCGGACTTGATAGTGAGAATAAAATACATAAGCTATTGGATTTCACTGCGCAAGGTGGTGACGTCGCGGATCCGTGGTATTCCGATAGATTTGATATTGCATATAAGGATATTTATAACGGTTGCCTTGCTCTTTTTGAGAAGATAACCAAAATTTAAATTTGTTTTTTGACTAAAAGGCGCTAAACGCAAAGAAATATTTACAAAATATACAAAAAAGAAGCAAGTTGCCGTTGATTAGGCTGCTTGCTTCTTTTAATTAAAAAATTATTTTGTAGCTCTCTTTGTACGCTTGGCGAGGGCTTCGATTTTCTCTGTGAGAGCTTTTGTTCTGTACCTTTTTGAAAGACGCCAATTCCAGTTACCATCTGCTACCGAGGGGGTGTTCATTCTACCCTCGGAGTTCGTAAGCTCAAGGTAGTCCTGCATTTGAACGACTGCGAGGTTAGCACGGCTTGCGAGAGCAAGCTCTATAAGGTCGTACGTTCTGCTTTGTTCCTTGTTTCGAGGACATTCCTTTGAGAAGCGTCGTTTTGCGATAGGGTCGAGCGTCTTTAACCAGCTTTTTATGCAGTCTGAGTCGTGGGAGCCGGGATATACTACGCAGTTTGAGCTTTTATACATTCTCGGAAGATACTCGTTATCCTCGTCGAAAAATGCGAATTGAAGCATCTTCATTCCGGGGAATCCCGTATCCGTTAGAAGTTCTCGCACGTCGGGGGTTATAAAACCGAGGTCTTCTGCTATAATTTTTGCCTCCTTGAATTTTGAGTTAAGCGTTCTGAAAAGCTTTATTCCCGGGGCGCTGTCCCATTTTCCGCCCTTTGCGGTAGTATCACCGTATGGAATATTGTAGTATCCCGCAAATCCGCGAAAGTGGTCAATTCTCAAAATATCGTATAGCTTGAATGCGTATCCAACTCGTTTTATCCACCAAGAGAAGCCGTCAAGCTCCATAAGCTCCCAATTGTATATAGGGTTTCCCCAAAGCTGACCGTCATCAGAAAAAGCGTCGGGAGGGCAACCCGCAACGACTGTGGGGTTGAAGCTTTCATCGAGCAGGAATTGCTCCGGCGATTGCCAGACGTCCATGCTGTCGTGAGCGACGTATATCGGCATATCTCCGATAATTACAATACCTTTTGAGTGAGCGTACTTCAAAAGAGCCTGCCACTCGACATAAAATTCATACTGAACCCAGCTCCAGAATCCTATTTCTTTAGAAAATTCATTCTTGCAAAGTCGGGCTTTGTTTACGTTCTTATGCTCATCGCTCCAAGAGGTCCAAGAGCTGTAATTATAATGCACCTTGAGCGCCATAAAAAGTGAATAATCGGGGAGCCACGACACGTTTTTCTTAATGAATGATTTGAAATCAGGACGCCCCTTACCGTTCTTTTTCAAAAACTCGGCATACGCTTTTCTTAACACGGGGTAACGGTTGACAAAAAGGTCTCCGTAGTCAACACGCTTGGTATTGCGCTTGCTTTCTTTAAGGTCATCTTTTGTTAAGAGGCCCTTTTCAAAGAGCACGTCGAGGTCTATAAAATAAGGATTTCCGGCAACCGATGCGGGCGACTGATACGGACTGTCGCCGTAAGAGGTTGGGTTCATGGGTAGTACCTGCCAGCACTTTGTTTTAGTATCGCAGAGAAAATCCACGAATCTGTAAGCCTCTTTACCGAAGGACCCTATTCCGTAATCCGACGGAAGCGAGCTTATAGGCATCAATATACCGCTTTTATGTTTGAAACCGAAATTTTTGAGAGAAACGTTCATATGTAGCTCCTGATTGCTATTTGGCTATGCAAGAGATTGATTCTCTTGTTTAAATAATATTTTATCACTCAAAAAAACTTATGTCAACACAAAGATTCTCTCACTTCAAATATTTTCGAGATATTTTTCCTTTTTTGCAATCATTTCGCTTTTATGAGAAATTCAAGTGCTCACTCATATTGGTTATGCATACAAAAACGCCTTGAAAATTGTTGACTAATATGCTAAAATATAGAAAACAGCTTGGCAATAATCCGAAACTGCTTTTAAAAATGAATTTCCGGTGTTTTCGGCGCTTGCCATTTTTACAGGGGGAATTGTTATGCGTAAAAATTTTGGCTCTAAAACTTGGCTTTATCCTATGCCCGTGCTTATTGTCGGCACTTATGATGAGTGCGGAGTGCCAAATGCTATGAATGCCGCTTGGGGCGGAATATATGACACGAATCAGGTTATGCTGTGCCTTGCCGACGAGCATAAAACGACTGAAAACATAAAGAAAACGGGAGCGTTTACTGTAAGCTTCGCAACGGCAGATACTGTCGTCGCATGCGACTTTGTGGGCATAGCTTCCGCAAATGACGTGCCTGATAAGTTCGCAAGGGCGGGCTTCCACGCTATGAAAAGTCAGCACGTAAACGCGCCTATTATAGAAGAGCTTCCTATGAGCGTTGAGTGTAGGCTCGTTAAATTTAACGAGGACGGAATCTGCATTGGAGAGATAGTTAACGTCTCGGCTGATGAGAGTATTCTTGATGAAAAGGGAAGTGTTGATGCTAAAAAGATGAATCCTATATCCTACGACAGCGCAACTCACGCCTATTGGAGTATAGGGGAGCGTGTCGGAAAAGCCTTTTCCGACGGAAAGAAATTGACCTAAAATTCCCAATTCATAAAAGAATTTGAAGACAATCGGCAAAGGCAATAGGGAAAAGCGACCAAATACGAAAAACAAGCACGATGATTACATTGAATACATCGTGCTGTTTTTATGGGCTTTTATAAAATTTTACCGTATTTGAATTCTTATGTTAGTGACGCTAAATAATGACGCGCAAACATTACAGAACGCAGTGATTTTATAAAAGATACATCTATATGTATTTTACAGGTTTATCTCCAACGAGCTTCTATTTCCTCACGCGGAAGAAGTGGATCGGGCTCTAATTCGGGAATGTACTTGCACGCCTCGAAAAGAATTTCAGCGTACTTTCCGTATGCGCCCGATACGTGATGAATATACGGACCCTCGACGATTTTGTGCTCCCATTTAGCCCAGTTGTCAACCTCAATCCAAACGTAGCTTCCTACGTTTTTAGGTCCGTCAGTCGTGTGAGCTTCGCCGATAAGCAAGCTGTATTTACCGTGGTCTCCGTCAAATCTTGCTATGGTCAATTCTCCGGGCTTAAGCTCCCATTCGCAGATTCCGTAAGTATTGTTGTGATATCTGCTGTTTCCGATTTTTGCGTTCTTCTTGTCCTTGACTAACGAGTAGGGGAAGTTACCGCAGTGCCAGAGCAGCTCGGCATTGTCATTTTCGGGGTGTCTTACGGTAACGTCGGCAAAGAATGGCGTACTCTCTTCCATTGTTGCAGCCTGCATCATAATGGCGCTGATAGCTCCGTGAATATCGGTTTCGCATACTACGGGAACACCTTCGTCGGTCAAGAGAGCGTTTGCGCAGCAAGGCATAATGTCCGCTATATCCTGAAGAGAGGTCCAGCATTGAATTGCAACGGCTCTGCAATGATATTGCTTTGCAAGCTCCTTCATAGCAACCTTAAGCGAGGCAACCTTGAGGATTTTATCCTCGCTCTCGTCTGTTCCGATTTCTTTGATGCGACGAACTGTATTCTGCAGGTCATCGGAATTCTCTTCCTGCACCTTTTTCATTTTAACAACAAGGTCGTTAAGGGTAATCGGATAGAGATGCACGCCGAATTTCTCGATAAGCTCGTTTTCGTTGCATATAACGCTGCAAAATGGCTCGGGACGTGTGGAAATCTGCAAAATATTGAGGTTTTTAATCGCTTTAACTACGCTTACCGTGCGGATAAACTTTTCCATTCCCGAGAAGAATTCTTCGCTTCCGATCCAGGAGTTAGTAAGATATGTAAATGGAATATTGTGTCTGCGCAGAACCTTTCCCGTAGCAAACATTCCGCACTGCGAGTCACGGCTTCTGAGCCCGTCCTTGTCGGGAAAATCGTCTCTCGGACCCCAGAGAAGCAGGGGAACGCGTAGTGCCTTTGCAACCTGGGCAACTCGGTTTTCCGAACCGAAATTGCAGTGAGGAACAAAGATGGCATCTACCTTTTCTGCCATAAATCTGTCTATAACAGCGGGGATATCCTCGTCCCGATACAAGAGCTTTTCTTCGTTTATACCTTCCAAGTCAACGATATCTACGGGGAATTTATCCATTTGTCTGCGTATTTCTTCGTTGAATTTCATCGCTTCCTCGCGACTGAAAACGTCCCTACGGGTAGGACAGTATGCAAGCTTGATTCTGGCCATAGTACACACTCCAAATTGAATTTTAAGACACTTGCCGAAAGGGCGGCGAAAACCATAGAGCCTATTTATAAAAAGCCCTATGCTTATGTTTTTATTATACACGGAAAACTTTGGTAATTCAATTAGTATATTATTATGTTTTGGAAGAATATTGCTTTTTTTGACGATTTGTGATACAATACGGATATGAGAGGTGATTTGTATGTATCATGAAATGATTAACAGTGCGACGAAGAATTATCCCTTTTTCGCGGAGCATATAAATATGAAATATATTCCGCATTTCCACGACGAAACCGAAATCGTCTTCGTTCTTGAGGGTGTTTTGAGCGTGATGCTCGGAGATAAAAGCTTCACTTTGAAAAAGGATGATATCTGCATTATAACGGCAGGACGCATTCATAATCTTTATTCTTATGAGTATAACAAAACGGTTGTTATGAAGCTTTTTCCCGTTGCGGATTTAGAGGGGATTGAACTGTCAGAACCTGTAATATCGCACGAAAATGATAACTATTGTTTACTTAAAGAGTACATTATGGATATGATTCTTGAAAACAAGACAAGAAATATCGGGTATGAATTGTCGGTTAATATCAATGCCGAAAAGATATTCTTAATGATACTTCGAAATATGAAATACGACAGACTGGAAAGTAAGTCAAAAATCAAGCTTGTCAATCAAAATGAGCTTTTGACATCCGTGAGTGCCTTTCTTGAAGAGCATTATGCGGAGGATTTTCTTATTGATGACGTGGCAAGGCATTTAAATTACACGAAAAGCTATTTTTGTCATTATTTCAAAAGAACATCCGGCGTTACGTTTTGGAAATATTATACGATATTCCGACTTGAAAAATCCGTACAGCTTATTCGAAAATACCCTAAAAGAAATCTTATAGAAATTGCGTTGTCTTCGGGCTTTAAAAATATTCGTTCCTTTAATCAGGCATTCAAGGAATATCACCGCTGTACTCCCCGTGAGTATGCGAAGAAGTATTTGAATTGATGTGTTGAATTTTGTTAAAAAACAGAATGACTTAATAATTATATTCGTAGCATTTTAAAGTAAATTTCCATACAGTTGAATTTTTAACACGGATTGAATCTTAAAGGAGAAAATAAAGTGAAAAATATACTTGTAACGGGTGCATACGGAGGAATGGGAAGAGCTGTGATTCGTGCACTATCGGGCGCGGGGTATCATGTTTTTGCCCTTGACCGACGAGTAGGCGAGCCCGAGGAGAATATAATACCTATCGAGGCGGATATTACGAGCGAGGAGCGCGTTAAGGCGGCATTTGAAAAGGTATGCTCTTATACAGATTCGCTCTCTGCTATCGTTCATTTTGCCGGAATCTATATGCTTGATTCGCTCGTTGAGATGGAAGAGGAAAGCTTCAGGCGAATCTTTGACGTGAACGTTTATGGCGTATATCTTATAAACAAGGTTTTCCTGCCGCTTCTTAAAGAGGGAAGCCGCATACTAATTACGACGAGCGAGCTTGCTCCGCTCGATCCCTTGCCGTTCACGGGTGTTTACGCTGTAACCAAAGGTGCTCTTGACAAATATGCATATTCGCTTTGTATGGAGCTGCAGCTGCTTGGAATATCCGTTTCGGTGCTTCGTGCCGGAGCTGTTGATACGGGAATGCTAGGTGCCTCTACGTATGCTCTTGACAGATTTTGCGAGAAAACAGAGCTTTACACCTGCAACGCCGATAGGTTTAAGAATATAGTAAGTCGAGTGGAAGCGAGATGCGTTCCACCCCGAAAAATTGCAAGGAAAGTACTCAAAATTATCAACAAAAGTAAACCTTTTTTTGCATATAGCATAAATCGTAATCCGCTTTTGCTTTTACTTAACGTGCTACCCAAGCGTATTCAGCTTTGGGTAATTCGAATCATTTTGCGCTAGCTTTATACGGTTTTGTATTTGCTATTGAAGGCTTTTAGGTAACAATTGCTTCTTACGGCTATCCGATATACAAAACCAATAAAATGCGCAACCCCGGATTTAGCATTCATTTTATGCATATTCATTTGTGAATAATATTAGTTTTTGGGTTGACAAAAAAAGTAGAATGTGCTATACTTCTTTGGTACGGTATTTTATGTAGCGAGCATATGCGCATATTATATAAAATTAATCGATACTAGTGTCTCGTTTTTGTGCACTTTTTATGTCGGTTAACGTTTGGATATTCGCAGTGCGCGTTTTTCTATAAATAAATTTTAAACCTAAGGAAAGAAAAAATGCAAAGAAACAGAAAACTGATACTTTTCGCTTTCGTTATTGTGGCGCTGATGCTTATCACTGCCTGCGGTAATGAAGGTCAAAGCCTCGAGGGCAAAAATATAGTTACCTTCGAGCTTAGCGGAGGTACGCTTGAGCTGAAGACCTCGAGCGTTGGCACGAAGATAAACTTCGCGTATGAGCCCGGCACTTACATACTTGACCCTGCGGAGATTCCGGGATACAAAATGTACCGTCCCGGTTACGTGTTCACCGGCTGGTACACCACATCGGAGTGTAATCCGTCGGAAAAGTGGGATTTCTCGACTCCCTTTGAAAGCGAATCTCTCACTCTTTACGCAGGCTGGAAAGAGGCCATATCCTATACTTATCAGCTTTACTACGTCGTTGACGGCTCTCCGATATCACTTGGTGCGTACGAGGTTTCCGAGGGAGATGTGTTTGAGGATTGGCGTAAGTATGCCGGCCTTAGACCTAACCATACGGCTATAGGCTATTATTCCGATAAGGACTTCACTACTCCTTGGGATAGCTCCTTTAAGCATCCCGGTGGAGATAGCGATACGGAAATTCCAGTTTACGTAAATTACATCGACGGTGAGTGGAAGCTTGTCGATGACTACAGTGAGCTTCGTTCGGCTCTTATGGCGAACGAGAACGTTTATCTTACTGCAGATATAGATTGTCTCGGGGAAACCTTCTGCTACGTGACGTATAGCGGCGTTTTTGAGGGCAACGGCTTTACCGTGAGCAATCTTACGGTAGAAAAATCAGGAGCCCTAAGACCTGCATGCTCGATATTCAAGGAGCTTGGTGAGGGAGCTGAGATAAGAAACGTTTCGTTCACGGGCGTTGTGTACAACTACACCTCGTTAAGTGCAAGCGCAAGCGCCTTTAAGGTTTCCGCTCTTGCTATCAACGCACGCGGCGCGAAGATAACCAACGTATCCGTTGTCGGAACGATAACGACTGATTATACGGGTGAGCTTCCCAAGCTTAATTCTGCTGTGTATGAGGATGATGCTACGGCACAGATAGAGAACTTCACCGCAAACGTTATTTACAATGAATAAAATTAAAATATACAATATCATTTTAAGGAGAAAAAAATGAAAACAGCAAAAAAGATTTTGTCGCTCTCGCTTGTCCTCATAATGCTTTTTGGCAGCTTGAGCACTCTTATCGCATGCGATGACGACGGCGCCGCAATCGATAACGAAAACACACGTCTCGTTCTTTCAACCTCAGAGCTTGACGGTGTATTCAACCCCTTCTATTCATCATCGGCTCCCGACGGTACTATCGTCGGAATGACTCAGATAGGCATGCTTTCCTCCGATAAGGACGGAAAGGTTGCATACGGTGAGGATGAGGCTTGCGTAGTTCTTGATTACGAGGCTATCACCACCAACAACTCTGACGGCACACCCAAGGAAACTGTTTACCGCTTTGTTCTTAAGAACAATCTTAAGTTCTCTAACGGTTCGCCCCTTACTATGAGGGACGTGCTCTTCAATCTTTACACCTACCTTGACCCCGCTTATTACGGAAGCTCAACGATATATTCCACCGATATTGTCGGACTTAAGGAATACAGAACTCAGAGCCGTAACGAAAGCGAGCAGGATAAGTTCGACGAGCAGTTCAGCGCTCTTGCAAGTGAGAGAATTTCTCGCCTTGTTGAGTGCTTCGAAGAGGTTACTGAGGAGATATACAAGAATCAAACCTTTACCGATGCACAGATGATTGCAGCTCTCACTCAGTTAAAGGCAGAGCTTGACGAGTCGTATTCTACTATTGTTGACGACTACAATCTCGCAAAGACGTACTTCCGTAATGAGCTTGAGAAGGATTACGGCTATGCTAAGGGAACGGCGCAGGATATCGTGTTCACCGATAAGAGCGGTAACAAGGTAACTCTTACCACCGATACCGAGGCATTCCTTTACAACGAGGGATTCATCAAATGGGATGAGGATCAGTACAAGTTCATTTACTCTCTCGGTGAGGGCAGTAAGGACTGGACTGAGGAGGAAGCTATCAGCAAGGTATACGATTCCTTCATTCCCAACGACGTTGCATCTGTAGTTCTCTACTGGGCAACCGCAAATGAGCTTCATACATATTTCTCCCTTCTTGAACAGCAGAAGTACTTCGAATCTCTTGATGAGAAGATTACCAGCGTTTCCGGCGTTAAGTATGCAAACCGCACCGAGCCCGTTATGGTAAACGGTGTGGAATATGCAGTTCCCACACTTGATGCAAACGGAGCGCCCACCTCCGGCAACGAGGTTCTTGAGATAACAATCAATAAGGTTGACCCCAAGGCTATATGGAACTTCGCGTTCACCGTTGCTCCTATGTACTACTACTCTAATGAAGAGCAGATAGCTAAGTTCGACTACGTATCCAACTTCGGTGTTGAGTTCGGTAGCATCGAATTCCAGGACAGCGCAATCAAGAACCCCGATAAGATTGGCGTTCCCGTAGGCGCAGGTCCTTACAAGGCAACCACTCATAGCGGCGATTCTTCGGCAGTTACCGCAGGTACCTTCAAGGAGCTTAACGTTGTTCACTTCGAGCGTAACGAGTACTTTATGTTCCCCGTTACCATCAAGTACATAAACTATCAGGTTGTATCAACCAACCTTATGCTTGATGCTCTTTACTCCGGTGACGTTCATATGGTTGAGCCCGCTTGTAAGCAGGAAAATATTGATAGCATCGCGGCAAAGAAGAGCGAAGGCTTTGACAGCACCGACGTTATGACCAACGGTTACGGTTACGTAGGTATTAACGCCGAGAAGATTCCTTCTCTTGCTGTAAGACAAGCTATCATGCACGCAATCAATACTCAGTATGCCGTTGACTATTACTTCGGTTACTCCAAGCCCATTACCCGTCCTATGACCAAGGCTTCTTGGGCATATCCCGATGAGGTTGACGCACTCGGTCAGTACTACAAGTTTGACGAGACCGGCGCAACCAGTGAGCAGCTTCTTATTGATGCAGGCTTCACCAAGAACGCAAAGGGCGTTTATCAGAAGGGTGACCACGTTTGTAAGTACATCTTCACAATAGCCGGAGATACCACTGACCATCCCGCATATGCATCTCTTAAGAGAGCGGCTGAAATCCTCAACGAGCACGGCTTTGATATCGAGGTTAAGACCGATATCAACGCACTCAGAAAGCTCAATAGCGGTGACCTTACCGTTTGGGCAGCAGCTTGGGGCGCAGGCGTTGACCCTGATATGTATCAGGTTTATCATATGGACTCCACAGCAGGCTCTACTGCAAACTGGGGCTATCGCGCAATCAAGAAGAATGCAGGCGGCAAGTACGATACCGAGCTTGCTCTTGTTAAGCAGCTTTCCGAGATAATCGACCTTGCAAGAGAAACTCTTGACGAGGAGAAGCGCGCAAGCTACTATAAGGATGCGCTTGATATAGTAATGCAGCTCGCAGTTGAGCTTCCTACCTATCAGAGAAGTGACCTCTTCGCATACAATACCAACATAATTGACGTAAATTCGCTTACTCCCGCAGAGGAGCTTACTCCCTACAACGGTCCTATGAGTCATCTTTGGGAGGTTAGCCTTAACGAGACAGAGGGTGCAGGCGGTGCCGGCGACGGCGAGGGCGGTAACGGTCTTGTTATCGCAATCGTTATTGCAGCTATAGTAGTAGTTGCAGGAGGCGCTGCAGCAGGCGTATTCTTCGTAATGAAGAAAAAGAAGGCTGCCGCTGATGCATCTGTTAAAACTGCAAGCACTGAGGCTGCTGTAAACGAGCAGACCGAATCTGAGGGAAATGCCACTGACACGGAAACAAAGGACGAATAAAGTGGCTGAAAAGCACTCAAAAAAGATTAACCTAGATGCGAGGATATAAGCACAAATGTTTAAATACGTACTGAAAAGACTTGGTCTTTCGGTAATTGTTTTGCTTGGCGTTTCGGTCATAATATACTTCCTTGTAAGACTTATGCCCACGAACTACCTTGAGAATAAGTTCTCAGCTCAGATACAGCAGGGAACTATAACTCTTGATCAGCTTGACGATTTCCAAAAGAGATACGGTCTTTATATGCCCGAGGCTTACGTATCCTTCGAGCTTGACGGATACAAGCCATTTAAAAAGGATGCAAAGGTTAAAAAGTATGAGGACACCGAAAACGGACTCAATACCTACGCAGAGTTTTATGCGGGCACTTATGAAAGCAAAAAGGATATCGTCCTTGTTATGAATAAGGACGGTACCTTCTCCATCCTCGACCAGAGCGACGAGGATGAGAAAAAGCAGCTGCTTGGCGGTACATATACCGCCACGGCAGGTTCTGTCACCTTCACGTCAAGCACTGAAGGCAGTGTTGTTACAGATATGAAGTACAAAGAGGCAACGATATGGAATAAATTCGTATCGGTTCTCGGCGGATACTTCTCATGGCTTGGAAATATGCTCAGGGGAGACCTTGGCGATTCCTTCCTTTACCAAATGCCTGTTGGCGAGGTTATAGCAGACCACATGTGGATATCCTTCCTTATCTCGCTTGTGGCTCTTGTGTTCCAGTTTGCTATCGCCATACCTCTTGGTATCATTAGCGCAACGCGTCAGTATTCGGCGGTCGATTATGCCGTAACCGTTATAACGATGATAGGTATATCGCTTCCTTCCTTCTTCTTCGCTGCGCTTCTTATAAAGGTATTCTCGAGCTGGCTCGGTTGGTTCCCGGCATCAGGTCTTGTTTCTGCAGGCTCGTCCAGCACGGGCTTCGCATACTTCCTTGATATGCTTCACCACCTTGCACTCCCCATGCTCGTGCTTATCGTTCTTTCTATAGGCGGTCTTATGCGCTATACCAGAACGAATATGCTCGAGGTTCTTAACTCCGATTACATACGTACCGCGCGTTCTAAGGGACTTTCTGAGAAGAAGGTTATCTACGTTCACGCATTCCGTAATACTATGATACCTCTTATGACTCTTCTTGCGGGTATTCTTCCTTCACTCTTCGGTGGAGCTATGATTACCGAGGAGGTGTTCGCTATCGACGGTATCGGACGTCTTGCGTATAAGGCACTTCAGCAGGGTGACGTTCCCTTCATAATGGGATATAATATGTTCCTTGCGGTGCTTACCGTTATCGGTACTCTTCTTTCGGACCTTATGTATGCAGTTGTTGACCCGCGTGTCAAGCTGTCAAAATAATTTTGAGCAATATGGAGAATAAAATGGACGAAAATAATATAGTGCTCGAAGCCGAAAAAAATGAAGAGCTCGTAGAGGAAGAAATTCACTACAAGGAAATGTCACCGGCAAGAATGGTGGTAAGAAGATTTTTCCGTTCCCGCCTTTCTCTCTTTGGAGTAATAATGCTTGCTGCATTGTTCGCATTTTCCTTCCTTGGACCTCCCGTTTTACATATGTTCGGCTATCAGTGGGCGGAGACCGAAACCGACCACACACCTACGGTAAAAAGAGCAACCTCCGAGCTTGACGTTAAGACGACTGACGCTGCGGGAAATGAATACACGGTTATTCAGTTCGTTGAGGAAGAGGTAGGTATAAATTCCTACGCACCTCTTTCGTCTTCGCACTTCCTCGGTACTGATGAAAAGGGTATGGATATTTTCATCAGACTTATGTATGGCGGCAGAGTATCTCTTACACTCGGCTTTGTAGTAGTAATTCTTGAAACAATAATCGGTATTATAATGGGCGGCATCGCAGGATACTTCGGCGGTAAGGCTGACCAGATAATAATGCGACTTGTTGACGTACTTAACTGTATCCCCACACTTCCTATACTTCTTATAGCATCTGTTGTTATCGACTCGTGGCAGGTAGAAAGCTCAATGCGAATATATTACCTTATGCTGATAATGACGGTATTCGGCTGGAGCGGTACTGCCCGTATGGTAAGAGGACAGATTCTTTACCTTCGCGAGCAGGAGTATATCGTAGCCTGCGAGGTTATGGGTATTCCCACTTGGAGAAGAATATTCAAGCATCTTGTTCCCAACATTATGCCCCAGCTTATAGTTTCGATGACTCTCGGTCTCGGAAGTATCATTCTTTACGAATCTACCCTTAGCTACCTTGGACTCGGTATTCCGCTTCCTTACGCAGCATGGGGAACGATGATTTCGGCATCTACCGATCCCGTAACGATGGCGTTCTATCCGAACCTTTGGATTCCCGCAGGTATTCTTATCGTTATCGCCGTTCTTGCTTTCAACTTTGTTGGAGACGGTTTGCGCGATGCTATGGACCCCAAGTCTAAGAGGTGATGAAAATGAGTAAGCAGATGAAAAATCCAAATCTTCTCACCTTGAAAGAAAGCCGTGAGATCATAAAGAGCAATCTTCGCGAGATGAAGCGTCTTGAGAAGATTAAAAGACAAAAGAAAACCTCCGAGCAGTTTACTACCGTTATGAAGTCTAACGACAACGTGCTTGAGATAGAGGACCTTGAAACCTTCTTCTACACGGATAACGGTGTTGTTCGCTCGGTAAATAAGATTTCCTTCGACGTTCCGAAGAATGCTATCGTTGGACTTGTTGGTGAGTCAGGATGCGGAAAGAGCGTTACAAGCCTTTCTATAATGCAGCTTGTTCAAGCGCCTCAAGGTCAGGTTGTCGGCGGTCAGATCAGATTTAACTCTGATGAGCTTGGTCAGAATGCGGACGGCCGTGATATGTGCTATGACGTAACCAAGATGCCCACGCTTGATATGTGCCGTATCAGAGGTAAGGATATCTCAATGATATTCCAGGAGCCTATGACGAGCCTTAACCCTGTATTTACCGTAGGATATCAGATTGAAGAGGTATTTTATCTCAACAATCCCGAGGCTACTAAGGAAGAGGCAAGAAATAAGGCGATAGAGATGCTGACTACCGTTGGTATTCCTATGCCGGAAACAATGATAGACTACTATCCTCATCAGCTTTCGGGCGGTATGCGTCAGAGAGTTATGATAGCGATAGCTCTTACGGGTAACCCTAAGCTTATTATAGCGGACGAGCCTACGACTGCGCTTGACGTTACGATTCAGAGCCAGATACTTAAGCTTCTTAAACGCGTTCAGGCTGACCGTGGAGCTTCTGTAATGCTTATAACGCACGACCTTGGTGTAGTTGCTGAAATGGCTGACTACGTCGTAGTTATGTATGCTGGTAAGATAGTTGAAAAGGGTACGGTATACGAGATATTCGATAATCCTATGCATCCTTATACTATCGGCATTCAGAAGGCAAAGCCTTCTCTTGCGTCTGATGCGGCAGAAGAGCTTTACAGTATTCCGGGTAACGTTCCTAACCCGATTAATATTCCGGATGAGTGTCTTTTCAAGGGCAGATGCGGCAAGAGGTGCGCAGGCTGTGAAGGAAAGCCTTATCCTAAGGAGATAAAAATAACTGAAACACACAGTGTGTTCTGCCATCTTTACGATGAGGAAGGGGGAGAGAGCTGATGGAAGATAAAATTCTTGAGGTGTCCGAGCAGCAGAAGGATTATATTCTCGAGGTTGACGGACTTAAGCAGTACTTTCCTGTAAGCAAGGATTTCTTTGGTAGACCCCTATCATTCCTTCGCGCAGTGGATGGAGTTTCCTTTAAGCTCGAGAGAGGTAAAACTCTCGGTATCGTCGGAGAGTCCGGCTGCGGTAAAACAACGCTTGGAAGAACAATTCTTCGTCTTTACGACGTAACCGAAGGTAATGCAAAATACACTACGGTGAACGATAAAGGCGAGAAGACAACCTATGACCTTGCAACTATATCCAAAAAAGAGTTTTATAAGCTCAGAACCGAGCTTCAGCTCGTTTTCCAGGATCCATATTCGTCACTTCCTCCCAGAATGACCGTCGGCGCCATTATAGGAGAGGCTGTAAAGGTGCACAAAATAGTACCTGATGAAGAGGTCGGCACTTACGTAAGAAGCGTAATGGAAAGATGCGGACTTCAGCCGCACCATTATGACAGATATCCGCACGAGTTCTCAGGCGGACAGCGTCAGAGAATTTGTATTGCACGCGCTCTTGCGGTAAAGCCCAAGCTCGTTATTTGCGATGAGCCTGTATCAGCGCTTGACGTTTCCATTCAGGCGCAGATAATCAACCTTCTTAAAAAGCTTCAGCGCGAAGAGGGAATGTCATATATGTTCATTTCTCACGACCTTTCCGTTGTTAAGTACATATCCGATGATATTGCGGTAATGTATCTCGGAAATATCGTTGAGATGGGAAGCACAAGGGAAATATGCACTAATGCGAAGCATCCTTATACTCAAGCGCTCTTCTCGGCAGTTCCTGTGGCAAATCCTCACGCAAAAAGTGAGCCTGTTGCTCTTGAGGGTGAGCTTCCAAGTCCTGCAAATCCTCCTAAGGGCTGTAAATTCCATACCAGATGTAAGTACTGCACCGATAAGTGCCGTGAGGTAGCTCCCGAAATGAAGGATATGGGCGGTGGTCATTACGTAGCCTGCCATCTTTCAGACGAGATCTGATTTTATGAAAAAACAGGGAAAAGAAAAAAAACAAAAAACGGTATATCTTGAGGACAACGGTGAAACCATTTATTCGATGGCTGCACTTTCGGGAATGACTCCCGAGGAGCTTGACGAGCTCAATGAAAAGAAGAAAAACCGTGTAAACGCAACTGCAAAGGAGCGCTGGGCAATGATTCTTGCCGCTGCGCAGGTCTATCTACCGTTGCTTTTGATAGTTATTTTTGCGTTTGGCGGAGCAGCGCTTTTCATGTATTTTTTCCTCAAATGACCTATAAACGAAATTCGGTCGGCAGATTCAAAGCGAATCCGCCGACCGAAAAATTAATACGCACAATGCTTAATTTTATCAAATCTGTATTTAATATTAGAGGAGTACCGTGATTTTTCACAATACTCCTCGTTTTTTTCGTCGTAAGACTTGTCAGTTAGATTTTCTTACGGCTAAATGCAATAATTCAAACAGAAAATTTTATTACTGTTCGGAAGCTTCATTTTCAGACTGAGCTTCGGAGTCTTTCTCTTCGGGCTGAGCTTCGGAGTTTTCATTTTCGGACTGAGCCTCAGGGCTTTCCTCACTCGGCTCTTCAACCTTGGACTGTTCTACCGCAGTCTTTTTTTTCTTGAGTATAAGAACTACCGCTACTGCAGCCGCGCCTGCTACGAGAACTGCTCCAACTATTATAACGATTATCACCCAAGTGTCAAGTCCGCCATTGGGATCATCTGTTGTGGGAGGCTCTTCAACGGGGGGGTCTTGAACAGGAAGGTTCTGTTCGTAAGTAAGGTTGAAGTCAACTTCCTTACCCCAAGCAGCCTTAAACTCGGCAAGCTTGGTATCAAGAACGGATGCGTTGGATACGTTTGCCTTTTCCGCATCGGAAAGCGCAAGGTAAGACGCTCTTGCATCCTTAACAAGCTCGAAGCAATACTTAGTCATATCCATATCAAAGAGGTGAGCGAGTTTGTTTTCAACCACACTTACGTTATACTGACTGCAAGCCTCGTTAAACTTAGTAACGTAAGCTTCGTCAACGTAAGCCATTTCGGATTCCTTGCCGGAAATCTTGTTATATGCGGTTATTGCATCCTCTATAAGCTTTGAGTCGAAGCGGTCAACAACGTCGGGAAGCTTATTTACAGACTCGATGAAGGAAATAACGTCGGGTCCCATAACGGTTCCGCTGTTTTCGGTCTCGGAAGGATTGAAATACGCATTGTAAACAATCGAATCATATCCTTTGGAATTGAGCGGAATAACGTATGTAAGATCCTGAGCATCCTTAGTCGCTATCGTTCCCTTGAAGGTAGAGTAATGATAAATATGAGAATAAGAAATCTCTTCATCGAAGATATAGTAATAATTATACTTGTACAGGTCATCAAATCCTACGAAATCTTCAACGTTTTCGGGATTGATTCTTTCGTAAGCTGTTGTCCAAGTACCTTCAAGCGTGGGAGCATAATAGGAATTGAACTTAACAACCTTGAGATTCTCACAATCATCGAAGGCGTGGTTTCCTATATATTTGAGGGAAGAGGGAAGTATAAGCGTCTCAAGAGTGCTGTTTTTATAAGCTGCGTAGAATTCTATTCTGACAGTTCCGTCAATAACGCTGTATTCCTTTGCGTTCTTTGCAGCGGGATAAGAGGTCAGTACGTAACCCTTATCTGTTACAAGATAAAGAACGCCGTCAGAAATCTTAACGTTATCGTATTCCGCACTGTTGGTTTCCTCATCGTTTACAACAGCATAGAAATGAGTAAGACTTTCGCAACCTTCAAACGCCTTGAAGTCAACGTCTTTAAGCGCACTGCCAACAAGGAATTTTTCAATTCCGGTATATGCGAACGCTGCAGCTCCTATATACTCAAGCTTGGGTGCGTTGAAGCTCTTGAGAGTGTCAAGATCGTAGAACGCCTGTTCACCAACGGAAGTAAGCTTAGGAGCGTTGACGGTTACTATCGTATTGGTGGGAGTATAGGTCTGGGAGTTGTTGTAGGTAAGGGTTCCACCGTAGAATGCAAGATTGCCAACAGTCTCAGCGTTATCAAGATTCAAAACGGAAGGAAGAGGTACGTCGTAGAACGCAAGCTCTCCTATGGATACTGCCTTACTAAGATCAATGCTGGTAAGCTCAGTGCAAAGTGCAAATGCATAATCCGGAATATCAGCAAGTTTTTCGGAAATTACAACGGTTTTAAGAGATTCGCATTCATAGAATGCTTCAGCTCCCATCTTGGTTACGTTCGAAAGATCTATTGTTTTAAGCTTACGGCAGTGGAAGAAGGCTTGCTGGCCGATTTCCTTGAGAGCGGGAAGCGTAACGGTTTCGAACGCCGCGCCGTCTGCGCGTGTACCGAATCTGTGAGAGAATGCGGCATCGCCGATTATTTCAAGCTTTGCAGCGGTGAAGTTCTTGAGAGCGTAGCAGTCAGCAAAAGCAGCAAAGCCAAGTTCGGTTATTTCAGGAGCATTGACTGTGTTAAGAGACGTGCAGAGAGCAAACGCATAATCTCCTACCTTGCCGCTGATGTTTTCAAAATCAAAGCTTGAAAGCTTTTCGCAAGCTGCGAATGCGCCGGTGCCAACGCTTACGCCTTTGCCAACGAAGTCAACGGAGGTAAGAGCTGTCTCGGAGAATGCAAACTCATCTATAACAGCCTTTGCGCCTATATTAGCAGATTTAAGCGTTGTGAGCTGATAGAATGCGTATTTACCGATATAAACGCCTTCAGTCGTAAGAGAAACGGAGGTAAGCTCGGTGTTGCGGAATGCATTCTGACCTACGTAAGATACCTTGTCAAGATTAATGGTTTTAAAGAGGGTTGCGTTTTCAAATGCACTGTCACCGATTGTTACTACGTTATCGGGGAGCGTTACTTCTTTAAGACGAGTACATCCCAAGAATGCTCCGTTGCCGATGCTTTCAAGCACAGAACCGTCGGCAAATGTAACGGTTTCGATATAGGGGTTGGAAACGAAAGCAGCGTCGCCTATTTTCTTAACTGTGGCGGGAACTGTGAATGAAGTTGACTTATCCGTGGGAAGACGGAAAACGAGTGTAGTTCCGTCTTTAGTGTAAACGGTATTGCCGTCAAGCTTATATATGTTGGATTTTGAAACGTCTATTGAGAAGCTCGAGATACCCTTAAATGCGTTAATGCCGATATTATCAAGAGACGTATTTGCGCTGAATTTAAGATTTTTCAGTCCGGATTTAACGAAAGCTTCGTCGCCGATTACCAAATTGCAGTCGGGAAGAGTAAGATCCGTGAGAGAAGTACATCCATGGAAAGCAAGCTTTGCAATCTGCTCACAATCACCGTTAAACGTAACGGTCTCAAGGTTTTTGCAGTTATCAAATGCGCCGGCTCCAAGATAAGTAATGTCGTTCTTGAATTCTATCGAAGTCAGATTTTCGCAATCGGCAAACGCTCTGTCGCCAACCGTATCGGAATAAACGATAACCGAATTTACTCCTGAATTTTCGAACATCTTGGCCGCAATTCTCGTCTTTTTACCGAGCTCAACGGTCTCAAGATACTCACAATCCGCGAAGGAACCGATACCGGTAAGACCGAGGTTGAGAAGGCTTGCAGAGAAAATTCTCGTGCCTCTGAATGCATAGTTACCGATAGCGTAAACCTCGGAAAGCTCGATTCCGCCGATATCGTCGCAGGTAAGACTTCTGCATCCGTCGAACGCATTGTCCATAATTGCGTTAACGTCTTTAAGATTTATGTTTTCAAGCACCTTGCAGTCGGAGAATGCGTAGGTGTTTATCGTTTTACACGAATCCGGAAGAGTTACGTCTCTGAGCTTCGTGCAGTTATAGAACGCATATTTTTCTATAACCTCAACTCCGTCGGGAATGACTACCGACGTTACGGTTTCGTTCTTTAGAGGAGTTTTCTTTTCATCGAAATCGTAGTAGCCGTTTTCGTCCTTTTCTACTTCCTTTTCGTTATCGAGATCGAAGTGACAGAACGCATAAGCTCCAATGTAAAGTATGCCCTCGTCGTCGGGAATAACAACGTCTCCGCCCTTACCCTTATAAGCTACAAGAGTACGGTTCTCTATAATAAACTCGCTCTTAACCTCAACCGAGCAGCGAGCTACGAGGAGGGACGTCTTTCCGTCAATGGTTATCTTGAGGGTTATTCTCGCTTTTCCTTCCGCTTCAGCGGTTACGACGCCGTTTTCATCAACCGTAGCAACCTTCGGGTTGCTCGAAGACCACTCCAGAGTATATCTGTCTTCAGCGAGATTCCAGGGCTCAAGAGCATAATTAAGCTTGACTTGCTCTGAAGGATAGAATGAAATCGAGCAATTACCGTCAAAGTAAGAGAAGGTGTCAGTTCGACCGATTTCGGAGAAATCTATATCGCTGTTAAACGCAAACAGCGTGTCGTAAGATATAAATTCAAATGATTCTATCGGTACGTTTGCTGATGATTCAGGGTTATCGATAACGTTTTCGCTGACGTTTATGACAACGCTCTTATAGAGCTGCTGATTGCCGTCCTTCCACGAATAACCTGTAACCTTTATTACCGCGCTGCCGCTTGACATAGCTTCTATTTTGCCGTTCTTGATAGCGACAACGGAAGGATTGGATGATTCCCAGGTAAGATTCTTGAGGTAATCGGTTTCGATTGCTTCTGTTGTATTCTTACGAACGAGATGAGTCGCAAGATCCATAGTAGCGCCTATATCGAGAGAAATCTCTTCCTCAAGGAACTCGAGGTCGGTGCTATCTGTCTCGGGGAAGGGAATATAAGCAACTCCCGAGTTCAATGCGTAGTCGTCAATGTAAATTGAAAGACCTTCGGGCTTAGCGCTTCTCGCGATAATATCAATGTAATCGGTGATTTCAAGAGTGACCTTGGTTGCTTCGCCCTTGTTTTCCTGATAGATGGGAATAGGATATTCGCAAAGAGAAGAGAACGTTCTTTCAACCTCGCCCTTGCTGTCCGTATATTCGTAAAGCACTACGGGACGGAGTGACATTGCGTAATGGTTGTCGTAGACCATTATATCTACGTAATATCTGTATTCCTCTTTAACTTTATCGTATTCTTTTCTGAACTCGGCTCCGGTAACGGTGGGCGCCTCGTAATCAATGTAGAAGGAGAACTGATATGTGTCAACTGAGTTACGGGTTTCGCTATCCCAGTCGAGCTTAGCGGTCATCGTAACCTCGTATTTCGTGTTGTTGCTTCCAAAGGTTGTTCCGTTTTGTAAATCTATGGTGCTGATGTTAAAGCGCGATACGTAGGGATAAGGAACTCCGCCATAGTGCGCTTTATAGCAGTTATACTGAGTTTCACTCCATACTTCCTCACCGGTTGCGGTATCAACTATGGAAATGTTTAATTCCTTAGCACCTCTTAAAAGACCGGTATATACACCGTAAATACCCGAAATAGCATCAGCAAAGTAGGAAACTGCCGCGTGCTCTCTGGTACCGGGGATGACTGTATAGTTTTCCTCGTCTATTTTGTAAACGAAGCTTCCGAGAGGGATGAGGTAGTCGTAATAGTAAGAGCCAAGAGGCGTGGTTGCGTAGTAATCTGCCTTGATCTTGTCATCCTCGTCGATGGCGTTGTTATGAGCCTCGGTCTCCTCCTCGTAGAAATCAAGGTCGAAGATAGGAGCCTCGCCCCAGTCTCCGTAGAACGCAAGGAAGGGAGCGTTGAGGTCAACGTCGTTCTCGTCGGTATTATCGAAGGTGATGTAGCCTTCAACGAACATACCGTTTGCGAAAGTGGAATTGAGATATGCTTTATCCTCAGCGGAAAGCTTGAGGGTTATGGTAACTTTAGCGGTAGTGCCCGCTGCAACGGTAACAACTCCGTTGGCAAGAGTTCCGCCTTCAACGGAATACTCCGCAGTGTTCGAGAGCAAGTATGCCATCTCTGCTACGTATTCGGGCTCGGATTCGGATATGCTTTCGGTCATGGTGATATTTCCGAGAACGTAGCTCAAAGCCTTGTCGGATATGTTCTTGAGATTGATGCTCATTGTATAAACACCGGTTCTCAAAGGATCATCGCCAAGCTCAAGCTTGGTCTTACCGATTCCGTCAACGTAGAGATATGCGCCTGTAGTGGTAGATTTCTTTATGTCTGCGATACCTGCGCCCTGCTTTCTGGGAGAATAAGGGTTACCCTTATTATTGAGAGCGATGGTTGCGGTTGACATGCAAAGCTGGTTAACGAGGTCGCGAACCTCGGTAGCGCTCATGTTGGGGTATTTTTCTTTAACGTACTGTCTGATAAGGACGGTAATACCGCACATATTCGGAGCCGCCATACTCGTTCCGCTAAGCTCCTCGTATTCACCTCCGGGGATAGCGGAAAGAATGTTGCCGCCGTGAGCGGTAATTTCAGGCTTAAGGGTAAGGTCGGGATTGGGGCCCCAGCTCGAGAAGTCGGACATAAAGGGACCTGCTTCGTTCGCAAAATTGAATTCAACCTTTCCGCTTGGAACTGATGCCATAGCATCACCGTCGTCCTTGGTTATCGAGATTACGGGAATCTTTATGTGGTTACCAACAGTCATCGATATTTCACCGAAGACGTTGTTGTATATAATAGCGGCTGCAGCACCGGCTTCCTGAGCGTACTGAACCTTTTCCTCGAAGGTAATATCTCCTCTGGAGATAAGAGCTATCTTGCCGTTCACATCAATTCCCGCGTAGTTTATGGCGTATCCTAAGCCGGGAACGGTAACGTACTCAAGCTCTGCGGTGGGATTTTCTGCTGTAACGCCGAGCATCTCGAAGAAGTTGTACTTCTTAGACGCCATATTGTATGATTCGTTGAAGAATACTATACGGTCACCGTTAACTAACATATAGTTCTCTTTGTTTCCGTTAATAGATGCAACGGAAAGAGCAGCTTCGTAAGTAGAAGGAGCGCCGACGGTAGCGGAGTCGGGGTTGTCTGTCTTGTTAGTGTTGCCCTGCTCGGAACCGAATCCGGAGCTATAGTCGTTTGATGCAGCAACAACGAGAGAAATTCCCGCATCCTGGATCTTACCGTAAAGCTCGTTTTTATAAACCTTGTCGGGCTCGGACTCGAAGGAGAAGCCGCACGAAGTGCCAAGGCTCATGTTTATCGCGTCAACTCCAAGCTTAACGGAGTCCTCAAGAGCAGCGATAATATCACCGTCCTCAGCTCCTTGCTCGTAGTCGCTGAACACCTTCATTATTGCGAACTGCGTATCGATAGCAACACCGGTAATAGTGTCATCGTAACCGCCTATAATACCTGCAACGTGGGTACCGTGCTCACTTGACAAGGGCATTATGTCGGTATCCTTATCAGCGTAGTCGTAACCGTAGGCTATTTTTCCACCGGTGATATTACCGTAATATACCTCTCTGGCTTCAAGCTCGTCGCCGTAGGTGTTTGCAATAAGAGAACCGAGTCTTTCAGCGATGTCGTCACGGTTATAAAGAGGATCAACTACAGTGTGTGTCGTGAACGCACTGTGAGTATAGTCGCAACCCGTGTCAAGAATCGCAACTATCGTTCCCTTACCGGTGAAGGAAATGTCGCTGCTATTGAATATACCCGTTTCGTAAACGTCAACGGGGTTCTCAACTGCGGCGGCAGGGAGGTAAGTATTGGAAATCATAATTCTCTCAATACCGTCTACCTTAGAGAGCGCCTCTATCTGCTCATAGGTGGTACGAACAAAAGCGCCGTCGAGAATGCTGTCATATGTATGCTCGACTTTCATAATAAGACCGTTTTTGGTTAGCTTTTCAAGAACGCTGTCCTGATTGCGCTGAAGCTTTGATTTAAGCTCCTTTGCTCCGGACGATTCAACGTATTCGCTAAAGGTCATCTTATCGGACGAAGATTTAGTGTATTCATCAATGAGTGAATTGTCAGAGAAGGTGAGAATTACTCCTACCTCGCCTTTAAGCTCATAATCTTCGATTTTATGAACCAGGTCCTCGTTGAGAGTTTTGAGGAAATCCTTTTTGAGCTGCTGAATAACTTCATCGCTGTTAAAATTACCGATGCCGCCTGCAGAGCTGCTGGAATTTCCAAAGCTGTCTTTTCCAACGGTGCCTTTTTGAATGTAAGAATGAACGTTGTCAGCCGTTGCAGCCACCGAAAAGGCGAGTGCCTGAACGAGAAGAGCTGCAAGCGTTAAGAGAACGGCGAGCTTTTTGCCGAACGTCTTCATTCTTTTTGCTTTTGGAGTTGAGTTTTGCATTTTGCGTCTTCCTTATGTTTTGTTTTTATTGCACAGTTAATTATTGCGATAATACGCGATATGTTGCACTTATACATTTTACCATTAGTTGTAATAAAAGTCAATAGATTTTAAATAAATATACTTTTTTAGTAGTACTTAACAAAAAATGTTTTTTGCAAGCTGCCAATTATATTTGAATTTGACAGTTTTCGAGTTTTAAAAATTCATTTTCGCATTCAGCCAACGCGAAATCTCGGTTTAACTTCGGTGCGGGGATTCTAAAAAACATCGAGTTAACTAAAGTTTACATATACTTGCGGATATTAAAAAGTAAATAGCATATATAAGACAACTATTGTTTACAATATTGTGCAATTTAGCTCAAAAACGCTACATTATAATTATTCGCCTTATCTCTGCGTTTTCAGCCTTTTTACCGACGTTCGATTTCGCAAGCAAAAGATTTAAGGCATTTACCAAAAAAGACGAAAAAAATGCAAAAAAATCTTACAAAACAACGAGAAAATCCGCATATTTATGCAATGAAGCGTGCCGATTACCGCATAAAAAGTTATTTTTTTGAAAAAATTGGAATTTATTTTGGAAATTAGTTGACAAATGAATTTATATATGGTATAATACGGCATATTTTTATTTTTGAATTTTGCGTGGTCACAATTTTCAGGTAAAAATAACAGTGTATACATACAAATTAGGAGGTAATGTATATGAAAATCAAAGAATGGTTCAGCAATGTCTTTGCAGCCATGAAGAAGATGAACAAATGGTTCTGGGTTGCTCTTGTAACATCAATTCTTCTTATCGCGGCAATCATAGTCGCTATCGTGCTTGGCGTACGCGGCGGAACCAAAGCTCCTGAAATTTCAGAGGGACCTGAAACCGGTATATATTATTTCGATGCGGATAGCGGAGAATACACACTCCATCTGCATAGCGGAAATCAGTTCACTCTCAATGATGGAGTTGCAAAAGTAGGTGAATACACCGTATCCGGCGATACTTTGACCTTTGACTTTACAAAGGATTCTAACGGTGAAGCTACCGCAAAGCTCGCAGGTAACGTGCTTACCTTCACTTACAACAATCAGGAAATCAGATTCCTGAAGAAAGTCAACTTTACCGTAACCTTCAATGCGAACGGCGGTGAGAGCGCTACTGGAAGTGTAACAGTAGTTAACGGAAAAACCGTTCCTCAGCCCGACGATCCTACGAAGAACGGCAGTCTCTTTATTGGTTGGTATACCGATGAAGAAATGACCACCCCCTACATATTCGGCTCGACAATTATCACAGGCGATACAACTCTCTATGCTAAATGGGCAGAGAAGGTAGTAGGCCAGGTCGAATACACTGTGGACTTTGAGGGTGCTGACATCGAAGAAATGGCCACGTTCGGTGGAAAGCTCTACAACGTTCCTGTTCCTACCAAAGAAGGATACACCTTCGGCGGATGGTGGATAAGCGATTACGAGGATGGTGAGAAGCTCACCTCTAAGTATAGCGAGGACACTGTATTTAACGCAAACACCACACTCTTTGCGGTATGGGTAAAGACCGAGGGCAATAAGCTTGCGGCTCCCCTTGTTAACGTAACCGAAAACGGTCTTGCTTGGGCAACCGTTGACAGCGCATCGACCTATGCCGTTAAGATTACCGCACCAGACGGAATCGTTGCTTTTGAAGACAACGTCAGCTCGGCTACGTTGAACTTTGACTTTGCTAAGGCAGGCGGTTATGTGATTGAGGTTACTGCCGTAGCCACCAACACTGCCAATAATTCCGACACTACTGTAAGATATTACAATTCGAAGGCTCTTGACAGAGTATCTCTGTTCACGGTTGTTGAGCCCTCTACGCTTATCTTCAATTCGGTAGGCGCAGACAAGTATTACATCACCGTTAAGTGCGGAAATGCAAATCACAAGCATGAAAAGATTGATAACGGTAAGTCTACCGTATTCAACTTCTCCAACTGCGAAATGAAGGAGGGCGGTATCGAGATCGTTGTTACCGCTGTTAAGAACGGCTATGCTCCGTCCGTTTCCGAGGCTTTCGTTTGTGAAAAGAAGCTTGATAAGGTTACAGAGATCACTGTTGATGCAACGACAGAGACTGTTGTATGGACTCCCGTTAAAAATGCTGCTTACTATGCAGTAAACGTTACTGTTGGAAATAGCACTCTTCCTACGGTTTACGTTAACGAAGCTTCCTATTCACTTAAGGAGCTTTCCGCAGGCGAAGTCACCGTTAAGGTTACTCCTGTAACGACAGGATATCTTTCCGCAGAGGCTGCTGTAGTAACTTATACAAAGACTACCTTGGCCGCTCCTACCGGCGTTAGAATAAACGGTACTGTCGTTTCTTGGAATGCCGTTACGGGCGCAACCTCTTACACAGTCAAGGTTGGCGCTAAGGAGTTTGAGACTAATGTAGCATCTCTTGATCTTTCCGAGGTTGACACAACCTTTGCGAACGGCGAAATCGTTACTGTAAGCGTTAAGGCAACTGCTACCGATAAGAGCTCTGTATATAGCGATGTAATCACCGCTAAGAACAACGGCTTTGATGGTAATCTCGTATATTCCAACGGCGTTATCAGCTGGAGCCCCGTAATTGGCGAAGGCTCTTACGACGTAGCTATTGACGGCATTGTTATAGCAAGCGTAACCGATGCTAATTCCTGCGCTCTTAACTTCAGAACCGCCGGAACTCATACCGTATCGGTAACCTTCTACAGCGAGAACGGTCACGAGACGTATGAAATTGAGGTTGCTGTTTATTCCATAACCTTCGACAGCCGTCTCGGAACAGGCGTTAAGCCTATCTACGTTGCTGCGGGAGATCTTGTAAATCTTCCTACAAACTCGACACGCCCCGGCTATACCTTCTCCGGATGGTATAACACACCCAAGGCGTCTGACAGCAACGGTAAGCATTACACAGATGCGTACTACAACGAGAAGGACAACATTGTTCTTTATGCTGACTGGGCACCTAACAAGTATAACGTTACCCTTAACGTTGAAGAAGGCGTAAGCGGAGTAACGAATGGCGAAACTGTACCCGTTCTTTACAACCAGGGCTTCAAGCTTCCCGTTGCAGTGAGCGATGACGGAGCGTTCCTTGGTTGGTACACCGGCCCCGGTGGAACCGGTATCCAGCTCACCGACGCAAGAGGTGACAGCGTTGGCGTTTATACCAACATTCAGGATGTTACCGCTCGTCCTTACTTTGCTCAGGGTGTTCTTGAGTACATCGAGAACAAGGACGGAACCTACTCGGTTACCGGCGGATTTAACATCGACAAGGTAATTGACCTTGTTATTCCCGACACGTATAACGGTAAGCCTATTACCGCTATTCTTGAGAACGCTTTCGAGGATGCTGAATATCAGATTAAGACTGTATCGCTTCCCAATACCGTAACTCTTATAGGTACGGGCGCTCTCGATATCCTCTATTATCTTGAGAACATAGACGTGAGAGTAGTAGAAGGCAACCACGAGGTTGTTTATTCCTCTCATGACGGAGCTCTTATACGTAACGACCTTGGCGTAAGCTATCTCGAGCTCTTCCCGAGATGCATAAGAGGCGAATACACCGTTCCCGATACGGTTGATACTATTCGTCACAAGGCGTTTAACAGAGCTAGTTATATCACTAAACTTACTATTTCCAAAGAAGTAACTTATATTGCCGATGAGGCATTCTACCGCTGCAACAAGCTCGAGGAGATCGTATTTGAGGAGGGCGGCACTGCTCCTCTTAAAATCGAGTCTACAGCGTTCAACGAGGTTAAGAAGCTTAAGACCATTACGCTTCCCGCACGTGCTGAGAACCTCGATCTTACGACGTTCGACGCTTGTATCGCTCTTGAAAACATCAACGTAGAAGAGGGCGGAGTGAACTACGGTTCCGTTAACGGTATGCTTACCAACGGCGCTTGTGATACCATACTTTACTGCCCCGTAACCAGAACCGGTGCAGTTGAAATTCCCGCATCTATTCTTGCTATCGGCGAGAGTGCATTCGCAGGACGTGCAGGCATCACTTCCGTAGTTGCTCACAATAAGACCATTGAGATTGGTAAGAACGCATTCGCAGGCTGCGGCGCTATTAAGACCGTTACCTTCGAGGGCGGACGTAACTCTGATCTCGTTATCGGTGAGGGCGCATTCAAGGAAAATACCGGCCTTACCTCCGTAAAATTTGCGGATTCTGACGTAAGCGACGTAGATCTTGGTGCTGTTACTATCGGCGCATCTGCGTTTGAGGGTTGTACCGCAATAGGCGAGCTCTACTTCTCGACTACTTCGAACATTGAGCAAATAGAAGCTAACGCATTCAACGGTTGTAGCAGAATACCTTCACTTAAGATTCCCGCAACCACAAAGTACATTGGCGACAGAGCATTCTCGGGATGCAACGGCATTCAGAGTGTTACTTTTGCTGATGGCGGAGTTGACATCGCATTCGGTGACTTCGTATTCTCCGGCTGCGCACAGCTTACATCTATCAGTCTTCCCGCAACCGTTACCGTATTCGACGGCTCGGTATTCGAGGGCTGTAACAACATAACCACAATCACGGTTCACGCTGATAACCCTGCGCTCGTTGCAGAGGACGGTGTTCTTTACAACAAGAATAAGACCGAGATTATGTACTATCCGAGAGCTAAGGCTCTTGATTTCGGAACTCTTCCCGCTACTCTTACTAAGATTGGCGCGGCAGCATTCCAGTCTAACCACAAGATTGTATCTCTTACTATTCCCGCAGGTATTACCGAAATCGGCGCAAATGCGTTCGACGGATGTATTTACCTTGAAAACGTTACGTTCGAGACGACCTCCGCTATCACTATCGGAGATCACGCATTCGCTAACTGTCCCGAGCTTAACGCTATAACTCTTCCTTCACAGCTTACTGAAATAGGCGATTATGCGTTCTATCTCTCCGGTCTTGGCAAGACTGCAACCGAAAACGTATTCGGAACCGTAGTTATTCCCGAAACCGTTAAGTCTATCGGTGATTACGCATTTGCTTATACAATGATAGGAAGCATTTCTGTTCCCGCATCGGTTGAAACCATCGGTGAGGGTGCGTTCTACAAGTGTAAGAACCTTACTACCTTCACGGTAGAAGAGGGAACCAAAGCACTTGTAATCGGTAGCGCTGAGGATGAAATCGGTGTATTCGAGGGTACTGCTCTCGCAACCGCAAATCTCTCCTCGAGAACTCAGGTTGTAGGTGTTAAGGCATTCTATAATCTTACCACACTCACGACTGTAACTCTTCCCGCGGGTTCTAAGCTCACGACTGTTGGAGAGTATGCATTCTACAATAACAGATTCTCTGCAATCGCACTTCCCGAGGGACTTGTGAGCATTGGTGTAGAGGCATTCAGATACAATAACGTTATCGCCTCCGTTACCATTCCTTCCACGGTTACCGACATTGGTAAGTATGCCTTTGCGGATATGACAGCACTCACTACTATGGAGTTTGCGGCTCCTGATACGGCTAATACTCCTCTTAGTATTAACGACTACGCATTCGCAAATGACACTAACCTCGTTTCCATCACGCTTCCTAAGCGTCTTGAAAGAATCTACGATTCAATAACCGTAGGTAGCGGTATTTCGATTACGTCCTTCTACACCGTATTTGACGGTTGTACAAAGCTTGAGAACATCTTTGTTTCTGACGACTGCGTACAGTTCTCTGACGTACAGGGTGTATTCTATATTAATGATGAAAACGGTAATCCCACAACTCTTGTTTACTGTCCCAGAGCTAAGACCGGCGTGGTTTCTGTTCCTTCAACGGTAACTCTCGTTCAAAACCTGGCGTTCACAGGCGCAAAGGTTCAGAAGGTTGTCTTCGAAGAAATGCAGAACTGGAACGGTGAGGCTACTCTTCGTATAGGTACCGTTATGCGTGCTGAATACGATGATGACATATACGCTGTATTCGGTGGTGTTTCTAACGAATGGGGCAAGGAAAACTTCTATCTTAAAGAGGTAGTATTGCCTGCTCACCTTGCGGCTGTCGGAAGCTATGCATTCTTAAATATCGGTGATGTTTATGAGGATGCGGAATTCGCGCTCACCTTCAACCGTAACGCAGGCCCTGTTGATTTCGGTCAATATGCTGCAGGTGACAACGGCGGACTTACAGAGCTTCTTCTTCCCAAGGTTGGCTCTATGCAGGATAACTGCTTCTCCAACAACAGCTATCTTGAGCTTGTTGATTTCGCTGCAGGCTCTACTGTTGAGAAGATCGCTTACTGGTCATTCACAAACTGCAGAGTTTATAAGCTTCTCAACATTCCCGCAAGCGTTAAGATAATTGACGAGTATGCATTTGCTTCTTGTCAGCTTAAAGAAATGACCTGGGAAGAGGGCACTCAGCTCCACACGCTTGGCGCGTCTGCGTTCTCTAACGGTCAGTTCGCAAGCTTCGTATTCCCCGACACTCTTGAGGTTGTAGGCTCCGGCGCGTTTAACACAACTCTTAAAGAGGTAACTCTTAACTCCATTATTAAGAGTACTATCGCTTCTAACGGCGGCTCTATCTTCACCTCGTATAGCGCAGGCTCTCTTCAGAAGATATATCTTCCTGATGATAACCCCTATCTCGAGCTTGTTGACGGCGCTCTTTACAGCGAGGATATGACTATTCTTATGTACGTTCCTCCCAGAGTTGATATGGGAACCAAGACTGCGTTTGATATCGACGACCGTGTTACCGTTATCGAAGCATCGGCGCTCTCATACTTCCCATATGCTGTTGTTCTTCATGAGGGTATTATCAAAATAGCGGACAACGCGTTCAGAGGCTCTGCTATGGCAGAGGTTACGCTTCCTGCAAGCGTTGTTGAAATTGGTGAATACTCATTCTACGATATGCCAAACCTTACAACGTTTAAGGTTGCTACAAATTCCATTCTCAATAAAGTAGGCGGCTATGCGTTCTACTATAACGACCTGCTTGCTAACGTAGAGCTTCCCGATACCGTAACAGATATGGGCGATAGCGTATTTTACTCTTGCACAGCGCTTGAGACTATCGTTCTTCCTAACGGTATTACCACTCTTCCGAAATACACGTTCAACGGTTGTAGCGCTCTTAAGAACGTTACCTTGCCCGAAGGACTTATGTATATCGGCGGAAACGCATTCTACAAGTGCTATGCTCTTGAGTCGATAACCATTCCTGCTTCTGTTACTTCGTTCGAAGAAGAAAGCTATGCATTGGGCGTATTCGAGGACTGCCGTTCGCTTAAGAACGTTACGTTCGCAGACGGAAGCCTTCTTACGAATATCCCCGGCGAGACCTTCTACGGCTGTACTTCTCTTGAGAATATCGTTATTCCCGATACCATAGTTACTCTTGGTGCTAACGCATTCGTTGGATGCTCGAACCTTAAGAGCGTTGTTATCGGCGGTAAATGGACCGATCTTCCCGCAGACTTCTTCAAGGGTATGACTAAGCTTGAGACCGTTGTGCTTCCTGATAGCGTTAAGACTATCGGTGCCGGCGCATTCGACGGTTGTACAAATCTTGTAAACTTCACTCTTCCCGCATCTGTTGAAACCATCGGTGAGGCAGCGTTCCGTAACTGCTCCTCTCTCGAGGCTGTTGAAATCGGCGAGAAGGTTGAAGCTATCGGCAACTTTGCATTCGATGGCTGCTCGGCTCTTGAATCCGTAGTATTTGACGAAAATTGCGCTATCAAGGCTCTCGGTGAAGATCCTGAGGTTGAGTCCGCAATCTTCCGCGGAACCACAGCTCTTGAATCTATCACGCTTCCCGACAGCGTTGCTACCATCGGCGCTAACATCTTTGAGGACAGCGGACTTTCCGCAGTTTCACTTCCTGCAACTCTTACTGCTGTAAGCAACTATGCATTCTCCGGATGCGTAAATCTTGCTGAGGTTTCGATTCCTTCGACCGTTGCTTCCATAGGAGACTTCGCGTTTGAGAATTGCTCGGGCCTTGTTGAAGCTAGGATTGCAAGCGGTGTTGAGACTATCGGAACGGGCGTATTCTCTAACTGTACAGAGCTTGAAACGGTAAATATTCCCGCAAGCGTTATGAACATTACGGGTAACCCCTTCATCAACTGTCCTTCACTCGTTAACTTCAACTTCGATTCTGCAAACACTGACTACGTACTCTTAGACGGTGCTTTGATGGATTCGGGCAAGTTCACCATTATCTATTACCTTCCCACAAACGTACCCGCAGGTGGAGTATATCAGGTTCCCTCTACCGTAGGCGTTATCGCTAAGGGCGCGTTCTGTGATTCTCAGATCGTAAGCATTTCTATACCCGAAAAGGTTACTGAAATTCCTGCGATGGCATTTATGAACTCTAAGAAGCTCGAGACAGTTACTATTACCAATAGTATCACTGCTATCGGCGACGACGCATTCAAGAATTGTACCTCTCTTACCGCATTTACCATTCCTGAGGTAACGTCGACTGTTGGTAACGGTGCATTTGAAGGCTGTAGCTCTCTTGAGACCGTTAATTTCGTTAACAGAACGTCGGCTATCACTCTTGGCGCTCGCGTATTCAAGGATTGTACCTCTCTTGCGAATATTACGATTCCTCATCAGACCACAGGTCTTTCCGAATATATGCTTGCGAACACCGGTATTACCGAGTTCACTGTTCCCACGACTGTAACCAGCCTTGACGTTAAGGGCGTTCTCTCGGGCTGCTCCAACCTTTCTTCCGTTACAATTCATAACGGTGTTCAGGGCAACCTTGGCGCAGAGTTCTTTATGAACTGTACTTCTCTTGAGGAAGTTGATCTTCCCGCCGGTATCACTACGCTCGGCGAGGTTGAGTTCATCGGCTTCCAGCAGTACACGGGCTCGCACTACTTCAAGAAGTATGGTACAGGCACTTACTCTGCGGCATTTAAGGGATGCACGTCTCTTGAGTCTATCGATCTTTCGTACATTAACAACATCGGCGCTCATGCGTTTGAGGGTTGTACCTCTCTTACCGATATAGACTTCGCAACTGATATGTTTGGTATCGGTGACTATGCATTCGCAGGTTGTACGTCTCTTGTTGAGGTTAATATGTACAACGACGTTTACGGATGTAACGGACAGACACCTATTAAGGGTGATTATACTCAAATCGATTATAAGCCTACAGCATTCGGTGCGTTCGTCTTTGCTGACTGTACTAAGCTTACGAAAGTATCTCTTCCCGGTACCGATGACGAGGACTACGAATATCCTAAGTACATGGGTATCGAGGATATCAAGGACGGCGTATTCAAGAACTGTCCTGCTCTCAGACTCGTAATGATTCCTTCGGCTAACGGTTTTGATATCGGTGCTAAGCCCTTCGAGGGTCTTTCCAGCGACTGTATCATATACTTCGCTGAGTCGTATATGACTGCTGATTATATCCACTCGACGTACAGCGAGGCTACCGATTTGAACTGGAACTATATCGAGAATCTTTATTGGCTCTGGAGCACAGATGCTACTATTATGGGCTCTGACGGTTCAATACTCTTGAAGACCAGTACGTTCGAGACGCCTGACGTAAAGGCTCCCGTAATTTCCACAAATAACGGTGCGCCCGCTACTTCGGATTGGGAGATAAACGCAAACGGTAATATTTATTCAGTTGCTTCCGGTGGATATTGGGATGGATTGCTTCCTGACGGCACCGTATTCATCGACGAAACGTGCTACTTCGATAAAGACGGTTCGCTCTATTCTCCCGAGTCGGAAGGCAAAAACAGAGCTGACGACTACCTTATCAACATAAAGGACGGAGTTCTTAACTATCCTTCTAATAATACTGATGGTGTAGTCTTCCACGTTATTACCGATTCTTCTCTCTACACGATAGGCGAGGACGGACTTATTACCTTCGCAGCTTCCTTCGATCCCACAGCATACGATATAATTATCATCGAAGATGGTGATATGACTTACGTTGTCGGAACTCTTAGATATTATACAAGTGCCGGATATATTTACTGGTACTACACGAGAGTTACTATTGACGAACAGGGTAACGTATCCATCATCTCTGCTTCGGCTTCGTACGGAAATGCTACGTTTACACCTTACACGAGGTTCAACGCAGACGGAAGCGTTTCGTTCGCTGACGGTTGTACCGTTAAGACCGACGGAACTATCGAGCTTCCTCTCGGAGCTAAGTGCGTAAACAGAGAGATCTCTGCAGGTGTTTACGACTGGGTTCTTATCCTTGCAGACACTACCGAATATACCGATGGCTTGGTATTCGTATATGAGGATGGCAAAGTAATAACTCTTGATGTCTGATTATTAAATCAGTCGCATAATTAAGGTTTACCGTGATGTCCGCTGGGGCATCACGGTGGATCGCGGATTTCCTAAAGCGCTCTTGTGCGCAGTAGGGAAGTAAATCTACCGTTCGGCAGGTTTATGCAAGCCGCCAATCGATAAATAAGAGCAAGATTATGAGGATTTTTTTCCTTGTACTCTTGCTCTTTTTTGCATTTTTAAATGTTTCTTTCTTAATTAAAGGAATTTGATATTAAGACGAATGCTCGAGAGTGGTTTGAAATAATATGGTAAAAATGAACAAAAATGCGCCGAAAAAATGAAGAAAAATTAACAAGAACGAACATTGAAATGTTGCGACAAAGGTTGACATAAAGTGGAAAATATGTTATAATAATTAACAGACTTTTTTGCGCGCGTTATCTTAATATAGGCGTAAAAAAAATATTTAAGGAAACGGTTTTTGCAATGAAATCACAGAAAAAATTTGATCGTTATGACTCGGTTCTTCGGAGAGAGGCGATAATTAAATCTCTGCTTCTCGGAGCGGTGTTTGGCGCGGGAGTCGGATTCGTTGTTGCAACGGTATTCTGGTTCTTGAGCTCAAACGGTATTCTTCCTGCGGTGTTATCATTCGTTGTTGTAACTCTGGCTCTGATGCTTGTGTTTTACAAAACGGTGTTCTCGCCCACGGTCAAGAAAAATGCAAAGCGCCTCGACCGATACGGACTTGACGAGCGTCTGATAACGATGGTTGAGCTTGAAGGGGACGACTCCTATATTGCTGAAGTGCAGCGTCGCGACGCTGTTGAGAATCTCGGCAAGCTTGACAAAAAGCAAGTAAAAATAAAAATCGCTACCGTAATAATCGTGCTTATCGCGGTATTCGGTACGCTTTTTGCGGGAGCATTCACCACGGAAGCTTTAAGTAATGCCGGTGTGATTCCTTCGGGTATTGAGGTATGGCATATGATATTCCCGCCTGAGCCTCCCGAAGAGTTCAACGTCAAGTATTCTGTCGGCAAGGGCGGCTACATAATAGGTAATGCCGAGCAGACTGTTACCGACGGTGAGGACGGTGAGCGCGTGCTTGCCGTAGCGGAGGACGGATATATGTTCCTTGCATGGAACGACGGTGTCTTCAATCCCTCAAGAAAGGATACGGAGGTCACTAAGGACATTGAGGTCTCCGCAATATTTATTGAGGTAAAGGACGACGAGGATGCGGGCGACGATGAGGACGAGCCCGATGACGTACCCGGTGAAGGTCAGGGCCCCGGAGATCAGAACAATCCCGGCGGCGGAGGCGGTAAGTACGAGGAGGTAAACCAGATAATTGACGGTGATACCTACTACCGAGACGTTTATGAGCATTATTACGAGGATCTTCTTAAGGCTCTTGAGGAGAGGGAAGATATCTCCGATGAAATGCGCGATATAATTGAGACTTACTTCGGTATCATAAAGTAAGCAAAATCTCGAACGTTAAGAATTGAATTTTTAAAAAATATTACATAAAAACGAGGCTAAGAAAGACAATGGTTACAGAACAGAATTTGACAAAATTTAAGGTACAGTGCGATAACATCTTTAAGCAGATTGAGCGTGACGTTATCGGTCAGAAAGAGGTAATTGAGGGTGCGGTAATCGCTATGATCGCAGGCGGTAACGTGCTTCTTGAGGGTGTTCCCGGAGTTGGTAAGACCCGTCTTGTACGTTCTCTTGGACGTGTATTCGACCTTCCCTTCTCAAGAATACAGTTTACTCCCGACCTTATGCCTGCGGACGTAACAGGTACCAACATTATCGTAAAGGACGAGAACGGTAACTCCAACTTCGAGTTCCAGCCCGGTCCTATCTTCTCGAACATAATTCTTGCGGACGAGATTAACCGTGCCACTCCTAAGACTCAGTCGGCTCTTCTTGAGGCGATGCAGGAGCATACTGTTACGGTTATGGGTGTTTCCAGAAAGCTTGAAGAGCCCTTCTTCGTGCTTGCAACTCAGAACCCTGTTGAGCAGGACGGTACTTATCCTCTTCCTGAGGCTCAGATGGACCGTTTCATGTTCAAGATTATAGTTAAGAACCCCACTCTTGACGAGCTTATGGGAATCGTTAATATGACGCAGAAGACCATGGCAGAGGTTGCTGATGCCGCTTGTAACGGCTCTGATCTTCTTGAAATGCGCGCTACCGCTAACCAGATTCCCGTTGCGGAAGAGGTTATGAAATACGCTATGATGCTTTGCTCTGCAACTCATCCCGATAGCGAGTGCGCAAGTGAGGCTGCCAAGAAGTACGTTCGTCTCGGAGCATCTCCCAGAGCAGGTCAGGCTCTCATATCCGCTGCTAAGGTAAAGGCTCTTATGAGCGGAAGATACAACGTTTCTTATAACGACGTTAATTCTCTTGCATATCCCGTACTCCGCCACCGTATGAAGCTCACCTTCGAGGCTGTTGCCGAGAGAGTTTCTGCAGACGAGATCATTGAAAAGATAATCGATGAGCTTGCTGTAAGATGCGGAATTGCCAGCGAGAAGAAGGCGGAAAAGGTGCAGCCCACCGAGGACGAAAACACAGCAAAGAAACGCGGACTTTTCGGTAAAAAGGCCTAAATTCGAAAAAAATGGCAGATCCATTGAAGCCCCCTTGTGAAAATGCTTAGTGGTTTGCCGAGGTTAATCATTGCAAAGAAAGGTAGTTTCCGTTTTCGGAAACGATGGTCATAAATAGTGAAAGGTTCGTATTTAAACGACGGGTTTTTCAGCCAGCTAGAGACCTTATCGCTGGAGCTCCGTGCTGATCTTGCGGGCTTCTTCGGCGGCAAGCATCTTGTGCGTACATACGGACAGACGGTCGAATTTGCCGACTACCGTGAATACGTGCTTGGTGACGATATACGCCGTATCGACTGGAATCTTTACAGCCGTTTTGAGAAGTTCTTCTTGAAGCTGTTTACCGACGAGCGCCAGATGCATACTCAGATATTTATCGATTGCTCTGCATCGCTTGGTAAGGATAATCCCGCAAAGGCGCAATACGTTATAGCCACTGCGGCAGCTCTCGGATACCTCTCGGTACATAATATGGATAAGGTTTCGTATCATCTGATTAGCGGCGATAAGGCGAAAAATCCGTTTGGTACGATAGTTGGTAAGAAGCCGTTCTTCAGCGCGATAAGCGAGCTTGAGAAGCTTGAATTCGATGGCGGCTCTGATATATCTCGCGCAATAATAGGATGTCAGGACACGGGCAGTAATGACGGTCTTACCGTTATTATCTCGGATTTCTTTACTGAGGAAGATTGGCGCCGTGCCGTTGATTATCTTGTTTATAAAAAGAGACAGGTTCTTCTTGTTCAGATACTTACTCCCGAGGAGAGAGACCCCCTTTACACAGGACGTGTTAATCTTATCGACCTTGAGAGCGAGGATATTACGGATATGAAAAATATGAAGATAAACATAGACCGTGCGTCGCAACTGGCGTACGAGGAGGCTATGCGCGATTTTGTCGAGGGCATTCACTCCTTCTGTAATTCCCGCGGTGTGTCCTTTGTATCGGTATCAACAGATCAGCCGATTGAGAAGATGCTGTTTAAAGAACTCTTAAAGGTGGGTATAATGGCATGAGTTGGCTTACTCCTATTGGTTTTTTAGGTTTTATCGGCCTTATTATTCTTTTGATAATATACATAATAAAACCTAATTATCAAAATAAATATATTTCCAGTACTTACGTTTGGAAGCTCAGCTTGAAATACCGAAAAAAGAAAATGCCTCTTAGTAAGCTGCGCAATATCCTCCTGATAATATGTCAGGTGCTTATTGTAACGGCATGCACTTTCATCCTTACTCAGCCTTATATTGACGCTGAGGATGAAAAAGCGGCTAAGGAAAAAGTTCTTATCATTGACGCATCGGCGTCTATGTTCTCCGAGCTTGAGGGCGAGACGCGCTTTGAGCGCGCTGTTGCCGAGGCAGAAAAAACCGCGACTGAAGTAATGTCAGACGGAAGCGTGGTTACGGTAATTCTTGCAGGCAGAGAGGCTTCTTTAATTTGTCAGAGAGCGGATTCGTCTCAGAAAGACACCGTTACCGCGCAGCTCGCCGAGCTTGTTTCACCGCTTGGATTGAAGTGCACTTGGGGTAATGCTGATATAGACGGAGCGATGATGCTTGCCGAGGACGTGCTTGAGGAAAACGCTAAGGCGGAGGTAATTCTTTACACAGGTACTAAATATATCGATGACGGAAAGGTTACTGTCAACGACGTTTCCGACGTATCGGAGTGGAACGCGGCTATCCTTGACGTAAGAGCGGTTATCGACGATAACTATTACAGATTTGAGGTTGATACAGCAACGTACGGAAGAGTTAACAGCGTTAAAATTTACCTTGAAATACACGGTGCATACGGTGTTTACGGTCAGGGTGATTCTTCCGAGACGGTTAACGGCGGTACTCTCAAGCTTGAGTACGATGCGCTCCTCGATATGAACGAGCGAACCACCATTCGCTTTGGTAATAACGAGAACGATGATATCACGGATCTTAAGCTCTTTGCTTACGATCACGTATATTGCTACGTGCAGGAGAACGATGCGCTTGAGATAGATAACTCCTTCTATCTGTACGGTGGAACTCCTCAGACTCTCAGGGTACAATATTACAGTACCAAAATCAACAACTTCGTCAGTGGCGCTCTTATGGGCTTACGTAACCAACTCAAAGACGATTGGGATATAGAGATAGACGAGATCCATGACGATGAAAAGATGATTCAGATGGGAATGGGCAAGGAGCCCGAGCTTAGCGGATATGATATATACATATTCGAGCACCATATGCCGAAAACGATTCCTACCGACGGTCTTGTTATACTCATAGACCCCGATACGTTACCTAAGGGTACGGATTTCGTTCTTGGAAATCAGTTAGGCTTTACGGGTGAGAAAAACCTTAATGCAAACGAGGTTTCTCACGAGATTATGAAAGGCGTTGATGCGGAAAACATTACCGTTACCAGATATAGAAAAATCAATGCTTATGACAGTGGATATACGCCTCTTCTTTACGTTGACGAAAATCCTATCGTAATCGCAAAAAATGATCCTGAAGCAAAGCTCGTTCTGTTCTCATTCAGTATGCATTATTCAAATATTGCGTTGACACCTGAGTTTCCTCTTTTGATGAACAATATTCTTGAGCATTACATACCTTCTACCTTCGAGTCGCCCGTTGTAGAGCTTTACGACGAGGTTACTCTTAATTCGAGAAGCCCTGAGCTTTCGGTTACGGGACCTGCAAGCATAAGTGCGGAATTCACCGAATTCCCAGCGAAGATTGCCGCTGATGCTCCCGGTCTTTATACCGTTACGCAGACCCCGATTTCGGGTCAGCAGGTGGTAGAGAACTTCTACGTTACTATCCCTGATGATGAAAGCAATATAGTGCGTGAGTTGGATTCTCTTACGAATCCTTATTATCCCCCCGTGCTTGAAGATGCAAATCTCGATCTTGTATTTTATTTCGCGCTCGCTCTTGTAGCATTAATGTTCCTTGAGTGGTGGTTGAAGTCGCGAGAGACTAATTAAGGAGGAAGGAAAGTGCTTAATTTTTCAATAAATTTCGATAGACCATGGTTTCTCCTTCTTCTCATACCGGCGTTAGCTTTTTCGCTGATTCCTTATTTTCTCAGCAATAAAAAGTACAGACGTAACAGAAACCGTATAGTTTCGCTTGTGCTTCATATAACGGCGCTCGTGTTAAGCATTACAGTTCTTGCCGGAATTGATTTCCAATATGACGTTCCCAATAAGGATAACGAGGTTATAATTCTTGTGGATAAGTCGCATTCGAACGAGGATTCCGACACTTTGAAGGATGACTTTGTCCGTGCGGTTATAACGGACGCATATGAAGATTTTAAGATTGGCGTAGTTACCTTTGGATATAATCAGGTTCTCGCCGCTCCTATAAGCGATAACACAGAAGAGGTGCTTCGTGGATATCTTACGGCGGAAGCGCCTGACGATACCGCTACGGATATAGCTTCAGCGCTTGTATATGCAAAAAGCTTGTTCACCAAGCCCGAGTCAGCACGTATCGTGCTTCTCTCCGATGGTGTTGAAACCGATTCGGAAGCGCTTGGAGTAATAAAAAACATAGCTGCAGAGGGAATAAAGGTTGATACCGTGCATTTCCCTGATGAGCATGGCGATGAGGTTCAGATAATTTCCACAACTCTTCCCGAGCATACCCTGCGTCACGGTGAAGTTTTCGAGGTTAAGGTTGGTCTTGAGAGCTCATATGATGGTTCGGCAACTATTTCCGTTTTCGATAACGCAACGATAATAGGCGAGCCCAGAGAGATAAGACTCTCAAGAGGTGTGCAAGAAATAGAGCTTGAAGTCGTATTTCCCGTTCCCGGACTTCATAAGCTCAACTTTGAAATAGAGAGCGATGGGGACACTCTCGTAGAAAATAACAGCTATAATACTTACGTCAATATTGAGGTGTTTGACAAAATCCTTATTATTGAGAGTATAGCCAACGAGTCCGAAAGCTTGCGCGGTATTATGACCGACAAGAAGGTTACCGTCATCAATTCGTATGATGAAGAAAAAATGCCTAAGACGGTAGATGAGCTTCGCGCGTATGACGAGGTAATTCTCCTTAACGTTTCGAATGCTGATCTTCCCGATGGCTTTGACAAGATACTTTATTCGTACGTAAAGGATATCGGAGGCGGTCTCTTTACCGTTTGCGGTAATAAAGAGGATGCGAATCCGTCCGATAGCATTTTTGAGGCAAATGCTTGGACTCGTGAGGATATGTACGGCTCTCTTTATCAAGAGCTTTTACCCGTTGAGGTTATCAATTATACTCCTCCGGTAGCGGTTGTTGTTGTAATAGATACGTCGGGTTCAATGTATATGCCCCCCGATCAGGGAGGAACCGTACCCTTTGAAAAGAGTAAGCTTTACGCAGCTCAGCAGGGTGTAATATCGTGTCTTGACGCTCTTTCCGAGCGTGACTGGATAGGTATTATGACCTTTGCGAAGGACTATTCAGAGGACCTTGAGCTTACGCCTCGTACGCAAAGAGATAAAATACTTTCAGCCATAGACGACCTTCCCAGAGGTGGTGGTGAAACCATATTCACCAGCGCTCTTGAACGTGCGGGAAGTGCGCTTACCGCTCTCACTGAGGTTGAGAAGCGACATATCATTCTCGTTACGGACGGTGCTCCGGGTGATGACGAGGAGGATTACGGTGCTGCAATGAAGCGTAACGCCGAGCTTGGTATAACTATGTCGATTATCGGTATAGAAACCGAGGGCGCGGATGCGCATATGAAGTACATACTCGAAACCTATGCCGCTACGGAAACGAACGGCGTTGGCGCTGATAACTATCACGACGTAAAGAAAATCAGCGATACTCCTCAGGCTATGCGTGAGGACCTTCAGGTTCCCGAGATAAAGGACGTTAACTACGAGACCTTTACTCCTACGATTAAAACTCATAATTCGGTTGTCAACGGAATAAAAAATTCGGATATTCCGTCTCTTGACGGATTCTACGGAACGAAGCTTAAGGATGGCGCTGAGGCTGTTCTTATGGGTGAATTCGTTCCTATATACGCGCAGTGGAAGTTTGGAAAGGGTACTGTCGGAAGCTTTATGTGCGACCTTAACGGTACTTGGTCCTCTCAGTTCCTCTCTGACGAGGTTGGAAAGACTCTTGTAAACAATATGGTGTCTGCTTTGTTCCCCACGGAGAGCGTTCGCACCACCGATATAGACCTTTCCTTGAAAGAGGAGAACTACAGTAACCGTTTGAACATATATACCGACGTTGCCGAGGGTGAGCTTATCGAGGTTGTTATTGACCCAACCTTTGCAGATGCTGAGCCTATGACTCTTCACCCCTCTGCCGAAGACGGCTTCGGTCGAGTAAGCTTTGTTATAACGAAGCCCGGTGTATATGAGATAACCGTTAACAAAAAGGCTGCTGACGGCAGACTTATCTCAACTAATACGACATATAAGGCATTCTCTTATTCGAAGGAGTATGATATGTTCTTTGATAGCACGGAAAAGGCGGAATTCCTTGCCGAGCTTGCCAGAGACGGAGATGGATTTGTTCTCACTGAGCCCACAGAGGTGTTTGAGAACGTTGTAAAATTCATACACAAAGTAATAGATCCTCGAATCGTATTTATAATTATTGCTCTTGTTGCATTCCTTCTTGACGTTGCCGTTAGAAAGTTTAAGTTCAAGTGGCCGCACGAGATTATAAAAGACATAAGAGCGAAAGCAAAAAAATAAACTGTACTATTAGTCCAAGGAGGACATAATGAAAAAGCTTCGTGTACTGCTCATAACCGTATGCGTACTTGCTTTCTGCATTCTGGCGCTCTCTTCCTGTGAGGGAGCGCTAGATAAGCCGTCAGGTTTCGTCTTTAATGAGGAAACCCAGACGCTTAGCTGGGAAAAGGTTGAAGGCGCAATAGGATATTCTGTTCTTGTCGGAGAGAAAGAGAAGAGCACCAAGTCGAACTTCTTTACTGTCAGTATTACCGAAAAGGGTTCTTACGACATAAAGGTAAAGGCGCTTGGTGACGGCAAGAGTATGCAGGATTCGGATTATGCAGTTTACAATTATGAAAAGAAAGAGTCCGAAACAGGACTTAAATACGAGCTCATAAATAATAATACCGAATACAAACTTGTCGGATTAGGCAGCGCGTCGGGTGACGTTGTGATGGAAGAGGTTTTCCGCGGTAAGCCTGTAACCGCTATTGCCGAGGGCGCTCTTTCTAATAACGGAAAGCTGACTTCATTTACCATAAACAGTAAGGTTACAGAGATACCCAAAAAGGCGTTCTACAACTGTAACGCTCTCGTTTCGGTTACAATTCCCGAAAACGTGGTAAAAATTGGTCCTAACGCCTTCCAGAGCTGCCGCAGTCTTATCAAGGTTGATATTCCCAAGGGCGTTACGGTAATTGAAGAATATGCCTTTTCTTACTGCCGTGCGCTCACGGAGGCTAACCTTAGCTCTGAAACAACAAAAATCGGAGGCTATGCTTTCTCGGATTGCTTGGCTTTGACTAAGATTAACATTCCCAATAAGGTTAAGACCCTTGGTGAGTATGCTTTCTCGGGCTGTAACTCGGTAACCGAGCTCAATATAGGCTCAGCTATTGAATACATAGGAGATTACGCGTTTTATTATTGTCAGCTTGTAGAAGAGGTGACTATTCCCGATAACGTAACTTATATCGGAAAAGGCGCCTTTGAGAGCTGCGTTAAAATACCTTCTATTGTACTTCCCGAAGGTGTTACAACCATAGGAGACAGAGCCTTTGCCTTTTGCGAGGCGCTCGCTGATATTCAGGTGGGCGAAAAAGTTGAGACCTTTGGAAGAAACGTTCTTCTTGATACGGCGTACTACAACAATTATGCAGAAGATATTGTTTATCTCGGAAATTGGATAGTTGCTTGTAAAAACCCCGATATTCAGAAGGGTAAGGATTTGACTCCGCTTATTAAAGAAGGTACTATCGGTATTGCCGATCTTGCGTTCAGAGGCTGTAACGGCTTTACCGGTGTCAATCTTCCTGATATAAAATATGTTGGTGATTACGCATTTTACGGATGCGAGAAGCTTGTTAACGTTTATCTCGGTCCGGAGACTTTGCGTATAGGTGATTACGCATTTACGATGTGTACGAGTCTTAAGCAGCTTAACAGGTTGCAGAATACTAAGATAACGTACATAGGTGATTTTGCTTTTAATGGCTGTGAAAAGCTTGGTAGCAGTATGAGCCCGGTTAATTTGCCCAATACCGTAACTTCAATCGGTACGCAGGCATTCAACAATACGAGTGTTCCGAGCAAATACGGTGTCTTGTACGTAAGCAAATGGGTGGTAGGCACCTCAGGAAACTTTTTCATAGGCGACGTGCAGATAGAGGACGGTACTGTTGGAATTGCCGACTACAGCTTCAATCAGTGTATGTTCACCGGAAAAGTTATTTTCCCGTCTACCGTTGAGTCGATTGGACGCGGAGCGTTCTTGGCTTGTATGAACCTTCGAATTGAAGAATTCCCTGAGAATTTAAAGAAGATTGACGATTACGCATTCTACCTTTGCTCGAATGCTTTGTTCGGTACGGCTGAGGATTATATGGAGTACCATTTGACTCTCCCCGACGGACTTGAATATATAGGCAGAAGCGCCTTTTATCAAACCAGCATACTCGGACTTACGGTTCCCGGAAGCTGCAAGTATATCGGAGAGTTCGCATTCTTCGGTTGCTCGTTGCTTGGATCTGAGCTTGAATATGATTTGTCCGAGGATGATGGAACGGAAGGCGAGGAAAGCACCGGACCTGAATACTCAGGCTCTAACATAAAAAAAGTTCGTTACCATCTTATTCTCGAAGAGGGAATTGAGGAAATAGGAAGCCGAGCTTTCTTTGGATGCTCAGGACTTATTGATCTTACAATTCCCGACAGCTTAACTACTCTTGGAATAAGAGCCTTCTACAAGTGCGAAAGCCTTGAGAGCGCTGTTATAGGCGCAGGACTTACTGAGATTCCTGCATATACCTTCTATGGATGTAAGAAGCTCGAGGACGTAGTATTTTCAGATAGCATCAAGACTATTGATAACTACGCTTTCCGCGGTTGTGAAAAGCTTGCGGAGCTTAATCTTCCTAAGGAGCTGAAAACCATAGGTAACTACGCTTTCCATGGATGCAGCTCTCTTACGAGTCTTTCGATTCCCAAGAGCGTTATTTCAATAGGCAATTTCGCCTTCAGAAAGAATCTTTCCGTTACTTCGGCAGTACTTCACTCGGGTATTGTTGATCTTGGACAGCATGCGCTTTATTCTGATAACGCTGTAACAATTTATTGCGAAAGCGAAGAAAAGCCTAGTTATTGGAACGAAAGATGGAATTCATCTTACAGACCTGTTGTATGGGGTTGTACCCTTTCCGCTGATAAATCATACGTTGTATCATTCGTTAAGACTGATACGGCTATTGAAAACGCAGATGCAGTCAATGGAATTTTAGCACCTGCACGAGAAGGATATACGTTTGCAGGATGGTCGTTAAGCGATGGAGGCGAGGTTGCTTATTCTGCATCCGAAATAATCAATGCCGCGGACGGTAGCGTGCTTTATGCTGTTTGGCTTCCTCTCTCAGCGCAATGATTTTGTTTATGAGGTTTAGTTTATGAAAAAGAAAATTTTGCTTATAGCTATCGTAGCTGTTCTACTGCTTCTTTTTGTAGCTTGTGCTTCTAAAATCGAAAGTATTATGTTCGAAAAGGAACCGAGAACAACTTACGTACAGGGTCAGGAGCTTGATTTTACCGATACTGTTCTTGTAGCTATAGAAAAGGATAATAAAGAACCCCTTGATTTGACCAGCGGCGACGTTACCATTACGGGTTACGATAAGAATCAGCTTGGCAAGCAGACGGTTACATTTACCTATGAAGAGGTTTCCACAACCTTAACCGTTACGGTAATTCCACGTATGGTGTTCGAGGGTGTTGTTACCGATTACTTTGTAGGTGATGAAATTAATCGTACTGAGGGACGCGTGAGAGTTGCCGATGATACGGGTAAGACCTCCACGGTAAACTTTAGCTCAGAGCTTATAACTACGGAGGGATTTGATTCTTCTTCCGCAGGTGCCAAGACTGTAACCGTTAAATATGGAAATTATACAGCTACCTATACTGCAAACGTTTACAGTGTTGAAAACGTTGAGTTCTCTAAAAAACCGCAGAAAACTCTTTATAATAGCCATGATACCAAGTTCTATATAACAGGAGCATATTTTACCGTTACTGCTAACGGTGGCGCTCTGAGTCGCTACGTTTCTCTTACGACCGATATGGTAAAGAATTTCACTCCTTCGCTTGCGACGAAGGAGAATATATCGACACGTCTTCCTATGACGGTTAAGATAGAATATCTTGGTTTTGAATTTGATTATGAGATATTCGTTACGTACAGCGGTGTTTCTTATATGAGAGACGTAGCTAAAAAGGTTGCGAATATCACCGATCCTAAGACATGTGATACCGAAATAGCAAAGGAAGCGTTGGAAGCCCTTGAACAGTATTTCGAGTTGTCTGATGGTGACAAAGAGCTTGTTGAAAAGGCTGATGCCGAGAAGGTTGCTCTTATAAGCGCATATTACGGTTATGAGAAGTTTAAGAATCTTACCGATAAGTATTCCGATTCCTTCGTTTTGGTAAAAACAGAGTCTCATATTGACGATGAAGACAATGAGGATAAATATTACGGAATCTTCAACGTAAATGCTCTTAGCTATGACGCAGCCGTTATGGCGCTTGATAGCCTCAAATCAAAAGAAGGCGAGGAAATCGAAGCGCTGGCAAATACTCTCCGTTCTATAGAAAAGGAATTCCCCGATCTTAAGATTGACGAAGAAAATATGGATGAATATCTCGGAACGGTATTCACAGAGAACGGAATTGAAACCATAACCGGTCTTTTCGGAGTTATGGTAGAGATCTACGAAGAACTTTCAGTTGTTCCTTTGGATTGGACACCCGAGGAGCTCGTGGACTATAAGGCGAACATTAAAAAAGCTGTCGTTACTATTTCCGACAGTGAGTTCAATCCTTATAAGGCTACGTCTCATCTCGAAATCTTCAAAAGACTTTCGAAATGGCGTGAAAAAGACGATATATTTGACATTATTTCCGCTTATTATTTGACTCACGAGCCTGATTCCTACGTTTCTGCGATTTGGGAGAAGGTTCCGCTTCCCGGAGAGCTTAACGACCTTTATATCGCTATAAGCTACGGCTATAGTATAACGAATAATATGCGCGTTGGTACCGATACCACGCCCTTTATGTACTACTACAAGAGAGCGAGAGTTATATCGGAGAGCATCAAAAACAGCGATTTCCAGTTGCAGAAGGACGTATATGAAAAGCTGAGCTTTGATTATCTTATCCGCTCGTATTTTTACACCGGTGAGAACGTAGATAATATTGCGTACGTTTATCACGCTGCGGGCCTTGTAGGAAACGAGAAGGTAGAAGCTCTGTTCGATAAATATATCGATCTTGTTACAAGAGCGTATACCGAAGAAGACTTTGATTATACGGCGGCTGACGTGATTTCTGCATCTAAAGAGCTTCTTCTTGATTTCTTGGCATTGTCTCCCTCGGAGCGTTACGGTGTTTGCTGCATACTTCACTGCGATTACCGTAACAACATCCTGGAAGAATCCATATTGGATTATGTGACGGAAGACGGAAAGATGGCTACGTACAATCTTTTCACGAGATTTATTCTTAACGCCTATAAGGAAACCTTGAGCGAAGATGGCTTCGATATGTTCGTTAAGATGCTTATCGCGACAGAGCACGCAAGCCTTTATAATTTCAAAGTTGACGGTGATAAGGAATTTATAGAGGAAATGGATGAAATATCATCATCTATCGACTCTCTTTCCGAAACTGAACGTACGTTGCTCGAAGATTTGTTTGCAGAGGTCTTCGTTATTTACGAAGAGCTTAAGACTCCCGCAAACGTTGATTACTCTGAATATGCCGATAAATTCGAAAAGCTTACGACTGTTATTAACCGTTTCTTTGAGTTACAGTATTACATAGATAATACGATGGAGACCGATTCTGTTGCAAGCTTGTATGCGCTTCTCTTCGCTAACTATGAGAATGCCAGAAAACTTGCAGATGAGATTCTTCTTATCGATGACGAGGCTGTTCGCTATAATTATTATTATACGAAGTACACGTTCAATACGGACAACGATGATGACGCAAAGGATGAGGACTTCTCCTGCTCATATGACTTTATCCTTGAGCAGATGGCAACAATTCGTACAAATCTTCTCCTGTTCTCAAACGTAACTATACAGCATAAAGAGGCAGAAGAGGGCGAAGACGAGGATGACTACACAGCTGAGATTAACGCATTCTACGTTTATGATCTTTCTAATATTGGAGCATTCCTCGCTGATGCGTATGATATAATGTGGGCGCAGCATAACGGAACGGCATCTGAGCTTGATACAGAATTCGTGCTTTCTGTTATGAAGAAAAAGCTTGAATTTGACGCAAACGCTATATTCGCATTTAAATCTCTTAACATTGACGTGCTTTATTATGATGCTATTCTTGCGGCATTTGCCGATACGCTTGATACCGAGACTTATAGCCTTCTTGAAAAGCTTATCATGGCAGACGACGCAAATGCGGCTTATGTAACCGAGGAATTGAATAGGCATCTTGAAGCTTATGAAGAAAAGGTAGCAGACCTCAAGGAAGCTTATATTGCGCTTGAAGATAAGACTAAATTTGAGAGCTTCGATGAAATCTATAACTATGTTATAGCAGAATACGAAGAAGCAATAGCTCCTGATGACGACGCTTCCGATGAGGAAAATCCCGAGGCATAATATAATATGATATAATATCGAATATCATATAAAGATGCTTCAACAATAATATGCAGACCTGACAGTACCTAAAACGTAGGTACTGTCAGGTTTTTACTTCTATGTAGGTTTGAATTATTCTTTCAGTTTTTAAACTCTCCGCAACGGCGATAAGTGTAAATAAAGCCTTTAAAACTTAAGTGCTTTTTAAGACTTTATTTGGAACTAAGTGACAAAACTTCAACTTGCGGCCTCTATCACCCCAACGGCCCCGTGCGCGTTTTTTGCGTCTTTTTTAGTCCGTATAGTCCGATTTTGTAAACCAAACTGTACAAATAATCGCATTGTTTCCGTATGTTCCGTATATTCCGTTTGGCGAAATGGTCAAAACATGTGGTCAAATGTGGTCAAAATCGGAAAAAGATAACGCGTAAAATCCCCATCGCCTCGGCATCAAAGCCGAGGCTTTTCCTTTTCCTTATTGTAACTCTGAATCGCAATTTATTCAAGTCGTTTTGAGATTTAATTTGGTTGTTTTTTGATTTGAGTTGGCTAAAAATTAGGCAGCTCTAAACAAAGAAAAACGAAGAATCGCTCAACGCACCTTCACCTAATATTTTTGCCGCTAACGGCATCTTCATTAGATGCCGCCTTAGAGCAACGATCTCATGCATGGCAAAAAATTATACAGCCTAAAACAAAGATAAGAGGTTGCGAATCAATATGAGATGTCAATATCTCTACTGATTTTGTTATGTTGTATCGTAATATATTGTATTTTGTTGAAATAAATGGTATAATTATATAAAAGATTTTTTCTCGGAGGTTTTTATGTGGTTAGATAACGCTTCTAATATTGATATGTTGTTTTACTCTCCTTACGCAAGTACTATTGTGAATTTCACAAATAACGAAGAGTTGACTCCTTTGACAATAGGTCTTTATGGAAGTTGGGGTGCCGGTAAATCTTCACTCTTGCAAATGATACAAAAAGAAATTGAGTCAAGTGACGATGGTGTCGTATGTGTTTCTTTAAATGCTTGGCAATTTGAAGGATACGAAGATGCTAAAGTCGCTCTCATGGAATCGTTGCTGAAGTCGATTGAAGAGAATAAAACGCATTTCGAAAAAGTGGGAGACAAGATTAAAAAGCTAATAAAACGCGTGAACTTCTTAAAATTAGGAAAGGATCTTGTGAGCAAAGGACTCCCTTATGCAGTGAGCGCTTTAACCGGAAACCCTATACCGGTAGCTATTAGCCTCTCATCTTCTCTTGCTGATGTGGAACAGATATCGTCAAACATTCAAGGCTTTAAGGAGAAATATTTGAAGCCCGAAGATTCCGAGGATCATAGCGATAATATCAGAAAGTTTAGAGTTGAATTTGAAGATATGCTAAGAGACGCAGATAATGTAACGAATCTCGTGGTCATAGTGGACGATCTGGACAGATGTACACCCGAACGTATAATAGACACTCTTGAGGCCATAAAATTATTCTTGTCAGTAAAAAAGACTACTTTTATAGTGGCTGTTGATGAACGAATTATAAAATATGCCGTAGATATTAAATATCCTAGAAGTGATAGCACTACACTGTCAGATGATTATATAGAAAAGATAATACAGTTGCCTATTAAAATACCAGAGCTTTCCCCTAAAGATATTGAAAACTATTTAAAGCTTCTAATATGCCAGCTTCATATGAATACCGCATCTTTCGAAAAAACAATTTATAGCATCTATGAATCCGGAAAAATGTTAGAAGATAAATCTATAGGCTTATCTGACATTGTCTCGTTTGCAAGCGACTTGTCCGTGGAGTATAAACATGGTAAGACTTTGGAGATGATGAAAAATGAAATCGGGATAATAGAGAAAATCGGAGGTGCTGTTTCTCCTAGTTTGAAAGGCAATCCTAGACAGGCAAAAAGATTTTTGAATACCTTTTTCGTGAGAAAAAATCTTGCTTCGCTGTATTTCAAAGATGAATTGGATTTGGCCGTAATGGCTAAGTTACTAGCCCTTGAATTTATTGACATCGAAGCCTTTCGCGAACTCTATACATGGAATAAAGCCTTTGATGGTAGAATCCCGGTGTTTGATGATATAGAAAAAATTATTTACGAAGGCGAAAAAGAAGTAAGCGAATGGATGAGGTGGGATAAGCCAAGAATAAGAGCTTGGGTTAACAGCGAACCTAAAAATTTACATAAGATGGATCTTAGCAAATATTTTTATCTTTCCAGAGAGGCTTTAGTAAGTTCGGATAACTTGGTAGCGACGTTTACGGAAAATGAACGAAAATTACTATCTTCTATCAAAAATTGTATTCAAGGTCAAGAAGATACTCGCTTTAAAGAACTTTCGGATCTTCAATCTGAATCACAATCGAAAATTGTTGATGCTCTTCTTTTGCAATTTGAAAATGATGAGCTTGAGTTAAGAGTGGTTAGGCGTATATTTACCAATTATCCGCATGTACAAGCAAAAATTGTTGAGATCTTAAAGGGAAAGAAGAAGGAATTTTACTCTATGGGAATCATTCCTCATTTTACCGCTATGCATAAAAGCAATGATAGTATGATCGAGCAGTTGTTAAATGCTTTGGTTTTGGCTAAGAAACTAACTAATGAGATGAAAACTCAGATATTGCAGGTTCATCGGAAAGTATAAAACAGGAAGGAAAGGATTAATGGGAACATCAAAAGGATATATAGCACCTACATCACCTCAGTGGCGAAATGCTAAGAGAGGAGTAACATCGTACTTATCAGATCCGACAGAAAACAAGAAAAAACAAGCCATCAGCAGGTATGCAAAAGCCATAAAAATGGATGATCACTCTTTGGCTTTGGCCTCAACGTCCTTTGCTGGATTAATGGCCTTTATATCATCAGCTAATGCTGTTGGATTAAATGACGCTTTGCGTGAGATAGGGCGAGAAGATTTGCGAGATCTTGATCCCCAAGATGCGCTCGACGAACTTCTATCGTTTTATTCAAATGGTGGAAGCACGATAGATGATTCATTAGTATTGGACTGCATGGCGGACGCATTTGATGTTCTGGAGATTGAGGAGCTTTCTCAAATTACGCAGGCAGACCTAAACTTGTTGCTGAACGAACTTATATGCCAATTTGCCAAAAGAAAATTTGCGCAGATGTTCACTAAGCAGGCGCATGAAAAGTGCACTTTAATAGAGGCAAATAATCGATTATCAGAAGTTCAGGAGTACATATATTACACTTTGAAAGAAGAACTTAATAGGACCGATGCGCCTCCTGTTAATCCCAAGAATATTGGTGATATGCCCGTAGTAAAAAGTATTATTGATAAAGCTTTTAGCATCATGGAGCAGTGGTATGGAGAATAAAATTCAACTTTGGATAAATAAAAGTAAATGCGAAACGCCTTCTGCTGAATATTGTAGTGCGGCAATCTTTAATGTGAATATGGGTGAAGAAAGCAATATTTCTTCTGATATTCGAGAGGCCTGGTATTCGCTAGGTGCAAAAGGCGTAGATGAGATATATGAAGATCTATTGATTATTGCAATGTCGGTATTTGCCGCGGATAAACGAGTAGCAAGGAGTATGTTTTTTGATGGTTGGACAAGAACTATCGAATTAAATATACCTGTTATAAAATATGACGAATGGAGCAGTGTAAAATCAGATCTTGAGAAAATGCTTTCCTTTTTATCGGGGGATAGATGGACTGTTTCATTTAGAGCAAGCGAAGGTGAAAGATATTTTAACCAAAGAAAGAGAGACGCTCAAAGACCGGGTTACCTAGAAAAAATAAATTTAGTATCTCTTTTTTCGGGTGGCATGGATTCTTTTTGCGGAGCGTGTGAATATTTATCAAAAGGGAAAAATATTCTTTTCACCGGTTTTAAAGAATATGGCCTACTTAAAGATGTACAGGGGGAATTGATTAATAGTCTTAAAGGCGCTTTTACAGGTAACAAATTTGATTTAGTTACATTTACTACAAAGGTTAAGTCACCTCACCTGGCTGATTGGAAAAGTGAAAATACTAGCCGGAGCAGATCGTTTTTATTTTTAGCAGCCGCTTTAAGTATAGCAAATATAGTTGGCAGAAATGTGCCTGTATATATTCCTGAAAACGGATTCATAGGATTAAATCTACCGATGACCGAAGGAAGAAAAGGAAGCTGTAGCACTCGTACAACACATCCATTTTATTTAAAACAATTAAATTTGTTGTTACGTAAAGTAGGAATAGAAAACGAAATAATCAACCCTTACGCAATGTGTAGCAAAGCGGAGATGGTGAAAAAAGTAGATAAGATGCCGGTGTTTATAAATAACGCGGGCTCAACTATCTCTTGTTCGCATCCCTGCAACGAGCGCTGGAATGGTAATGCTGAGCCGACCAACTGCGGATATTGCTATCCTTGCTTAATAAGAAAAGCTTCGTATATACATTCAAATGTGATAAATGATAATTATAAATATGATGCGCTTTCATCACATTTCATAAAAAGCGCTTCTAAAGCCAAAAAGTCGGATGTGGTAGATCTGCTTAGCGCTGTTAGTCTTGCGTCGCGTTCAACGGATCAAGAACTGTTAAAAAGAATTAAACGCACGGGTAGATTGACACGTCAAGAACAAGAAGGCTTTTTAAGGCTTTATAAAAGTACAATTGATGATGTTCTGAAATTGGCATCAAAAGATCCTGAATTGTTGAGAATGATGGGGTTAAGCAATGAGGCTAATTGATTCACATTTTCATTTGGATTACTACAAAAATCACTCTTATTGGTATTCTAAAATCAATGAATTGCAACAATACACGCTGTGTGTAACCAATTCTCCGGAAATATTTCATTCTTGCAGACGGATGTATCCGGAAACGGAGTATGTTAGATTTGCATTAGGTTACAACCCTAAAAGCATATTCAGCGTACCTTTTTCAAGAAATGCATTTATGCATGAACTTAATTACGCACGATATATTGGTGAAGTTGGATTGGACTTTTCTAAACAGTTTGTAGAAACCAAAACTAAACAACTTGAAATTTTCGATTACATATGCCATATTTCCTCGAGTTTTGGCAAGGTGATGAGTATTCACTTAAAAAAATCGGAAATGGAAGCATTGGAAATTTTAGAGCGCAATAATATCAAAAAAGCAATTCTTCATTGGTACAGCGGAAATGATGCGCTGATAGAAAAATTCGTTGAAATTGGTTGCTATTTTTCGGTTAACGGCAGTATGTGTGCTTCTTCAAGTGGTCAGAAGATAATATCTCAAATCCCTACGCAACGTCTTTTAATAGAAAGCGACGGACCTTTTAGCAAGGTTTCATCTGCTCGATATACACCAGTAATGTTGGGAGACGTTTATGCTCAGGTCGAATCAATAACGAAATGTTTAAACCTAAAAGAAGTCGTTTACAATAATTTTGCTACACTATTAAAGAAATAAGATAAAAGATCAGCCAATTGTGCCAAAGCAATTTGCTGATCTTTTATTTTTCAGTTCCTCGAATTAAGAAAAACTAATCATTTTACATATTATCAATCCTATTGTAAGTGTTGACGTAATTGAAACAAATTTAGCGTTCTTGTAATTTGTTCTGCGAAAACTCTTGCATTCTGTCGATACAAGTGCTAAAATATACTTGTATAAAAGTATTTATTTTTATGAGGTGGAAAATGGCTGCAAGCTATAAGAAACTATTCAAATTATTAATCGACCGTGAGATGAAAAGCAAAGATCTTGCCGCAAAAGCTGGTATCAGCCCGGCTACGCTTGCAAAGATGAAGAAAGATGGTGCAACAATTTCAAGTGATGTTTTGGTGAAAATCTGCACAGCTTTAGAGTGCACGATGGATGATATTGTTGAGATCGTCCCAAATAACAAGTAAAAGAGGTAAGATGTATGTCTAACCAATTCTTAACCAACTACACTGAGGTAACATTCCTCGATAAAATAAAGGACAACCTGCGCAGATGCAAGTCGTTTGCGTTCTCGGTCAGCTTCATCAAAAAAGCTGGTCTTGTTCTGCTGTTCAAGGATATTGAAGCAGCGGTTGAACGCGGTGCGCAGGGGCGTATTATAACCTCTACATATCAAAACTTTACCGATATTGAGTCGATAAAGAGCTTCTTTGCGCTTCAGTGTAAGCACAGCAACTTTGAGTGTCATCTCGATTATGAGTGTTTCCACGATAACCATTATTCCACTCTTGGCTATCACTCAAAAGGATACCTTTTTGAGTTCGACGATTGCTATGAGGTAATTATCGGTTCATCAAATATCACTCGTTACGCATTACTCAAAAATATCGAATGGGATGTGGTTGTTCGCGAAAGTGAGCCGGAAGTATATAGTCAGGCGTATGCAGAGTTCGATGACAAATGGGTGGCAACTCGCCTTTTGAATAGCGAAATTATCAATCTGTATTCCAACAAGCTTAACTTTGCCATCGAGCGTTGGGATATGGACTATGACCTCACCGCAAGCAATATAAAGCCCAATTTTATGCAGCGTAAGGCTCTGAAAGAGCTGAACCGCTATAGAGCAGTAGGTACAAGCCGTGCGCTTGTTGTGGCAGCCGCAGGAAGCGGTAAGACCTATCTCGCAGCCTTTGATGCGCTTAACTTCAATCCCAAGCGACTCCTCTATATTGTTCATGAAGGATCGATTTTGAAAAAATCGCTCGAAACATTTTCAGATGTATTCGGTAACAGTGTAACATATGGCATTTTCAGCGGCGAGCACAAGGAGATGGATTCGGACTTCGTATTCGCAACCAACATCACAATGTGCAAGTCTCTCGAGCTGTTTGCAAAGAACGAGTTCGATTATATCATCATCGACGAATGCCACCACGCAACAGCCGAAACCTACAAGAGAATCATTGGCTATTTTGAACCCGAATTCTTGCTCGGATTGACGGCTACGCCTGAACGTATGGATAATCAGGACGTGTTCGATTTGTTCGATCAAAACGTTCCGTATGAGCTTCGTCTGCGTGATGCCATAATTAACGAGCTTGTTGTGCCGTTTAAGTATTATGGCATCCGAGATCAGCTCGTCGATTACGGACTCTCCAAGAGCGAAGAACGCAAGATGATTGCACAGCTTGCGAATGACGATCATATCGAATTCATCTCTGCACAGATTGAATCGCACAGAGGTCAGGGCAAGCTCAAAGCGCTTGCTTTCTGCCGTAACGTTACGCACGCAAGAATGATGTGCGAAGCGATGGGCGAACGCTATAAGACTGCCTATTTGACAGGTAGAAACGATATCGGTGAGCGCATTCGCGCATATAACGATTTGCAGAGTGATGAAGCAGAGCTTGAAATTCTGTTCACGGTTGATATTCTGAACGAAGGTGTGGACATCCCCGGCGTAAATATGGTGTTGTTCCTCCGACCGACAGAGTCTTCAACCATCTTCATTCAGCAGCTTGGTCGAGGTCTGCGTAAATACGATAATAAGCCTTATGTAACTGTTCTTGATTTCATTGGTAACAGCTATAAGAGAAGTGTTCAAATCGCGTTCGCGCTTGGTAGCCTTTCGAGAAATCTAATCCTCGAAAAGAAGCTGATGCAACAGCTTGTTCGTGATGATTTCGAGGCGCTCGGACTTCGTGAATATGGAGTGGAAATCAATGTTGATGACCTCAGTAAAGAGGAGATCATTAACTACATAGAAAACGAAAATTTTAATAGCCTGTCCTATATGAAGCAGGACTATTTCAACTTCAAAAAATATATCAATTCGGAGTTTTATCCGAAACACATGGACTTCTTAAATAACGATTGTGCTCCCGATCTTCTCAGATTCATGAGCATTAAAATCGGCGGTAAGAAGAACACCTCTTACTACAATTTCCTTCGTGGAATTGAGGAAGAAAACCTTCCAACCTTCTCGGAAAGACAAGTATTGTTTGCAAATTACCTGTCTGCACAGCTTCCGCTTGTCAGAAAGCATGAGTATCTGATTTTTGATTGCTTGGTAAAAGGAATAACAGATATTGCTGAAATTAAGCAGCTTTTGAATCAGAACATCGGTGGTTGCAGAGCAGAAGAAACAGAGCACGCGCTCCACTATATTTATGAGAACGGCTATGTACGCAAGGAAGCGGACAAGCTCAGTCTTACCGTAGAGATGGATGAGGATTTCAAGGAGTATATTCTTGACTTGTTGTCTTATGGTCTGACACGTTACTTTATAGACTTTGGCGATGAAACTGATTTTAAGCTGTGGCAGAGCTACCGCATGGATCAGGTGCAGATGAAGTTTTTGAAGAATCCTCAGCACAATCAGGTTGGTACATATTACTATGGCAGAGAAGTTGTGATTTTTGCATCCCTCAAAAAGGACTTGGCAGAGGAAGATAGACTGAATTACAACGATAAATTTCTCGAGCCTGCGCTGTTCCAATGGGAGAGTATGGCGAATGTTTCGTCGGCCGATGTTGAGAAGCAACAAAACAGTGAGAATGCTTATCTGTTTATCCGTAAGGTATCGGATGAGAATGGTATTGTACTGCCGTTTATCTACGTAGGAAAAGGAAAGATGACCAATCCTCGCAAACAGGTGAAGTTCGATAGAGCAAAAGGCAAGGATGTTGTGACGTATCTTTACGATATCGTAATGGAGAACGAGTTGCCGGATTATTTGCAGTATGATTTTGGATTGACGAAATAACTTTGGTTGATACTATTCTTTCTGAGAGGTTTTATGAGAAAAATTACTGAGGTAACACGTAGAGATATAATAGATATTATTCGTAACGGGTTCGTTGGTACAGTTCCTGAAACAACACTAGATTATTATGAACATCAACAAATAGAAGATGTTCCTGTTGAATACCAAATGTCCTATTATGGTCGACTTGACGAAATAACATTTCTATCAAGGGTTTATGATTTAAAAAATATGCCTTCTACTGATAGTAGGTTTAGAGATGCAGAAGGGGACATATGGCAGCATACAGTCAATAACAGTGACTGGGATGATGGTTGGGTATTTTCTGATCCTCGTTTTGGCTTGATAAATGGTGATGACGAAATACTTTTAAAGTTTTTATGTGAGATGTTTCATCCCATTGTACGAAACGAACATCAACCGTGGAAGAAATTTTTAGAAACATTTAATGAATTGCTAAAACCTGACGGTTACGAAATAGTCGAAAAAAATCACATTTCAGGTCGCATTGTGTATGGATGGAAAAAAGTCATACCCAACACTATTTCCATACCAGAAAGAACTTTTCCGTCATATGAGTTGAAACTTATCGGAGAAGGGTCTTATGCTCAAGTGTTTAGGTATAAAGATTCATTTTATGACTACCAATTTGTTGTTAAGCGTGCAAAAAAGAATTTGACCGAAAAAGAATTGATTCGTTTCAAACGAGAATTTGAGCAAATGAAATCGTTGAGTTCTCCTTATGTTGTTGAGGTGTATTCCTATAATTATGAGAAAAACGAATATATAATGGAATATATGGATTGCACGTTAGACAAATATATTTCTGAGAATAACGGGAGATTGACTTTTAGCCAAAGAAAATCAATCGTTTTACAAATACTGAGAGCATTTAAGTATATTCATTCAAAAGATATGTTACATCGTGACATTTGTCCGAAAAATGTATTATTAAAATTGTATGACGATGCTCGCGTAGTTAAAATATCTGATTTTGGATTGGTAAAAATACCTGATACAGAATTAACCTCTGTTAGTACGGAATATAAGGGTTATTTCAATGACCCGGAACTTCGCTTAGAGGGATTCAATACATATTGTATTATTCATGAAACTTATGCTATTACGAGACTTGTATATTTTGTTATGACGGGAAGAACGAACACAGAAAAGATCGAGAATGTGGATCTTAAGAATTTTGTTATTCAGGGACTTTCATCTGATAAGAAAAAGAGATTCCAAGACATCGACGAATTAATCTCTGCGTTTAATTTGATTAAAGAGTGATCTGGTGAGGAGCATATATGACCGAAGTAGTAGCCGCCCTTATATGGGATGACGATAAATTCATGATCTGCCAACGCCCTGCGCACAAGGCGAGAGGACTCCTTTGGGAGTTCGTTGGTGGCAAGGTAGAACAAGGTGAAACAAAAGAACAAGCCCTTATCCGCGAGTGCAGAGAAGAGCTTGCCATTACGTTATCCGTGGGCGATGTGTTTATGGATGTCGTACACGAATATCCCGACCAAACGGTGCATCTGACATTATTTAGTGCAACCATTGCCGAGGGCGAACCGCAGAATCTCGAACATAACGATATTCGATGGATAACATCGAATGAAATTCCAAACTATGAGTTCTGCCCGGCAGATGAAGAAATATTGAAAAGATTAAGTAAAGATTGTAGTTATAAGCAGAACTGCTGAAACGGAGTAAAAATGGATATTTTGAATCAAATTTCTAAAGCAATAAAAGAAGCTAAATGGCTTGAAATTTCTTATCAAAATAAGCAGAATGAGACTACTCAGTATTGGATTGCTATAAAAGATATTGATCCTAAGAGTAAAAAACTCAAAGTTGATATGTTCAACCATAGCAAATCCATGAATTCTATAGAAACTGAAATATCTTTCAATAGGATTAAAAGTGCAAAAATTTTAAATTTCTGCACGTACGAAGGTGCAGGAAAGCTTTCAGAAAAAATAGAATCCAATCTTGATGCGTATCAGTGGTTGAATTATGATCATTTTAATCATAATGTTTTAAATTACTATGCGGAATGCAATATACTCGATGCTGATCCCTCTCAAAAAGACTACGCATTGATTCCGGGCGTAGATTTAAACACCTTGAGAAAAAACAAGTCTTATGAGCTCGACAAAGATCAGATGGAACAAATCATAAAACAAATCTATCACTACGATATAAAAAAAGCTTCTAATTCACATTATTCGTTAGTTATTAATTGTTTTTCTATAGATTCTGGAAAGAACAAGTTTGTAATAGCTTATTATAATGTTTCATTTGATCCTAGCAAAAAATCATTAGTTTTAGATAAGCGAGTTTACTTTAATAAGTCTTTTTTAATAGAAGGCAGAAAACATTCATTGTTTAATTACGTAAATATGGATGTTGATAAATTTATTGATACTTTTGAGGAAAACTATCACGAATATTTACAAGTTATCCAAGAAAATCTCAAAGGAATCGAAATGGTCAATACCCGTCCTGATATGATGATTTTACAGAGGGAAATGACTGTCGATTTAGCAGAAACATATAGAGCAATTGAAACGAAGTATCAGGAAAACAACTTATCTGTTCCTCTTAAGTCTTTTTTTGGCAATATAAGCAAGAGAAATAATATCAGAAGAAAAGAACCGTCGTTGATTATTTATGATAGAAAAATCAACATTAACCAAATGAGAGTTCTTTACAATGCCATGAAATATCCGGTTACATACGTTCAAGGCCCTCCCGGTACCGGAAAAACTCAAACCATAATCAATGTTGTTTTAAGTGCATTTTATAACAATAAAACAATGTTAATTTGTTCTTCAAATAATAAGCCTGTAGATGGAATAGTTGAAAAACTAAAATTTTCGTACAAAGGAGATACTATCAATTTCCCTTACTTGCGGCTTGGAAACATTGAGGATGTAAAAAAAGCGACTACAAGAATATTAGAGTTGTATAATTATGTCATGACGACTTCTAAACAAGCAAAAAACGATATGCTTGAAAAAATAAAAGTAACGTCTGATAATAAAAATGAAAAGCTTATAGAACTTCTTAATATTCAAGAAAAGCGTGTAGAAATTGAAAATTATCTCGATAATGCTCAAAGATTTATTGATTCGTTTGCGGATAATCATAGCAAAATTCTGGATGTTTTGAAAAAACGTGCGAATGAATTAAAAGAAGAGCTTGCAAAATTGCCGGAGATAAGCAACGATGAGGTAACTTCACTTTTTGTTCCTTTGCAGGAAAATTACCAACTCTCCCAATTTCTATTTTTCAAATCGTTGCAGTATATTGAAAAATTAAAGAGAGATAAGTATAAACCGCTTATTGATATTTGTTCTGTTAAAGAAGATGACGAGAGAGCGACGTGCTTTAATGCATGGATTCAAAATGATGATAATATGAAGATGCTTTCCGAGGCGTTTCCTGTTGTTTTTTCAACCAACATTTCATCTCGTAGATTGGGAACGGCAAACTTTATGTTTGACTTGGTTATTATGGATGAAGCAGGTCAGTGCAATGTCGCAACAGCTCTAATTCCTATAGCCAGAGCAAGTTCTTTATTACTGGTTGGCGATCCAAACCAGTTGAAGCCAGTTATCACCATAGAAGATCAGACAAATATAGAATTAATGGACAAGTATAATGTACCGAAGAAATACAACTACAAGAATCATTCGGTCTTGGATATAATGTTGGAGAACGACAACATTTCAAAGTACATATTGCTTAAGTATCATTACAGGTGTGGTAAAAAAATAATTGGATTTTCAAATCAAAGATACTATAACAATTCTCTTAACCTTTCTTCTGTAAGTAGTATTGGTGAATTGGAATTGATAGATATTAAAAACAAAAACGTCAAGCAGAAGAACGAAGCTTTTGAAGAGGCAAATGAAATTGTCAACTATATTGAAAGGAATAAATTAACCGACGTATTTATAATAACTCCATTTGTAAATCAGAAAGAATTAATAACTAGCTTGTTAAAGCAAAAAGGAATAGAAGACGTTGGTTGCGGTACAGTACATTCAGCGCAGGGGGCTGAAAAAGGCACGATCATTTTGTCAACTGCTCTATCAACTAAAACGAGCAAAAGGACGTTTGAATGGCTCAAAAACAATCAAGAGCTTATCAATGTAGCCGTTACAAGAGCTAAAGACAAGCTTATTATAGCGGCAGATGCAGATGTTTTAAATATACTATCTAATGACAAGAAGGATGATTTATACAATTTGGTTGAATATGTTAAAAATCAAGGACAGATATCCGTTCCGCCAAATGAGTCTTCTGTCATAGATATAGGAAGTTCTAACGGAAGCCAAGCGGAAGATGAATTTTATAAGACTGTATCTCATTTTTGCTCTTGCCATAAGTCGTTCGAGGTGGAGCGAAACGTGAAGCTTAGCAAATTGTTTAAAAGTGAGAGCAATTACGTGGCTGACAACAAAGAATTTGATATGGTTTTGTATGAGACAAGTTTCTTTGGAAAAAAACCACGTATTGTTTTTGAAATTAATGGTGGTGAACATTTTGGAGCATCGGATAGAGAACGTTCCGATAGAGCTAAAATGGAAATCTGCAATAAAAAGGGAATCAAAATTATATTCATACCGAATTCTTTCGTGAAGAACTATGAGTATATTGTAGATATCATCATTTCCTCTAAAAATGCAGAAATTCCTATACAGCAAACAATATTTGATTCAATTTAATGGTTTTAAAAACTTAAGGAAGCGATCTAAATGAAATACTATGAGGAAGAGGTTTGTAAGCGTTGGGGCAACACTGCCGCCTACCACGAGCACGAGCAGAAAACCAAGAACTACACAAAAGAGAAGTGGGCTGAGGCGAATGGCGGCTTGATGGCTATCTTTGCAGAATTTGCTGCATGCAAGAATAGCGGTGCGAGTGCCGATTCTGCCGAGTCACAGGCTCTCGTAGCGAAGCTTCAGACGCACATCACAGCGAACTACTACACCTGCACTGACGAGATTCTTGCAGGCCTTGGCAAGATGTACGTTTCCGACGAGCGGTTCAAGAAGAACATCGACAAGTATGGCGAAGGAACTGCTGAGTTTGTGGCAGAGGCTATCAAAGTTTCGAGTGCCAAAAACCTTTGACGGCAACTGATTTATGAAAAAACACATTGCAAATATCATCACAGGCTTGCGCATTGTATTGAGTCTGCCGCTCCTATTGATACCGCTGACATCGGCGTGGTTTTACGCGCTCTATCTGCTTTGCGGACTCAGTGATATGATAGACGGCACTGTGGCAAGAAAGACAAACAGTGCAAGTGAATTCGGAGCAAGGCTGGATACGGTTTCGGATTTCGTGTTTATATCCGTGGCTTTGATCAAATTCGTGCCGCATTCTCATATCCCCGTATGGCTGTGGATATGGATCGGCATTATCGCCATGATCAAACTTGGAAACGCGGTTTTTGGATTTGTTCGCACGAAAAAACTCATATCCCCTCATACGCTTCTAAACAAGATAACGGGACTGTTACTGTTCCTTCTGCCTGTGACGATAAACTGTGTTGACTTGACCTACACTTTGCCAATCGTGTGCACTCTCGCAACGTTTGCGGCGATGCACGAGTGGTATTATATGGAGAAAAAACATGATACTTGAAACAGAACGCCTCATTCTTCGCCCGTGGCGCGAGGATGACGTAGCGGATCTATACATATACGCAAGCGACCCCGATGTAGGTCCTCCTGCAGGATGGCCACCTCATACGAGCGTGGAAAACAGCCTCGAAATCATCCGCACAGTACTGTCAGCTCCCGAGACCTATGCCGTTTGTTTAAAAGAGAGTTGCAAGCCTATCGGCAGCATCGGTTTTCATCGCAATGACCTTGCTGAGCAGGACGATGAATACGAACTTGGTTATTGGATAGGAAAACCGTTTTGGGGGCAGGGATTGATTCCCGAGGCCTCTCGCGAGATGCTTCGCTATGCGTTTGAGGATCTTGGGATGAACCGCATTTGGTGCGGCTATTACGATGGTAACGAGAAAAGCCGCCGAGTTCAGGAAAAGTTAGGATTTGTTTATCAGCGAAGGACCGAGGGAATTGAAGTTTCACTTCTTGGCGAGATCCGCACAGGTCACTCGAACCTTATGACTAAAGAACGGTGGCAAAAGGTTGAGCTATTCCGTCAGCAGAAGAAATTGCTCGATACCTTCCTTCAAAACGGCGCAATCTCCAGGGCGCAGTATGACAAAAGTTTAGGGGATTTGCGCGAATTGATGGAGATGCACGGTGTAGAGTAAAATATACGGAGAAGAGAAATGATTAAAGAACTAATGCATGATCCCATTTTCCTCGCAGGAAAATCGGAAATTGTGACAAGAGAAGATTTACAGGTCGCACAGGACTTGCTTGACACGCTGATGGCGCACAAAGAAAGCTGCGTTGGCATGGCAGCTAATATGATTGGTGTTCGCAAGCGCATCATTGCCTTTCTCGATGAGAGTGGACGAGCTCCTACATATACGGTTATGCTTAATCCGCAAATTATAGCCAAGTCGGGCATATATGAAACCGAAGAAGGTTGCCTATCTCTACTTGGCGGCCCCCGTAAGTGCAAGAGATATAAAACAATTAAAGTGCAGTTCCAAACGCTTGAAATGAAAACGTATACTAAGAATTTTGCTGGTTGGACTGCACAGATAATTCAACATGAGATTGATCATTGTAATGGGGTTTTAATATAGAAGAAGTTGAGGTGGTATAATGTTTTTCTCACAAGTATTTGGAGTAAATAGAGAAGATCTAAAGAAATATGGCGCGATAGATATCTCGCTGGTATGTGATACACCATTTTTTATAGATCCAATGTTGATTTTCAATAGTTCAAAACCAGAGTATCGCACTCTTCATTCCGAAATTATTAAATACTTTCATTTTCTGTACACTAAGTCAAAAACTGGACTATCTAAGGGCGAAATTAGTGTGTGGTTCAATTTTAGCGAAGTTCCCAATAACTGGTTAGGATACTCGTTGTCTGGCAATAAGGGCTTAGCTCTAGGCGGTAAATATGCAAAATTCTTGCACGATAATATCGAATTTGCTTTATCAACTCACGATATAACTCAAAGTGTTCATGTTGAGAAAATAATGCTTCTGTACGAAGGTAGCGGAAAAGATAAGATAAGCGATTTGATTGTAAATTTAATAAAAGGTTATTTGTGTCGATATACCGAAACTTTTGCTCAAAAGTATATAGATTCTAAATACTGTAAAAAATTCCCCATAGATAAAGCATTGTTTAATTACGAAACCGAAAGCTTTTTGAGCAACGAATATTATTTACCTTATATCATTAATGAAAAAGGTGAAGAAGAGTTTGTTTTGTTAACTCCTCGTGATATGATAAGATCTGAAGAACCCGCGGTTAATGCAGATGATCTTATAAGAACACACGAAGTAGTTAGACGAGCGATTAGTAATGAATCATTAAGGGCGTATGTTAATAATTATATTGCCAAAGCAGTTAGGCAATATGAGGAGGAGCAAAAAAGAAAAAAGAAGTCTCCTAATGCGAACACGATAAGAAAAATTGAAAAGAATGCATTTAAAGAATTGGTAAAAGAGATTCCAGAACTATACGATTATTACATAAAAAGCATAGAAGAAAACGCTGATACGGTACAGAAAGATAGTGAAGCAGAAGTAGAAAAACAGCTTAAAAAATTATTCTATTCTACAGAACAATTACTATCTATTATCTACGCTAATGGCTGGTGCGTTGATAATTCAGTGACTGCAAGAGAAGAGGCGAAAAAGAGAATTAGATTCTTTAAACATATAATCGAAGATTGTGACGGATATAAGAACTTGTATGTTGATGGCGAGGCTATCGCCAAAGAAGAAGATCTGCAAAGATTATTTAAATTTGTATGGTATGGTACATCATACAAGGTAGACGCTGAAGCTAACAATGGTAGGGGGCAAGCGGATTTTATCGTTTCGCTTGGTCAAGCAAATCAAAACATTGTTGAGTTCAAATTAGCAAGCAATTCGAGATTGCCGCACGTATTTGATCAGGTGGCGGTATATGAATCTGCTAATGCTGCTAAAGATAGCTTGATTGCTATTTTTTACTTCACAGAACAAGAATATCAAAAAACTTATACGATTATTAAGAATGCGGGCAAAGATGGGGATATTGATGAATCGATATTTCTAATTGATTGTCGAAACGATAATAAAATATCTGCATCAAATGTATAAAAGGTCTGGACTTTGCGAAAGTTATGTGGTATTGTGTTGTGCTAACAGGAGGTGCGACCAATGGAAAGCATAATCAAAGAACTGTGGCACGGAAACATCATACCGCAAGAGGACAGCAGAACGAACTCAAAGGAGATGAAAGAGCTCCTTGGGTACATGGCAAGGCATCACGAGGACTTGGAAAAGACCTTCACCGATGAGCAACAAGAAATCTTCGAGAAATTTCATGATTGCTGGAGTGAGTACGCAAGTCTAGGTGAATGTGCTATATTTTGCTACGCATTCAAGCTTGGCATGAGAATCGCAATTGAAACGTTGACTAAATAAGTACGAGAGAGATAGGTTGCTAAAAAGCCTATCTCTTTCTTTTTCATGTCAATATTTATACTGCCTTAAACAAAGAAGAGCGATTTTCGAGTTCTGAAGTTGTCAATTGTCGGGAACAAGATCAACGACAATTTAAGGCTAAAAAGTCCAGTATTTTCAAGGTTTTTAGGGGTTAAAAATGATTAAATATTTATAGGGTAGACATATATACCTACCCCCCACTCAATCACGCAAAAATGCCCCTGTGAGACGAAATTTCGAGGCAAGATTTTGGAGAAATAAGAGCGCGTGAATGCGTATTGTGATGCCCATGTATCCGAAAAGGATAGTGTAAAGTGATTGACAACTGAGCAGTAATATGTTATAATAAGCACACAGGAAGGCGGTATGAGTATTTAAACGGCCGGACATAAAGCAAGAGTGTTTGACATTGGCTATGCAAGTGGTCTCTGTCAAATGGGAGTGATTTATGTAACGCATTTTAATTACTTGTGCCCGATAGGAGCGCACGGGATACGTGGGCTTTGTCGGGCTATACTTATACCTTCTTGTAGAAATTACTATAAGGGGGTTCTTTTTATTATGAACAACGAAACATTGAAATTTATCCAAGAGCAGCTTGAATACGAATTTGATGAACCGAAGCTTCTAAGACAAGCATTTACGCGTAAATCGTATTCAGAAGAACACAATGGCGCGTATCACAACGAGGTGCTCGAGTTTTACGGTGATAAAGCACTTGAATTTATCGTCATGAAGAAACTATCAGAATACTTCGGAGAAAGCACACAGAACGGAAAATACGCCTCTCAAAAGACAGAAGGACAGCTAACGGAAATAAAAAAGAAATTGGTATGCAAAAAGATGCTTGCACATCGTATTGACATGCTTGACTTTGCGAATTGTCTTTTGATGGGAAAGGGCGATGAAGCACAGAATGCTCAAGATCGGGAGTCTGTAAAAGAGGATCTGTTTGAGGCGATCATCGGTGCAGTGGCAATCGATTGCGGTTGGGATGCAGAAACGCTCGAAGAAGTAGTTGACAGAATGATCGACATAGAATATTATCTTGAAAATGGTTTTCAAGATAATGAAAACTATGTGGATTTGATTCAAACATGGTGCCAGAAAAAATACGGATATCTTCCCGAATACAATATTTACGAGTTGAATGATGGATACGAATGTATTATCAGCTTGTCGAATGAATTCAATGGATTTTCAGGACAGGGATATTCCAAGCGGGAAGCTCGAATGAATGCAGCTCGTGAAGCATACGAATATTTGGACGAAGAAAACGAACTGATTCTTCCGATAGATGAAGTTGGTGAGCCTGATATCGATAGAGCTATTAATCAGCTTCAGGAGCTTTATCAAAAGGGATACATAGATCAGCCGAACTATGTATTTTCCGAAGCCTATGATGAGAACGGAAATCCTGTTTGGTATTGTGAATGCTCAGTTGGTAGAAAGACTTGGCATGGATATCATTCCTCAAAGAAACAAGGAAAAAAATCAGTAGCATACTCGATGCTATGCGATATCCTTGACTTGGAGGAAGATGATGAGACTTAAAGAGTTGCGCACAGAAAAAGGAGCAACACAAAAAGAGGTTGCAGAATTCATTTGTTGCTCTCCGTTGGTGTATTCACGTTACGAAAGAGAAGAGCGTGAACCGGATATAGATTCGCTTTGCAGACTCGCAGATTATTTTGGAGTAACCATTGACTATTTGGTTGGACGAGAAAAAATAATTAAACAATAAGTAAAAAATCCGATTAGGAATCGCAAGAAACTTGATCGGATTTTTATATTAGCATCTCAATTTAGCGAAACAAAAAGTTTCAAAAAACTATTGACAAAGGCGGTTGCAAGTGTTATAATTTACTCACCGAGATAACGAAACACGAGGTTTCAAAAAGAAAAGAGGTGCATTGATAAATGCGTTCCATGAATGAAAATAAGCTTACCGAGATTGCTGAATACATAAAAACTTACGCAAGAGAGAATAACGGAGAAGCTCCGAGACTTGTAGAAATAATGAGTCATATGAATATGGCGAAGGCAACTGCGTATCGCTATGTGTTGGAGCTTGAAAAGCGCGGTATCGTTTCTTATAACGGAAAGAAAACTCTTGAGTCTCCTCTTCAGAAAAAGATGCGTTGCGGATTCCGGCGCGTACCTATCGTTGGTATGGTTATCTGCGGAACTCCCGACGAGCAAGAGGAGCATGTTACGGGATATCTTGCAATTCCGGAAGAATGGGTTGACGGTGAATGCTTCTTGCTTGAAGCGTACGGTGATTCGATGATTGATCTTGGAATATTCGAGGGGGATTTAATTCTCGTTAAGAAAGCTGAAACCGCGAATAGTGGTGAAGTGATCGTTGCGCTTACGGAGAACGGAAATACTCTTAAAAGATTGTTTTGGGAAGGTAACAAACCGAGACTTCACGCAGAAAATAAAAACTATCCCGATGACAAAAAAGATATATATCCAAAAGAACTTACAATTCAGGGAATTGCATTAAAAGTGGTTAAGGATATAAAGTAAATGGAAGATATAAAAATAGAATTAAAAAGTATCGTTGATAAAGCATTAAATTCATTTAATCAAAGCGAGAAATACTTAATTGAAAACAATCTTAGTGAAAGATGTATTTGTTCGCGTTTGATGTTGCATTTAACTAATGCTCTTCGCCAAACAGAATTTAGCGATTACGTGGTTGATGTGGAGTACAATCGAGGAATGGATGGCAAGGAGCGCTCGATTAAAAGAATTGATGATTCACCAATAACGGTTGATCTAATAATTCATAAGCGAGGATATGATTGCGATTATGGTTTTGATAATCTCATTTGTATAGAAATGAAAAAATCAACCGACAGACGAGGATTAAATGCAGACAAGGAAAGACTCAGAAAAATGACAAGCTACGATTATGGATTTTGTTACAGAACCGGATTTATGATTGTAGTTGATATGAAAAACAAAGCTTTGGTAATCAACGAACAATTTTGATGTATCGAGGTGATATAGTTGGAAACAAAAACAAGACGAATTCCAATTGCGCGTTGTCCCAATTCGGAGTGCGGAAGAACTCTTTTGTTCAGCAGCGATCCAAAGGATAAATACAATATAACGACCAAAGTTGTAACAGATGATTACAAAGGTAAAAACATGATATGCTCAAGGTGCAAAACTTTGGTTGCAATTATTGAAAAACCAAAAGTTGCAAGAGGATATATCGTATTGCCTATTGTAAGCGCACAGTGCTAAATAAAAAAACTAAAAGTGATGCGTCCTCCCATCAGTGAATATGGGAAATAAGGGTGAGCATCAAAAGAATTAAATGCAGAATTAAAGTCTGTAATTCTTTTGATGCTCACTTTTTTATTTTGCAAATTAAAAATAAAGTTGGTGTGAAAATGAAAATACAAAATGGAAAAACGTTTGATGAATTACCTTGGATAATAAATGCGGAAATACTTATGGAGTTATTTGGTGTGTCAAAAACATGGGCATCTAAAACAATGAAAAATCCGGGCTTTCCTTCATTCAAAATTGGCCGCAGAAGATTCGTAGAAAAGGATAAGCTTATAAATTGGATCAGGGAAAACCAAGATGAAAGCGGTGAAATCAGCATAATTAAGCTATAAATATCGACCGAGTTACGACGCTTTGCGAGCGTTCCTCGCAAGGTGTAGTTGGGTCGATTTATAAGCAGGAGAAAGGGATGGCGTCATTTCCGCCAACCCGCTTCACATCGGACGGCAGTGCCGACCGAATTCACGAGATTTCGGGAGCTTTTAAGAGCTTTCGAGAGTAGCGCTAAAATGCCGTTTGGCGCCACAAATTCGAAAAAAACACTATGTAGAACGCTAAAAGCAGCGTTTTACCAGAAAACACAAGGAAAATAACGGCGCTACAAATAACGCTTTGAGGAGTAAACGATGGAAAACAAAAATCAGAATAATGATAGCAAAAAGGTCAGATTTACGCTCTGGATTAAGCCTGAAACCAGAGAAGCAGTAGAAAATTATATGGAGATGGATAACTGCAAAAAAGAAAGCGAATTTATTGAAAAAGCAATTTTGTTTTATTGTGGCCACTTGAGAAATTCGTGTGATGATTATCTTCCTAATGCTGTAGTCTCCACGTTAAAGAAGTTGATTCAAGAAAGCGAAAACAGACACAGTGGATCACTCTTCAGAATTGCAGTTGAGATAAGTATGATTAAAAACTTACTTGCATTTAGTCATGGCATTGGTGAAGCGCCGTTAAATAAGCTACGAAATGATTGCATAAGCGAAGTTAAGAAAATAAACGGTACGATTTCTTATGAGGATGCAATTAGATGGCAAACTTAATTTCAATTGATAATTAATTGATAACAATGCGAAATTGGTCTGGACTTTGCAATAGCATTTTGATATTGTTGTGTTGCAAATACTAAGAAAGGAGATTGTTATATGGGAAGACGACCTTCGGGTGACGGATCAATACATAAAAGAAAAGACGGTCGATGGGAAGGAAGAATTGTCGTCGGTCATAAAAACAACGGAACGCCAATATACAAATCTGCGTTTGGAAAAACGCAAAAAGAGCTTCTCCCAAAGCTAAATAAACTGAAAGAAACTTATGCCGGTATTGAATTAACCGAAGATAGCTTAATGACACTCGCGCAGTGGCTTGATAAATGGCTCGACGAGTATAAAATCGGAATGATACGCTCGAGTACACTTATTGGTTACAAACATTATGCAAACAGTTATATCAAGCCACATCTTGGTAGTAAAAAGCTTACGCAAATAACTAGCAAAGACATACAAGAAATGTACAATGCGCTCAAGGAAGAGGGAAGAATCAATGCTGTTGGAGAAAAAGGAAAAGAGCTTTCAAATGCAACAGTACGTTCAATACATATGCTTCTGCACGAAGCGATGGACGGCGCAGTGCGAGAGGGATTGATTCCAAGAAATCCTACCGACGGTACTACGATACCTCGTCTCTTAAGAACGGAGAAAACCGTGCTGATTGAATCTCAAATAGAAAAGTTTATGAAGACCGTTGAGAGCGACGTGCTGTGGCGCGACTTCTTCTTCATGGAACTGATGATGGGATTCAGGCGCGGTGAAATATGCGGTCTTAAATGGTCGGATATCGACGAGGATAATAATACGCTACACGTACAAAGAACGATAAGATACAGTGGTAAAGAGCTCGTTATAGGTGATACGAAAACGAACCAGGGAGATAGAAAAATAGTTCTGCCCGCAAGCGTAAGAGATATGCTAACTGAGAGAAAAAAGACTTCAATATCAGAATGGATATTCCCGAAATTCTTAGATCCTACAAAACCGATAAATCCTGCGAGCGCGTACTACAGGCTAAAGAAAATACTTAAAGAAGCCGAGCTTCCGGATATGAGATTTCATGATCTCAGACACACGTTTGCAACTCACGCCGCGGCGAGTGGAATTGATCCGAGAACTCTTGCAGGAATTCTCGGCCACGCAAAGCCCAGCTTCACGCTGGATGCGTACACTCACGTAACTACGGACATGCAGAAGAGAGCAGCGGGCATCGTCGGCAACTTTATAACTGATACTTTTGGAAAGGAATTGAAACCATGGCAGAGAAAAGAAAAAGCGGCGAAGGCACGGTAAGGCTCAGAAGTGACGGAAGGTGGGAAGGAAGAGTCGTAACTCATTACGATGAAAAAGGACTTCCCAAAACGAAAAGTGTCTTCGGTAAAACAAAAAGAGAATGCGAGCAAAAGCTGAAGGAGTTGAAAGTAGAGGTCAGTGCAACCTCTATTAAGATAGCACCCGAAATGAAATTCGGGGCATGGATGGATTACTGGTTTAATACCTATTCAAAGAGTAAACTGAATGAATATACTCAGCAAACCTATTGGTACAGAATATACATGCAGATAATACCTAAGATAGGTGAAACACCGCTTAATCAGGTGACTACGGGAACGCTGGAAAAGTTCTATTCGGAGCTCAAGAAAAGGGGCAATCTTGACGATGCCGATGGGGAAAAAGGACTTGCGGATTCAACGGTAAGAAGCATACACGCTCATTGCCTAGCTGCGCTCGAAAAAGCTAAGAACGATGGATTGATAAGGCAAAATCCTGCGGATTTCTGCAGACTTCCTCCAAAGAAAAATCCCGAGGTCGCGGTACTGACACCGGCAGAAATGCAAAGGCTTCTTATACAAGCGCAGGAAGACGGATTCTATGAAATGTTCCTTCTCGATATCTCAACAGGACTCAGAAGAGGAGAACTTCTGGGACTACAGTGGGATGATATAGACTTTAAGAAGTGTGAGTTGAGAGTGAATAAGCAGGTAAGGTATGATAAGAAGGTTCTCAAAATAACCGAACCTAAGACCAAAGCAGCTAACAGAACCATCGTTCTGCCGAAGGAGCTCATAGAGGTGCTAAAGGAGTATAAGCAGAGAGTAAAGTCAAAGTGGCTGTTCCCGTCTCCCGTGAAAAGCGAGGACGTTCCCAGAGATCCGACAGCATGCAGAAAGAGTCTTGATAAGATATTGGTCAGAGCAGGATGCAAACACGTACCCTTCCATGCCCTAAGACACACTTTTGCGACTCAATCGCTCCGATACGGTATGGACATAAAGACTCTCGCGAGCGTTATCGGACACGAAAGCGTAGAAACAACGCTGAACGTATATTCGCACGTGACTGACGAGGGTATGCGTACTGCTGCAAAGACTATCGATAGAGCGCTCAGCTCAGCAGTGGGAGCACCCGAAACCGCAAGAAGCTACGATGACGAGAACGATGGCAAACCCGAAAAGCCACCCATCGAAATCTTCGAGCCATACAAGGGTAAAAAGCGCAAGCCAGGCACCGGCTATATCAAGCAGTTAAGTGCGAAATGCTGGCAGGGCAGATATACCCCAACCGTCAACGGAAAGCGTATCTCAGAGAATGTGTACGCTCCTACGGAAGCCGAGTGCGAAGCAAAGCTCGCAGAGCTTATAACTCGAATGAAAGCCGAATACGGCATCGCATGATGGTAAAAATTTAGGCAGCATTAAACAAAGAAGAGACACAAAAAACTTTTATCAAAAAATCGATTGTCTAATCGTGTAACGAGATAATTTCAATCAAGATTAATAACGATTTTGTGATTTCGACGGTTTTCTTGTAGATTTGCATATTGATTGTGATATGATAAACGGGGGCAAAAATTGCATATTACTCGAATAATATGTTCTAAAATGATGTTTTTTATAAAAATATGAAAAAAACTATTGCATTTCGTCGAAAGGTGTGATATAATGAACATGGTTAATAGATTGATTGATATTATTTTGATGCACGAGGTAAAGAAAATGGAAATACTGAGAACTAAAATTAAAGGTATTAGAAACATTTCTGAGGCGGAAATCGTGTTTGGGCAGATGACGGCATTGGTGGGATTGAATGGATACGGAAAATCCAACATTTTGGATGCTATTGATTTTGGAATTGATTTTATAAATTATCCTTCTCAAATCAAAAGTAAGGCTATGTCGTCTAAAAGCGATGTACCAATTTTGCGCTCAAATGCCGGACAAAATTTTGAGTTTGAAATTGAATTGGAAATTGAATCGGGGAATGAGTCATACATTGTGGAATATTCCTATGAATTTTCATGGAGTACAACGAAGCTTCAACCCAAAATTGTTGTTGAATGTTTAAAGATTAAGAATGTTGGAAAAGGACAGAAGTATTATACTTACATAAACAGGGATCAAAGTATAGCAAAGTATAAGCGTTCCGAATCCGGAAGATGTGATTCTCAAATTAAGATAGATGACGATTCACTCGTTATAAATAAATTGTTGGCATTTGATGATCTCTATTATTTGGATATCATTAAGCAGGTGAATAACATTCCGTTCTTCATAGAGAGACATCTTGATGCTAGTCCTGCATACCATCCCGATCCTTTCATATTCAAAGGTTTTGAAGAATTGGAACTTGGAGGAATACAAAATATTCCTAGAGCGATACACTACTTAAAAAAAGAGCATAAAGATAAGTTCGAGTTGTTGGTTAACTCTTTCAAACAATTATTCCCTAGAATCAGTGATATAGATGTTAGGGAGCACAAGCTTAATCATGACAAGAACAAGCGTATAAACATATCGGAAGATGCTCCGTTTATGTATACTGATAGTATATATACTATGTTTGTTTCAGACAACTTGCTGATTCAACCAATCAGTTTTGATAGATTATCGGATGGAGCTAAGCGAATATTCTTAATGCTTACATATGCAACAATTGCTGATGTTAAAGGACTTTCCATGATAGCAATGGAAGAACCAGAGAATTCAATACACCCAGCTTTGTTCCAGAGTTATTTGGATATTTTATCTCAGTTAGTAGATAAATGTAAAATAATTTTTACCAGCCACTCACCTTATGTCATACAGTATCTTGATCCTAGAAGCATTTACATTGGAATAACACGCGAAGACGGGGGCGTAAATTTCAAGAGAATTGCATCTTCTAAAGTTAATTCCTTAATTAAGGATGCAACTCAGTATGATAGATCGATTGGAGATTATATCTTCAATCTCTTATCAAATGATGATGCCGATGAAGCTTTAAAGGAATATGTCGAATCCTAAGTCAAAGGTTATTATACTCTTTGTTGAAGGCTATACCGAGGTTGATTTTTACAAGGCTTTAATAGCTGACATACGAACTCTTCATAGTGAAGAATTTTGTTGCAATATTGAGTATATAAATATGAAAGGTGTCGGGAACTACAAAAACGATGCCTTACGGAAATTGGATGAAATCAAGAGAAAACACCCCGATAGTGACATATATGCGTTCTTGTGCTATGACACGGATGTTTTTAAATTTTCGAGGAAACCTCCGGTTGACATGAAAGCGGTAAAAAAGAAACTAGTTGAGAATGGCGTAAAAAAGGTAGAGTTTATAGAAGCGAACAAATCTATAGAAGATTGGTTCTTGTATGATTTTGATGGAGTAAAAAGATATTTAAGGTTGTCAGCCAAGACACCGAAGGAAAACGGAACTGGTCAGGAAGTTATAAAAAAGCTTTTTAAAAAAGCTAAACGAGTCTATGTCAAGGGCGATAAGCTTGACGGTTTTATAGACAAGTTAGACATTCCGTTGATTAGGGTTCAAGTTTGTTCCAATCTAAAGCCGCTGTGTAACTGCTTGGGGTTGGATTGCAAGAAAATATGTAATAAGTAATCTCCTCCCGGCGGTGAAATCGGGGAAAACGGGGTCAGTACAAGAAGCAAGATAGTTTGTTGCTAATTGTATTGACCCCGTCTATATTTATAATGCTAAATAGATGAATACATAGTAAAATGAGAGGATAGACAATGAAAATTACTTTTTTAATAGGCAATGGATTTGATGTGGGAGTAGGAATGAATTCTAGGTTTAAAGATTTCTTTCCTATATACGAAGCTAAATCGAGAACAAAAGAAAACAGAATAAAAATGTTGTCAGAAGAAATTAACGGTGATTACGATACATGGGCGGATTTTGAATTTGCTTTGGGTAAATACACTGTCAAATTTACGAAGGAGACAAAGCAAGATTTTTTAGACCAACTGAAAGATTTTGAAGGCGAGTTTATTGAGTATTTGAAATTACAAGAGTCAATGCTTTCATTCGATGAAGAAAAAACTATATCGGAGCATATGATAAATGCGTTAAGAGGATATTATGATGGCGGAAAACTAGCTCCAGAATCAAGAACAACGATTTCCAATATATACTCTAATCACGCTTCCGAAGACTATATCTATAATTTTGTTAATTTCAATTATACTACTGTGTTGGAAGAGTGTTTAAAGACAATATCACAAGGTGTAGTTGGTAAAAGAAAACACAGCGGAGAAAGAGTTGACAAAATTGGCAAGATTGTTCATGTTCATGGGAAGAGTGATTTACACCCAATAATCGGTGTAAACGATGTTAGCCAAATAGAAAACAAAGAACTGGCAGGAGATTCACGTTTTATAAGATATATTGTTAAGCCTCAACTTAATCAGTACTTGAGGTACGGAAACGATTCGGCTACAACAGATGTGATAAATTCAAGCACGATAATTTGCGTGTATGGAATGTCTCTTGGCGCAACGGATAAAAAATGGTGGCAAAATATATTGTCTTGGCTAAACAACAATGGAGAAAGACAGCTTGTGATATTCGATTACGATAACACATATACTCAATCCAATCAATTCAGTTGGTTGGAAAAAGAGGATGGACTGATCGATAAACTGACGAAATTTTCCACAGGTGCAGATGTCGAAAAGCTCAGATCTAGAATACACATAGCAGTACATAAGAATATATTTGAGATGGATTTATCTAAACAAAAAAGAGAAGCGTATGGAGAGGCACTGCAAAAAGTTTTGGCTAGAGTATGATTTTAAAAAGCACTTTCACTTTAGAGAGGTGCCGGTTTTATAAGAAAATTACCACAAAATTTCACATGTGGTCAGCGAAGTGGTCAAACATGTGGTCAAACCGTTTTTTTGAGGTTTTATGTGGTCAGATTGTGAGGCTGTTTGAGGCTGAATTTAGGCCGCAAAATGCGAGAAAATGGGCGATTTCAGGCGAAAAACAAAGAAAAAAGGAGATTCTTGCGAATCTCCTTTTTGGTCTGAGTGACAAGACTTGAACTTGCGGCCTCTACCACCCCAAGGTAGCGCGCTACCAACTGCGCCACACCCAGATTTGATCGATTGTTGCGTGGTTTCTTCAAAAAACCTAATATATTATAGCACTTGACTTGGGAAAAGTCAAGTGCTTTTTTTACTTTTTTCAATATTTTTTGGCAAATGGTTTTTTAAGCCGCTTTTTGTATATAAAAATATCTCTTTCGCATCGTGAATTGCTAAAAATGCTTTAAAATTTATTCCTTGCGAAGCTTACAAATATATGCCCTATGCATTCGCCACTCTTGTGCGCGAGAAATATGACATGCTCGTCAGAGTCTATATGATTTTTTGCACTGCTCCGTAGTAATTAGGCGCTTGCGTGTGGGTTCTTACCTCTGAAAGCGCTTCTTTTGATGAGCATCAACTGCGTCAAAGGTTAACTTTAGCTTTCCTATTATATAAATGGTTGGTTGGGCATATTTAAGTTTTTGAAATTATTATGCGTTAACTTTGCAAGCGTATAGTAAACTATTGTTTACTTTTTACTATCTTTTATTAAAAACAGTCTTTTAAAATATCAAGCATTTCATCTTGAGAAACTTTTTTGTATCCGCCGCCGGACTCTACGGAATATGCGATTTTTGGAAGCATATCTTCCGTCGCTCCAATTTCACGGAGTGTTAGTGGAATTCCGAGCTCTTTGATGAAATTCTCAAGCGCGTGTATGCCCTCTTCGGCTATTTCTTCTTTCGATTTGCCGTCGGGTTTTACACAGAACACCTCGGTTGCGAAACGCACGAATTTGTCGATTCCGTATTTATAGACATGCAGGTAGTAGGGAATTGATACTATTGCAAGACCAACACCGTGAGGGCAATCGGTGTATGCACCGATTTGATGCTCTATTCCGTGTACCTGCCAGTCCTGTTCTTTGGAGACACCGGTAATTTTGTTGAGCGCCATTGTTGCGCACCACATTATATTGCTTCTCGCTTCGTAGTCTTCGGGATTTTTGAGGGCTGCTCTTGCCGAGAAAATCAGAGATTTCATAAGCGCTTCCAGAAGATAGTCGCTGACATTATCGTCGTTACCGGAGAAGTATTGCTCGCATAGGTGAGACATTACATCATATATGCCGCTGACCATCTGAATTTTCGGTACAGTATAGGTGTATTCGGGATTGAGAATTGAAAATTTTGGGTTAACGCTGGGAGGGAAAACTCTGCCCTCTTTAATCATTTTCTCCTCGTTCGTTATGACAGAACCGGAATTCATTTCCGATGCTGTTCCGGTCATTGTAAGAATTGATGCGACAGGGACGGTTTCGTTGTCTAATGGCTTGAAATCAACCCAATACTTTTGCCACGGGTCACCGTCGCAATAAGCGGAAACCGAGATAGCTTTTGCGCAGTCAATAACCGAGCCTCCGCCAACGGCAAGAATTAAATCAATATCGTTTTCTCTGACAAGCTTTGCTCCTTCAAGGACCTGGTCGTAGGTAGGATTTGACTTTATACCTTCGAGCTCCGTTACGTTCTTTTTAGTGTTCATAAGAGCCTTTATTACATCGTCGTAAAGACCGATTTTTTTGATTGCCGCCTTGCCGTAAACCAGAAGAACGTTTTTGCCGTAGCTTTCGAGTTCGGGCTCGAGATTTTTCATTGATGTTTTACCGAAATAAATTTTAGTTGGGTTGTAATAGCTAAAATCAAATTTCATAGATTCTTCCTACTTTCGTTTTGTCATAAGTATTTTTTAATAAGCTTTACAATTAAGATTGTAACACAGAACGTCGTTTTTTTCAATATTATAACCATGAAAAAGAAAAAAGCAAAACGAATTTTTTGTTTTCTTCCTATTAATATAAATTGAGCCTTTGCTAATTTTAACTCAAAGAGAATAGTAGAGAAAAAAAAGACACAAATTTGTAGATATTGACGAAAGTGCGTCTTGGGTATATATGACTCTGCCCCGTTTTAACTGTATGGCTTAATTTTGAGATGTCATTTCAAACAAAAATACACTCTTTTTTGGGGTAATTTCTCGCTCTTTGCCGATAAATAAAAAACAACAAAAACACAATATATAGTATTTTAGGGTTGACAAAATCACAAGATGTGGTATAATATACTCACTGAGTATTTCGCAACGCGAAATCCTCTGCGAATTCTCTCCAAAGAGAATTCGCTAAAGAAACAGGGTTTCTTTGTGAGCTCTTGACGTCCGGCGCAAAAATGTCCGAAAATGCCGCGATGCGCCGCTTTCACATTTTTGCTTGTCGTATAATAAACTCACTGTGCGCAGTGCTGACTTGAACTGTTTTAAAGATAGAAAAAGTTAGGGAGTCGAGTAATGGTGATTCTTTTTGAAGAGAGAATTCGCTAAAGAAACAGGGTTTCTTTGTGAGCTCTTGACGTCCGGCGCAAAAATGTCCGAAAATGTCGCGATGCGCCGCTTTCACATTTTTGCTTGTCGTATAATAAACTCACTGCGTCGAGCACTGGCTCGAACTGTTTTAAGATAGAAGAAGAGCTGGTAAGTCTCGATGGGGCTTATGAAAAATACGAGACCATTGATACAAGGTAAAAAGTGAGCGAGAAAGCCCATAAAAGCAAAAACTTTCAATACAGTATTTATTAAATCTTTTCAGTTTGATAGTTCCCCAAAAAGCTGAAAATCATTCAAAGTTCTACCTAAATTTTGGGTAGGAACTTTTTGTTCTAAAAAAAGAAAAAGAAAAGGAGAGGACGATGAAACTTATTAAGAGAAACGGTTCGGAAGAAATTTTTAACCGTGAAAAAATTGCCGCGGCTATCATAAAAGCTAACGAAGCGGTTGATGAAGATGAACGGATAACAAAAGGTAAAATAAATAAAATCGCAGCTCACGTTGAATCCAAGTGCGAGAAGCTCGGAAGAGCGGTAAACGTTGAAGAGGTTCAGGATATGGTAGAGAATGAGCTTATGCGCTCAGGCGCGTTCATTCTTGCGAGAGCTTATATTACGTATAGATATAAGAGAGCTCTTATCCGCCGTACCAACACTACCGACGACCAGATTCTTTCTTTGATTGAGTGCAATAACGAAGAGGTAAAGCAGGAAAACTCCAACAAGAACCCCACCGTTAACAGCGTTCAGCGAGACTATATGGCAGGCGAAATATCCAAGGATATCACGAGAAGAATCCTTCTTCCCGAGGACATAGTAAAGGCTCACGAGGAGGGAATTATCCACTTCCACGATTCAGACTATTTTGCTCAGCATATGCATAACTGCGACCTTGTTAACCTTGAGGATATGCTCCAGAACGGTACTGTTATCAGCGGAACGATGATAGAAAAGCCTCACAGCTTCTCTACCGCTTGTAATATTGCAACTCAGATTATCGCGCAGGTAGCGTCTAACCAGTACGGTGGTCAGTCGATAAGCCTTGCTCATCTTGCTCCTTTCGTTCAGATAAGCCGTGAAAAGATTCAGAGCACCGTTGCGCGCGAGCTTTCTGAAATCGGAGTGAATGATGAAAACGCTGTAAAGAAGATAACCGAGGAAAGACTTCGCGATGAAATTCGCCGCGGTGTTCAGTGTATTCAGTACCAGGTAGTTACTCTTCTTACGACTAATGGACAGGCTCCCTTCATTACTATCTTTATGTATCTTGGCGAAGCTAAAAACGAGCAGGAGAAGCAGGACCTTGCGGTTATTATCGAAGAGACTCTTCTTCAGCGTTATCAAGGCGTCAAGAATGAAAAGGGCGTCTGGATAACCCCTGCGTTCCCGAAGCTTATCTACGTTCTTGAGGAACAGAATATACATAACGACTCCCCCTACTACTACTTAACAGAGCTTGCGGCAAAATGCACCGCAAAGAGAATGGTTCCCGACTATATCTCTGAGAAAATAATGCTTCAGAATAAGGTTGACAAAAACGGAGAGGGACACTGCTATACCTGTATGGGATGCAGAAGCTTCCTTACTCCTTACGTTGATGAAAACGGTCAGCCTAAGTATTACGGAAGATTTAACCAGGGTGTTGTTACCGTAAACCTTGTTGATATCGGACTTTCCGCTAAAGGCGATATGGATAAATTCTGGGAGATATTCGATGAGCGTATGGAGCTTTGTCACAGAGCGCTTCAGGCGCGTCACGAGCGTCTTACCGGTACTCTTTCCGACGCTGCTCCTATCCTTTGGCAGTACGGAGCGCTTACCCGTCTTCCTAAGGGTGAGCCTATTGACAAGTATCTTCACGGAGGTTACTCAACCATTTCTCTCGGTTATGCGGGACTTTGGGAGTGCGTAATGGCGCTTAACGGCAAAAAGCTTACCGAGCCTGAGGGCGAGGAGCTTGGACTTACCATTATGAAGAAGCTCAACGAATATACTGCAAAGTGGAAGGCTGCTGAAAATATCGACTACTCGCTTTACGGAACCCCCCTTGAAAGCACTACTTATAAGTTCGCTAAATGCCTTCAGAAGAGATTCGGTATCGTTCCCGGTGTTACCGACAGAATGTATATCACCAACTCTTATCACGTTCACGTTACCGAGCCTATTGATGCGTTCGATAAGCTTACGCTTGAGGCTAAATTCCAGGCGCTCTCGCCCGGAGGAGCTATAAGCTACGTCGAGGTTCCTGATATGCAGAACAACATTGAGGCTGTTCTCTCGGTTATGAAATTCATCTACGATAACATTATGTACGCAGAGCTTAATACGAAGAGCGACTTCTGCCAGGTCTGCGGATACGACGGTGAAATTGAGATAAAAGAGGACGAGGACGGTAAGCTCATTTGGGAATGCCCAAACTGTAAGAACCGCGATCAGTCCAAGATGAACGTAGCTCGCAGAACCTGCGGTTATATAGGTACGCAGTACTGGAACCAGGGCAGAACGAGCGAGATTCAGGATAGAGTTTTGCACCTTTAATTTAAAGGACTGTCGCATTTTGACATAAACAAACAAAAACGTATAGAGCATTGTAAAAATTACGGTGTCTCTATACGTTTTTTGTTATCTTAAAAACATAAATATTAGTTTGAACTGCTATTTTGCAATATTGACTTTTATATTTTTAAGTGTTATAATCTAGGTAGAAATTTTATTTATAGGAGTAAGCTATGCTTGAAAAACATTTGATAGTAAACACGTATCCTTTGGCGAACTCTGCCAACGTAGTGCTTTTTTCCGATTATCGCATAAGCGTTCTTACCGACCGACTTTTTCGTATTGAGAAGAACAAAAGCGGAGAGTTCAACGATGAGGCAACGCAGAGTATATGGTACAGAAACATGCCTGCCGTCAGCTTTGACGTTAAGGAGGTAGCAACCTACCTCGAGATAAATACCGAGAAGGTAACTCTTCATCTTGCGAAGAATTTTGAAAAAAGCTATATATTGATAAACGGCAAAAAGCAGCCGATAAATAACGACGGCAACCTGCTTGGAACCACCAGAACTTTGGATAACTACGACGGTGACGTTTGCATCAGCGGAGGTAGGAACACTAAACTCAAGCTCGGTACGGGCGTTTGCTCTCGTACGGGAGTTGCGGTTGTTGACGATACCGAGTCGCTCCGTCTTCTTGCGTCGGGCAAGCTTGAGGTTAAGTCAAGCGATGAATTTGATATATACGTTTTCGCATATGGTAACGAATACAGAGAGGCGGTAAAGGCTCTCTTTGCTATCACGGGACAGACGCCCTTACTTCCGAGGTTTGCTTTTGGAAACTGGTGGTCCAGGTATCACGCATATTCGGACGAAGAATATCTTCACGTTATGGATGAATTTGAACGCTTTGACGTTCCCCTCACCGTTGCTACCGTCGATATGGATTGGCACTATTCCACCGATCTTGACGAGCAAAAGGGACTTAGTGCAAACGGTAAGATTTCCGAGGACAGAGGAACGGTTGCCGATAGACAGTGGCGCATCGGCTGGACGGGATATTCCTGGAACAAGAAGCTTTTCCCCGATTATAAAAAGTTCTTAAATGAGCTTAAAGAGAGAAATCTTAAGATAACTCTTAATCTTCATCCGGCTGATGGAGTTCGTTTCTTCGAGGATATGTATGAGGAAATGGCTATCGCTATGGGAGTAGATCCTAAGACCGAAAAGCAGATAAAATTTGATATAGCAAACGATGATTTTGTAAACAATTATTTTAAAATTCTGCACCATCCGTATGAAAAAGACGGTGTTGACTTCTGGTGGATGGACTGGCAGCAGGGAACGAGCTCAGCGCTTGCGGGACTCGATCCTCTGTGGGCGCTCAACCACTATCACTTCCTTGATAACGGCCGTGACGGAAAGCATGCGCTGCTTATGTCTCGTTATGCGGGCATAGGCTCTCACCGTTATCCTATGGGCTTCTCGGGTGATACAGTTATTTCCTGGGCAACGCTTTCATATCTTCCTTATTTCACCGCAACGTCGAGCAACATTGGTTACACCTGGTGGGGTCACGATTTTGGCGGTCACCACAAGGGTGAAAAGGATAACGAGCTTTATTTAAGATTTATGCAGTTTGCTGTGTTTAATCCTATAATGCGTATGCACTGCACTGACAGTATAGTTCTTACGCAGGAGCCCTGGGCTCACGAGAACGGAGTTGCGGAGCTTGTACGCGAGGCTCTCAGGCTTCGTCACAGAATGATTCCGTTCCTGCACAGCGCAAATAACCGCACACATTCCGACGGACTCGGACTTATGGAGCCTATGTACTACGAGTATTCCGAGTATGAGGAAAGCTATAACGCAAGGAATCAGTACATATTCGGCGGTGAGTTTATCGTGGCGCCTATCACTGAGCGTAGCGGTGAGCGTCATCTCACGAAGAAGGACGTATGGCTACCTGCAGGCGTATGGACGGACGTATTTACAAATGACGTTTATAACGTATCCGAAGGCGGAGCCTGGATAACTATGGTTCGCCCTCTTAACAGTATTCCCGTTCTCGCAAAGGCGGGCGCGGTTCTTCCACTCTCTCGTGATAAGGGAAATTCATACGAAAATCCCAAGTGGCTTGAGGCTGAGATTTACTCTGGAAATAATACCTATAAGCTTTACGAGGACGATGCTGTCGGCACTGCTGCTTATACCGTCTTTGAAAACAAATACGAAGAGGGTAAGGCGACAGTGAAGCTGACGTTTGAGGGCGACGTATCTGTTCTTCCCGAGCAGCGTGATATAACTCTTACCTTTAAGAATATAGTTTCGAATACCGCGGTTGACGCCATGATAGGACTTACCGAAAAGCCTTACGCAAATATAGAGGTTAAGAAGAACGGCAAGCCGATAGACTTCAAGGCATCAAAGTATGCAACCGTGAGTGTAACCGTTTCGGATATCGATTATTCCGCTGAGTACGAAATAACGGTTACTCATAACGTTCTCTCGCCCCTTTCTATGCGCAAGCGCGAGGCTCTTTTGAAGCTTCAAAGAGTTGAGGGACCGTTCTCTGTGAGAAAGACTACTGCCGAGCTTATAAAGAAAGCCGGAACGTGTGAGAGCTTGAGAGGCTCTATCCTTGTTTCCGACGTTTCTGTCAGCGACAGAATAAGACTCGCTGAAACGGTTATTGAGTAATTATTTAGAAAGAGACAGGAGCATTTAGCGTGTTATCATTAACGGACAACACGCATCTGGATAAATCCCTCACGTGATTTTCGATATGGTTTTCATACCTCGCAGAAGGCGAGATATGTCAAAAGCGAGAGGGATTTATCTTATATCGAATTGGCGCGAAGCGACAATATATCGAGCCCCGGCGTAGCGAAAGCATATCGAATTCACTTTCGTGAACATATTTCACGAAAGTGAATATATTTCACGAAAGTGAATATATCGACAGAAGAAAAAATAAGAGCAAGGATAGAAGGATTGGTTTTCTTTTACTCTTGCTCTTTCTGCTTGTAATAAGGGTTTGGGCTTAGCCCAAGGTATTTGACTAGTCAAATGCGATGCTCGCACTTGGCGATGTTTTTTTAAATTCTTCACTAAGAGCATCACCCATTATGCCGTGGTCTCTTAAAACGTATTCGATTTAGGTTGGTATTGGCTAGCCGTAAGAGAATCGAACTCATAAGGTTTTGAAAGATAGATTTTCCCCTATACATCACCGATTTTTTCTTAAATATCCGCATATTTCTCAAAAAAATTGGCTCGTCTATGAAAAAATCTATTATTTCAAAACTGCATTT
>JAFTRA010000003.1 GCA_017462485.1 Clostridia bacterium | reverse complement strand
TCTATCGCCGTTTCCTCGCTCACCGTACTTTTGTACGGCTGTTGCTCGTACTCTATTTGGTGAAAAGATTTCATCTTTTGGTGCGTCACACCATACTCACTTACAGTGAGTCACCAAAGAGCAATCTGCGCTTGCTCGCTTTGCTTGATTATCAGCCGACGATTTCTGCTCTAAATCAAGCGAGCCCCAAATGCGCTTCGCACTAAGAATTCAGATTTTTTGACCCAAAAGTTCCAAGAAACCCTTGGTACATCTGAATTCTTAATGACTCAGCCCCTTTTTTATCGACAGCTATTGATTTAATTCTTCTTTTATGATAGAATATAAGCCGTATGAGAAAATCAGGGTGGAGTGTTTGCTTTTAGCAAAAACGTTTGACTTCCGGGACTTTTGGTTGCTTTTAAAAGAATAACTTTTGAAAAATGGTAGTTTTTTCTTGGCAAACCCCTTAAAACCCTTGATTTTTGGTAAAAAACAAACATTATGGTACAAAAAGGACAGCGAAAAATGTATTACGGTTACAAGATAAGCGATTACACTGCAGAGATGGCAAAGCGCGCGGAGAGCGACTGCGCCGAGGTGTTTAAGAAAATTGAAGAAAACGCGCTTCTTTGCTCGGCAAAGGTGCTTTCGGCATTTCAGGAGTGCCGTGTTTCAACCGCTGATTTTATAGAAATCACAGGATATGGATATACCGATTCGGGAAGAGACAAGCTCGAAGAGATTTACGCAAAGGTTTTCGGAGCGGAGGATGCGCTGGTAAGACCGCAGCTTATGTCGGGAACGCACGCGCTCGCGGTTACGCTTGGAGGGCTTCTTAAGCACGGTGAAACTCTCCTTTATATATCGGGTGAGCCTTACGACACCTTGAAGAGCGTTATAGGAACTGCGGGAGACAGCCGAAATTCGCTTATCAAGTGCGGAGTAAAATATGAGGAAATAGACCTTATCGGCAACGATTTTGACCTTGAAGCTATAAGGGAACGTGTTTCAAGAGGCGACGTTCGTGTTGCGGCAATACAGAGAAGCCGTGGATATTCGCAAAGAAAGAGCCTTACTATAGATAAAATAGAAGAAGCTATAAAGGTTGTCAAGGCGGCTTGCCCCGAAACCGTTATTATGGTTGACAACTGCTACGGTGAATTTACCGAGGATAGAGAGCCGACCGACGTCGGAGCTGACGTTTTCGTAGGCTCGATGATGAAGAATCTTGGCGCTGGCTTTGCGGTGAGCGGAGGATATTGCGTCGGACGCCGTGACGTCATAGAAGATATTGCCGAAAGACTTACCGCTCCATGCGTAGGAAAGGACCTCGGAGCAAACTTCAATCAGCTTGCATCATTCTATAAAGGATTCTTTATGGCGCCCTCCTGCGTTGCTTCAACGCTTAAATCCATGGCGTTTGCCGCAAGACTTCTTGAGCTTGTCGGCTTTGCTGACGTTGACCCAAAATATGACGAGAAGCGCACAGATATCGTGCAGACTATGAATCTCTATTCGCCTGAAAAGCTTATAAAATTCTGCAAGGGTATTCAGATGGGCTCTCCCGTTGAAGCCTATTGCATTCCCGAGCCCGGAGAGATGCCGGGGTATCCACACCCCGAAATTATGGCAGCTGGAACCTTTATTACGGGAGCTACTAACGAGCTTAGCTGCGACGGTCCTCTTTGCGAGCCTTATACCGCTTATATGCAGGGCGGACTTACCTACGAATACGGTAAGCTTGGTGTAATGCGCGCGGTTGACGAAATGCTCGACTTGTCGGAAAAATTATGAAACGGTGCTGCATTTTTGGGGCGGGAGAGCTTTTCTCGAAGCCTAAAATATTAAAAGACGACTTCGTTATTGCGGCAGACGGCGGATTTGCTTATCTTTTGAAATTCGGGATAAAGCCCGACGTTTTGCTCGGAGATTTTGACTCGCTTTCAGAGTCACTCGTAAGGCAGGCGGGGGAGACTTACAAATCCGCTACAGCTCACAGTAGTGAAACAATGACGGATATAAGAGGTGAAACCGATGAATTATCGGTGCTTCTTAGAGACGTTGAAATTTTGAAATACTCGGTGATGAAGGATGAGACTGATATGCTTATAGCTTACCGTCTCGGAGCTTCGAGGGGGTGCGATGAATTTCATGTTTTTGGTGGTGTAGGTGGAAGAGAAGACCATACTTATGCTAACTATTGTTTACTTTTAGAAGCAAAGCAAGACGGAAAACAAGCTTTTTTATATAATAATAACGGCAGGGTTTTTGCCATAAAAAACGAGAAAATTAAGCTCTTTGGCGAGAGAGGGAAAACTGTTTCGGTCTTTGCCTTTGGCGGCGTTGCCGAGGGGGTTTCTATACGCGGGCTTAAATATGAGGCAGAGAAAGTTATGCTCTCTCCATCGTCTTCGCTTGGTGTCTCAAATTCTTACACGGATTCCGGGGATTGCGAGATTTCCGTGGAAAACGGTGCGCTTTTGATTTTCGAGGAGTTTTGATGAAGCTCTTCGAAAGAGACTACGTGGTATTGACTTGTTTTTGTAAACGGGGGTATCGGCTTATTTTTCTAAATCGCTATTGACAAAGCAGGAAAAGTATGCTAAAATAGCGTAGCCAACAGAATATATCAGGGGTGCTTTTTGCTGAGATGCGCTGATGCGCGAACCCTTTAACCTGATACGGATAATGCCGTCGTAGGAAGATAGCAAGCGTCAATTGAAAACGGTACGCTTTCGGTGTGTTTAGTTTTTTATTGATACGGATAATGGATTTGAAATTTCATTTTCAGCTTAATTTTGCCGCACGGATGTAGTCTGTGCGGCAATTTTTATTCAATAGCGCTTTTTGTGAGACGGGCGCTTTAGCTGAAAGGATGGTATAAAAATGGAAAAAACAAGAAATCTCACGAAAAAAATCGTAGAAAGCTCGCTTATGGTGGCTTTCGCAACAGTATTAAGCTTGCTCAAGCTTATCGAAATGCCGTACGGTGGCTCGGTTACGCTCGCATCAATGCTGCCACTCGTGATAGTCGGATATAGGCACGGAGTCGGTACGGGACTTTCGGCAGGCTTGGTTTATGCTGTAATACAGCAGCTCCTCGGACTTAACAATCTTTCTTACGTTACGGGTTGGCAATCGGTAATTGCGGTTATTATGCTTGACTATATCGTTGCGTTTACGGTGGTAGGCCTTGGCGGAATATTCAGAAACAAGCTTACGAAATTAAAGCTTTCAGCTTCTAAGAATCAGGGCGCTGAAATTGCCACGGGTATGGCCTTCGTGTGCATTTTGAGGTATTTATGTCACACGGTTGCGGGCGCTACCGTATGGGCGGGACTCTCTATTCCTACCGAGGCGGCTCTCGTATATTCTATCGGATATAATGCTACCTATATGCTTCCCGAAACGATAGTGAGCGTGCTTGTCGGAGCTTGGATTGGCTCTGTTATAGATTTCTCCAAAAACACACCCACAAGATTTCTTCCTGTGAGAGACGAAAGCAAGGAAAGCCGTGGGGCGTGCGAGCTTTTGCCGCATATTGCCGGTGCTGTTGCTATCTTCGGTGTTGCTTTTGATACGCTTCTTATAGCTCCTCATCTTCAGGATGCGGAAAGCGGAGAATTTACCTTTGCGTATCTTTCGGAGGTTAATTGGATTTTGCTTGCTGTTGTCACTGCGCTTTGCGTCCTTACTGTTATTGCGCTTTCCATAGCTTCGCGTATCGGTAAGAAGCAATCGTTCTGCTGAAATTAAGGCGGTCAGCACCTATTTTAATAAATCAAGCAAGAGCTCTTATGGCGATAACTATGCCGAGGGGCTCTTGTTCTTTATTAGAAAAATCACATTTGGTGAATTACCACAATAATATATAAAATATTTTGTAAGTATTACCAAATTTACAAATACTTACTTGACTGGCATTTTTGGGTTTGGTATAATGTATGCGTATAAATATGAGCCACGCTCAAAAAAATGGAGGAAAATATGAAGAAAAATCTAATCAGAGCTTTACTCGTTGCGATGATGGTTTGCCTTGCGTTCACTCTCGCTTCGTGCTCGTTTTTAGAGAATTTGCCTATTGATATTCCTTTCCTTAACAATGGGGAGGATGAAAATCCTTACGGAGATCTCGAGGGCTACGTTCTCATTTACGAGGGTAAGGCTACGTTCAACGTCGTTTACACGGCTGCTTCAGAGGGAGAAGGAAAGAAGGCGGCTGAAAGCTTCGTTAAGACCTTGCGAAAGCTCGGTATAGAGGTCAATGACGCTATAAGTGACGAAGATCCTTCCTTGGTTACTGACAGAGAATTGATTATAGGCGCTAATGCGCAGCATAGAGGAGACGACGCATACGTTTTCGATAAGTACCTTGGCGAAAAGGGTTATACCTACAAGGTTGCGGGAGAAAGACTTGTTGTTGCCGGCGGTACTCCGAAATTGACTAAGGAAAAGTTCGAGTGGTTCACCAAGTACACTCTCGGTATCACCGATAAGACGAAGTCCTTGGAGCAGCTTGCAGTTCAGCCTGAAGAGATTTTCAAGGAGCAGCTTACAAGCTATATGGTTGAATCCGTCAAGATTGACTCGGTTGATATTAAGGATTTTACTATTGTTACCGACCTTGATACCGCATTCACCTATTCGAACATAGTTAATTTCAGAAACAACCTTTACGAGAGATCGGGATATTGGCTTAATACAGGTAATATCAAGGACAAGGATTCATATGAGCATTGTATAGTAATCCGTAAGTGTGAGAGAAAGACCGATGCTAACGGCAATTATCTCGCTTACGAAGAGGATCCCGGATTCTACGTATATGTTGAGGACGGCGACCTTGTTATTGAGTGCGCTTACGCAAATTCCTTTAACACTGCATTTCAGAAATTTATGAACAGCGCTATTCTTACCAAAAAAGGAAACGTCTCGATTGCTAAAAGCTTTACGTACGAGGACTTCGTAAGTATAGTTAAGTACGAGGACTTCGGAGCAAACGGAAGTGACGATAAGTGCGACTATAAGGCTATCTACAACGCTCACTCTCACGCAAACAAGGGCGGTCAGAAGGTCATGGGTGAGGCAGGCGCGAACTACATAATAAGCGCCGAGGGCTTGACCTACGTTATCCCCGTTCAGACCGATACCGACTTTAACGGCGCTACCTTTACGATTGACGATAAGGGTATCCACACCGCAAAGAACTCTCTCGGTGAAACGATAAGAAATATCGGAATTTTCCACATTAAGAGAGATTACGACGACGTTATAATAGATAACGCTGATGAGGACGATAGATTTAAGGACGTAACCATTCCATTTGGTACGACTAAGTTTGAGTGGCTTGCGCCATATCTTGAGGCAAAGAGCCTTGTAAGAATTTATAATGACGAGCATAAGGACTTTAAGCGTTGGGGAGCTAACGAGGATAAGGGTCAAGACAGACAGGATATCTTCATAGTCGACGTAGACGGAACGGTTGCCGAGGATACTCCCGTAGCATACGACTTCGATAAGATTACTAAAATACAGATATGCAGAGTTGACGATAAACCCATCACGGTAACCAACGGCACGTTCGAAAATAAGTGCTGCGTAACCACCGCGGCTACGAATTATATGGGTAGATATCAGCAGTATAAGCGCGGATTCGTAATCAAGCGCAGTGAGGTTACTATATCCAATATCGTGCATAGAATGATTGAAGAGCCCACGCTTGGTGATTCGATGGATCCCGCTTACGATCAGAATTCTACGCTTAACTCTACTCTCCATCCCGGTTATGGCTCGAGAAGAGAAAGCTATCCCTACTACGGATTCTTCTATATTTACGATTCGCATAACGTTCTCGCAAAGGATTCGATTCTTACCGGTCATACCACCTACTACGAGGATAAGGCCGCAACAGCTTCTACCGGAGGCGAGGTTCCCAACCCCGTAGCTATGGGTTCTTACGACCTTATTATAGAGTATAGCTCTAACGTTACCTTGAAGGACGTAGTTCAGCGTCAAGGCGCAGACTCGCTTGAGGTAACCCGTATAAACACCGAAACGTTCAAGGACGTAACCGGCACGAGATACGAGGACTACGGTCTTGGCGATCAGAAGCACTGGGGTATTATGTCCAGTAACGGCTCGAAGAATATGAACTTCTATAACTGCGAGATCAACCGTTTCGACGCGCACAGAGGCTTCTGGAATGCAACTCTTATAGATACCATTATCGGTCACTCGTTTAACGTCGTTGGAGGCGGATATCTTTACGCTGAAAACGTTACGATGATTACGGGAGCAAGCTTCATTTATTCAAGAGGAGACTACGGCGCGCCCTTCCGCGGAGACGTATATCTGAAGAATTGCTATGCGGCGGCAGTTGTGGACTATAAGACGAACAGACCCAGCGGCGGTACCGAATTTGATCCCGAAAACCTTAATTCCAGAGTGGAAATTTATGACGCCGGCTTCTCGACCAGCAACGGTGGTTGGATTGCCAGCAAGCCAAGCACCGAGGAGGACCAGCCCGGAGCAGCATGGCTTTGGAATTTCGGATATGAGTGCGGCATACCCTATAACTTCAAGATTGAGAACTTCAGAAGCGGAGCGCTGCAGAATACGTATGTTTACAATGAGCTTATAAACACCATCTTTATTAAGAACTACGATCCGAATAATATTTCGGCAAGTACTGTAAAATATCCGTACAGAATAACCGAAACGATAACGCTTATCTACGATACGGCGCTGTATTCGGATATATATGCAAGCTCGGGCGAGGGAAACAACTTTAGCATGATAAACAGTATTGATACCAATGTTATCGTTAAGCGCGAGGGATTTGAGGATATGGTTATTCAAAAACAGCACAACGTCGATCTTCAGGTTCCCAAGATTGCCATAGAGCTTAAGGCATTGTACGGAGATCAGGCAGATTAAGGCTGACCTCGGGCAGTAGGTATAAAAAAGAGAAAATCACGGATTTCAAGCTTGATTTTCTCCTGAAATTTAATATTTTTGGCAGAGGCGCTATTTAAAGTAGTACCTCTGCCTTTTTTCGCAGTATTTGCAATAAATGAAACGGTGTTTCGAGCAAAAAAATATGAAGAAAACGTGAATTTTAAAAAAAATCCAAAATTTTGCATTTTGCTATTGCTTTTTTTGTGAAAGTATGCTACAATTACTATGCAGTCATATAGTCAATAACTATTGCTAAAGGAGGTTTTCAATGAAATATGAAGCTCCGATATGCGACCTTATAAAAATCAACAACCTGGACATCATACGCACCAGCGGTGCAGATGAGGGAAGTGACGAAACGGACTCCCCGATGATTCCAATGCCGGGTGGTCTTACCCTCGGTTGATAAAGTCGCATGAAAATCCCGCGCCTAGTCAGCGCGGGATTTTTTTATAGTCTTGTTTTCTGCGAATAGCGATATGCCGGGCTTTGCCGAGAGCGATATAGACAAGCTCTGCCTGTCAGCAATATTATTTGCTTTTCGCAAATAGTGATGTGCCTTACTTTCGCTCGGCGTATTTAAAATCAGCTCTCAACTGCCGTCTGGGTTACTGCTTCGGTGGGCTTCTTTTTTCTTCCGCCGCGAGAGTTGCGCTTCGGCCCTTTTCTTCGGATATTGCTCTTCTCAAGGCCTGTCTTGTATGCGAGGAGCTTTTCCTCGGTCGCCTTATCTAAGGTTCGTTTAGCTCTCCAGGTGTCGTTAAAATTGCGGTGGAGCTTTAGGGTGAGTATCATATCACCGTCTTTTTCGCAATTATATATAAAGGTGTATTTCTGACCTTTGGTGTGAAGCGGCTTGCCAAGAGATTTTAGCTCTCTCTTGCACAGGGGGCATATCGGGGAAGCCACTATTTTATCCTCGAGCATTTCTCCTATCGTAACGTAGCCGTCGTCACCCGCATCTGCATCGCCTATAACAGATGACTCGAGGTGCTCGCCTCTTACCGAGTCGTAAAGAGCGATTCCTTGCTTCACATCAAGCTTTGCTGCAACGAGAGCGGTGAAATAAGCGTCGTTTAAGGCATCGTGAGCCGGTAGCCTTTGCGGAATTTCAAAAAATTCCATAGCGTACTCAAGCGAGCGCTGCTTGTTCGCCCCGTCGGTCTGCCTGTTGAAAATTATCTGCAAATCGTAAACACGCTCAAGCCACTTTGAATCAATTGAGTGAACGTGGAAATTTTCCTTAAGCATAGGGATATCGTCGGGGCCCCAGGTGAGAAATACGAAGTCGCTGCCGCACCATTTCTTGAAGCTTGCGGCAGCTTCGGGCAGGGGAGTTCCGAGGTCCATCTGGTCTTGGGTTATTCCCGTAAGCTCGCTGACGTGCCTGTGCAGCTTCTTGAAGTATTTGGGTTTAACAATTACCTGATAAGAGCCGCAGGGCTGCATATTTTCGTTCAGCTTTACCGCTCCTATCTGGATAACCTCTCCGCGAAGTCTCGAGGAGAGCTGGCGCTGAACGGCAAGCGCCTTTTGAAGATACGCTTGGTTCCATTCAAGGTCGAGTGTTATATAGTACATTTAATATCCTTTGTAAACTGTTTTTATCTCTTTGAGAATTCTTTCTTTAAGAGGCGTACTGGAATATTATACACCTACGTGGGAGAAAAGTCAAGTATAGAGATAGGAACTTTTATGCGGTGAGCCTTCGCATATTTTGAGTTCGTTTTGATATATAGAGCAAATTCAACGCTTTTTCTGTCTTTGTACTCGCGTATTTTGGTGAATTTACAACTTGACAATAAACTTTATATAATGTATACTATATTAAAATATAAATCTCAATTTTAAGAGAGGTAGGAGCTTATGGAAAAGTTAAACGTGCCAAAAATTTTTGGCTCCCGTGTCTTTAATGAAGAGGTTATGAGAGAGAGACTTCCGGAGGAGGTTTATCTTTCGTTGCTTTCGACTATTGAGGCGGGAAAAGAAATAGACCCTAGTATTGCGGACACTGTTGCGTCGGCTATGAAGGATTGGGCTATCGAGCAAGGCGCGACTCATTTTACTCATTGGTTCCAGCCACTCACGGGTGTCACTGCAGAGAAGCACGACGCTTTCCTCACTCCAACGGAGCACGGTAAGGCAATTATGGAATTTTCGGGCAAGGTTCTTATCAAGGGCGAGCCCGATGCTTCAAGCTTCCCCTCGGGTGGACTCAGAGCTACCTTTGAGGCGCGCGGATATACCGCTTGGGACCCTGCTTCCTACGCCTTTGTCAAGGACGGCTCGCTTTATATTCCCACGGCATTCTGTTCTTACACGGGTGAGGCGCTTGATACTAAAACGCCCTTGCTTCGTTCGATGGACGCTATAAGCTGTGAGGGACTTCGCATAGTTAAGCTCTTCGGTGACACCGAGGCGAGAAGAGTTACCGCAACGGTTGGAGCGGAGCAGGAATATTTCCTCATTAAAGAGGAGGACTTCAAGGCTCGCAGAGACCTCTTCTACTGCGGAAGAACGCTCTTCGGCGCACCCGCTGTTAAGGGCCAGGAGCTTGACGACCATTACTTCGGTACTCTCCCCACGAGAGTCAGCGAATATATGCACGAGCTCGACGTCGAGCTTTGGAAGCTCGGCATATCCGCAAAGACAAAGCATAATGAAACGGCTCCCGCGCAGCACGAGCTCGCGCCCGTTTACCATACCACGAATATAGCAACCGACCATAATTTACTTATGATGGAATGTATGAAGAGACTCGCTCCGAAGTACGGAATGGCGTGTCTTCTTGCGGAAAAACCGTTTGAGGGTATTAACGGCTCAGGTAAGCATAACAACTGGTCGCTTGGTACAGATACGGGTAAAAACCTCTTGAAGCCGGGAAAAACTCCGAGAGATAATAAATTGTTCCTTCTTATGCTCGCTGCTGTTATTAAGGCGGTGGACGATTATCAGGACCTGCTTCGAATCTCTGCCGCAACGGCGGGTAACGATTGCCGTCTCGGCGGTCACGAGGCGCCCCCTGCGATTATTTCAATGTTCCTTGGAGATGAGCTTGAATCGCTCGTAAATTCCATCATAAACGGCTCGGAATTCCATAATCCCGATAAGAGATATATGTCCTTTGGAAGCAAGACCGTTCCGGCTATAAGACGAGATAATACCGATAGAAACAGAACCTCGCCATTTGCGTTTACGGGTAATAAGTTTGAGTTCAGAATGATAGGCTCGTCGCAGAATATAGCATTTGCGAATACCGTTCTTAATACTGCGGTAGCAAAATCCTTCTCTGACTTTGCCGACGTTCTCGAGGGCGCGAAGGACTTTGATAAGACTCTTGATAAGCTTATAAGAGATACTCTCGCTTCTCATAGCAGAATTCTTTTCTCCGGAAATTCCTATTCAAAGGAATGGGAGAGAGAAGCAGAAAGACGCGGTCTTTCAAACTTCAAGACCTCGCCCGAGGCGTATGCGCATTTTGATGACGATAAAAACGTGGAGCTCTTTGAGAAGTTTGGCGTTATGAGCAGAGTAGAGCTTCGCTCACGCCGTGAAATCTATTTCGCGAATTACAGAAAGATAAAGAATATAGAAGCAAAGACTATGCTTGAGATGGCTATGCGTGACTATATTCCCGCTGTAAACAAATATATAGGTGACCTTTCCTCTTCTGTGAACAGTATACTGACTCTTGTTCCAAGCGCGAACGTTTCGAACGAGCGTGCTCATATAGAGAAGCTCGTATCAAATCTCTCGTCTGTTTACGAGGCTCACCGTGCTCTTGCCGATTGCGAGAGCGTTGCCACGAAGATGGAGTCCACCGAGGAAGCAGCATTCTTCTACTGCAAGAACGTTAGCGCCGCTATGGATAAGCTGCGTTATTACATAGACACTCTCGAAGAGATAACCGCACGTGAATATTGGCCTGTTCCCACCTATGGCGATATGACGTATGGCGAGATTTTGTAAATATTAGTTTTCAAAACAGGCGTTTTATAATAATAGTTGAAGCTCCGATGGATTTATTGTCGCATCGGAGCTTTGTTTTTTATTTAGTTTTCATCATTCGGCCGTTTTCTGTACTCGGTCGGAGATATACCAAACTCGCGAGTGAAGAGTCTTGTGAAATAAAGCTGGTCGGAAAAGCCTACGAGAGATGCAATTTCGCCAACAGGTGCCGTCGAGGAAAGAAGCATTTCAGCGGCATTTTTTAAGCGCAGCCCGTTCTGATACTTCAGGGGAGACGTGGACATTGACTCTGAGAAGAGGTGAGAAAATCTACTCTTTGAGTAGCCGGAAATTTTCGCAAGAGCGTCAAGGCTTATCTCCTTGTCGTAATTTGAATTGACGTATGCAACAGCAGAGAAAATTTCGGGCGGGATTCCGCTCTTTTTATCGCCGACGCAGTCGGAGAGAGTATAAATCAGCTTTAGCAGCGCAGCTCTCGAATATCTTTTATTGCCGGTACCGAAAAGGCTTAAAAGCTTGAAGGCTTCCGTGGTAACCTTTTCCGAAGCCTTGTATATACCCGAGGGAAGCTTTTCGGACTTCAGGATTCCCTCAAGCGCTTCGCCTGAAAAGTGAAGCCAGAAGGACTTGCTGGTTACAAGAGCCTCGTATCTTTGCGCCTCGCCAGGATAATAGAGCGCAAGACCGCCCGCCGTGAGTATATGCTCCTCACCGCCGAACGATACCGTGTATTTGCCGTCAAGAACGAGAAAAATATGATAGTCAACTCTGCCTTGCCTTCGAATAGTTACCGAGCCCTTTGGCATAATTTGCGTGCCAACGCTGTTCACGTCAAGGAAGCTTTCGGAAACGAAATTCGTAGAGTCACGGCTTCCGTCGTATATATGAGCCATAATAACAACCGCCTTGTTTTAGTTTTAGATGATTTTAAAACTTATGCTTGATTATATTGTATCATACGACAGCATTTTTGTCCATATTTATAAGAAAAATTTCTATTTACCTTTTCAGCCCCTTGCTTTATAATGAAAGCGTCAGATACAAATCTGTTCGGTTTGGATTGGCGCATAAAAAATTCATTAACGATTTACGAGCTTGCCTAGGGCGGCAGAAAGGAACTTGATATGAAAAAAATAGCTTTTATAGGCGCAGGAAGCCTACAGTTCACGAGTAGCTGCGTGCGTGATTTGCTCACGTTTCCCGCATTCCGTGAAACAGAGTTCAGACTTATGGATACTAACGAAACCAATCTTCGCGGTATCACGAAGGTCGTGGAAAAAATCATTAAGGAAATGGACTGCCCGGGTTGCAAAATCGTCGCTACGCAGAACAGACGTGAGGCTCTTCTTGATGCAGACGGTGTGCTTTGCACAGTATTCAACGGAGATATAGACGTATGGCAGTACGACATAACCATTCCCAAAAAGTACGGAGTCGATGTAAACGTCGGAGATACGAGAAGCGTTTCGGGTATTTTCAGAGCTCTTCGAAATATTCCTCTTATGCTTGAAATATGCGAGGACATTAAAAAATATTGTCCTAAGGCGGTATTCCTCAACTATACTAATCCTATGTCAATGCTCTGCGGAGCTATGCAGAAGTATTCAAACGTTGAGGTAACCGGTCTTTGCCATAGCGTGCAGGGAACTATCAAAATGCTTGCTGAATGGCTTGACGTACCGAAGGACGAGATAGACTACACCTGTATGGGTGTCAATCACCAGGCGTTTTACACAAGGCTGGAGCACCGTGGCGAGAGCCTTTATCCGAGGCTCCGTGAATTGATTACGTCAAACGAGGAGATTCTCAACAAGGAGCAGGTTAGAAACGAAATGTTCTTAAAGCTCGGATACTACGTTACCGAGTCCTCAGGTCATAACTCCGAGTATAACCAGTGGTTCAGAAAGCGTCCCGACCTCATTGAAAAGTATTGCACTCACGGTACGAACTGGAATCCGGGAGAGCACGCATTTTCCTTGAATCTTCGTCGTGACAGAGCGAAGGATACTATGAAGCAGTACGAGGCGTGGTTAAATAAGCCCTTCTCAAAGGAGAAGAGCATAGAGTACGCGGCAGACATTTTTAATGCACGCATAGGCGACGGAAAGCCATTCGTTTTCAACGGAAACGTGATAAATCACGGCTCTATCCCGAATGTTCCCGACGATGCCTGCGTTGAAGTGCCGGTGGTTGCTGACAGAATGGGCTTCAGAACGACGATAGCCGGAAATCTTCCCGAGCATATAGCTATCCTTGTCAATACAACGGCAAGACTGGAGAGCCTGGTTGTTGAGGCAGCTATGAAAAAAAGCCGCGAGCTTGTTTACAGAGCCGCATATATGGACCCGCTTGCCTCGGCAGTCTGCTCACTTGATGAGATTAAGAATATGTGTGACGAGCTGTTCGAGATAAACAGAGACTTCCTTGGGGACTATACTTGAATAAAAACAAAGAAATGTAAATAAAAGTTAAAAAATAACGTTTTATACAAAGAAAAAAAAGAGAGGCATTCGTAAATCGGTTCGTAGCCGAAACGTTCTCTCTTTTTCTGTTAGTGAAGTTTTCGCTATTGCGAAAGTGAAGTTGCTATGCAGTGAAGTTTGTGCTACGCACAAGTGAAGTTAAGTTTGCCCATCACTTCGCCGTTAGGCGAAACTTCACTCACGAAGTGAACTTCACTATCGAAGATAACTTAACTTGCCCGAAGGGCAAACTTAGTTAGCGTGATACTCCGTTAAGAGTATCACGCTATTGATGTACGTTATTTAATTTTATCTAACAAAGGTTTCATAGCAAAAGTAAATAATAAAAAGGCAGAAAACCATAGATTTTCAACCTTGATTTCTTTAAATTCGCATAAAGAAACGGCAGAAACACTGTTTTATGACAATGCTTCTGCCGTTTTTTGTTTGGTTCTGCCTAAATGCGACAGTCCCTTCACTCACGATTACGCTTGAATGACGCCAACCGTTTGTTTATAATAAAATTGTTTAGCCGTTGGCTACTACTTTGGTGATGTGAGTATTGATACCGTTGTACCAGTAAACAAAGCCTTCAACGTCGATAACGTCGCCTGCCTGAAGATCAGCGAAAATATCGTAAACGTCGGTGCCGGGAGCGGTGAGGTAAGCCTCAACGCAGAAATCATAGTCAACACCGTCCTTGGTAACGGTTACGTATATATCGTTGCCGTAGCCGGGCTCGTTGTTCTTGTAAGAAATGCTCTTGATAGTAAGACCGTTAAAGCTTGCGAGCTGATTCTGATAATTGATAAGGTCGTTCGATGCAAGCTTGTCGGTAAGGTCAACGGGAGTTGCAACGTATGTATCTTCACCCGCAAACTTGAAGGTTGCGTCAACTATTTCAACCTCGCCCGACCACTCGGCCTTGTATCCGGAAACGAAAATCTTCGTGCCGGGGGTGAGCTTTGCAGCGTCAGCCTCGGAGCAGGGAAGCTCGTAGATGAAGTATGCGCCGTCTTCGTCGGCAGCGTAAAGTGTGATTTTGTTATCCCACCAGGATTGGTTAGCCTGCACGTATACGAAAAGATTAACCTCACTGTCAATTTCCGCAGCGGTGTATTCAGCATAGGTCATAACCTTGTTTACCTTGGTTACGTGGGGCTGCGCACCGTTGTACCAATAAAGGAAGCCTTCAACTGTTATAACATCACCAATTTGAAGCGCTTCAACAGCCTTATAAACGTCGGTGTCCTTACCGGTGAGATATGATTCAACGCAGAACGTATAGGTGTTCTTTCCGTCGGAAACGTTGAAGTAAATATCGTTACCCTGTGAGCCGGATCCGTCCCAGTTGTAGAGGAAAGCGTAGTTTGTAGTGTCATCCTTTTTGTTGGAAGCAACAACCGTCAAGGGTTTGAAGCTTACAAGCTTGTTCTGATGATTGATGAGCTCGTCTGCGCCAAGAAGCGAAGTTGCGTCGAGAGGAGTGCTAACGTAGGTATCAGCTCCGGTAACAAACTCGAACGAAGCGTCTATAATCTCAACCTCGCCGGACCATGCTGCTTTGTATCCCTTAACCTTAATCTTGGTACCGGGAGTAAGCTTAGCGGCGTCAGCCTCGGAGCACTTCATTTCATAAATGAAATAAGCGCCGTCCTTGTCAGCCGCATATACGGTGATAAGACCCTGGCCGTCCTTAGACCACCAGCCCTGAGTAGCCTGAACGTAAACCTCAACAACGACCTCGGTTTCGAGTGCTGCGGCGGCGTATTCAGCGTAGGTCATCACCTTTTCTTCGACAGTGTTGTTCTGATTGTTCTCGTTGTTCTCATTTTCATTGTTGTCATCGTCGTTATCGCGTGTAAAGTCGCAGGAAACGAGAGCGAAAGAAAGAGTGAGAACCAAAACCAAAAGAATGCTTAAGATTTTTTTCATTTTGTTTTTTTCCTTTGCTTTAAATTTGTTTATTAAATTGTTAATAAAAAAGGGTTAATATTATTATATACGTTTTTTTATAAATGTCAAGATTTTCGCTCTATTTTATTCTTTTTTATGAGCGTATAGACGAGATATACTCCTATTGATGTCCATATAACCGCAAGCGAAACGATAAGTACGATAGAGCCGGCAGGCATTTTTCCGAGCTTGATTATTGATGACGCATCGTTTCTTATTTCGTTAAGCTTATATAGCGAGGTCATTTCCGAGTAGAGATTTTTTATAAAGGTATCGTCAACTGTTTTGTTTCTGCGCACAGCCTTTGCGACCTCTTCTATCATTTGCCCCGCCGCGTTCCTTAAGGAAGCCGAGCCGTTAAAAACGGGAGTGACGAAGGTATTATCTATGTTGTCGAGAAGAAGCTTTGTCGCATCTATCTTTATCTTGTAATGAAGGTCGTTATCCTCTCCGCTTTTTGCGAGGTAGTCCTTGTATTCAGCGCTGTTTTGCGCCTTGGTGGTAACCGGAAGATATCCCTCGGTCTGCGAATATGCTATCTGAACGTCATTCGTCAGCATAAACTGCATAAAAAGCCACGATGCAAGCACTTCTTGCGAATTTTCCTTGTTGAAGATACACATTGACGGTCCCTGTGATATCATTTTGGGATTCTCTGTATCGTATTGGGGAATGGCTTTTACTACGGTTTCAAATTTTACCATCTGGCTTTCTGGAATATCCACCAGAGGAGCGTCGCTTCCCATCCAAGTTGCACCCGCCGTTGAGTCGATAGCGAAAATACATTGACCTGCATTAAGGAAGTTCGCGGGATAGCTTGAAATTTTAAAGGTAGAGAAGGCTCTTGTTTTAGCGTGAGAGGCAACAGTTTTGAGAATTTCTGCCGTATCGTCGTTAAAAATCAGAACGTCGCCCGAGAGAGTTGAATAATCAGCGTCCTGCTGCTCGAGCATCTGTATCATCATATTGTCCGTCGATTTGTAGATGAACGGAATCATCGTTTTCTGACCGTTTACCTTGTAGGTTCCGTCGGGGTTTTTAGCCATAGCCGCTTCTGAAACCTCCCATATGAAGTCCCAGGTCAAAACCTCGGGAACGGTATATCCAAGAGCTTCGACGTAGGTCTTGTTTATATAGCACGCCTCGGTTGAGCGAAGATATGGAAGAGCGTAGTAATTTCCGCCAATGAAGCATTCGTCCAAAAATTTCGGTATGATTTCGTTTTCCTTAACCGAGTCAAAGTTGACCTCACTGCCGCCAAGACCGTATTTCTTATCCTTCATAAGAGAGTCAAGCGGAACGACAGTGTTCTCGCCCGTCATGTAGGTCGCTATATGGTCTGGATACGTGATGCAGACGTTAGGTGTCGTACCCGTAGCGATATTGGTAATAACGTCGTTATATATTCTGCCGTAATCGGTATAAAGCTCGAGATTTACGGTAACGTTCGGATACGCGCGCTCAAAGTCCTCTATGGCTTTATTATACACAGCTACTTGGTCGATATTCGTGTCATTTTTTGCCCAGAAACTGATTTCAATTGGCGTTTCGGTATCAAACTGGTCCGGAAGCTCGAATTCCTTTTTCTTGTTGCTGCCGTGGCAGGCAGAAAGAGATAAGACACCGATGAGAATCGTGAAGATAAGGCAGAGTGAAACGATTCTGTTATTCATCCCTTTGTACCTCCTCTCGCAACGCCTTCCATAATTTTCTTTCTGAAAACGAGGAATAGTATTATGAGCGGTATGGATATTACCGTGACAGCCGCCATCATAGCGGGAATATTTTCACGGCCGAAGCCGCCCTCGCGTATCGCTTGAATTCCGTTTGAGACGAGGTAGTACGCCTCATCGTCGGTAATGAGCCTTGGCCATACGTAAGAGTTCCAGCACTCGATTATTTTAAGAATAGTAACGGTGATTATCGTGGGCTTGCACATAGGCACCATTACTTTAAGAAGATACTTGATATCCGAGGTGCCGTCAACCTTTGCGGCGTAGTAAAGCTCGTCGGGTATCGAGGCAAAGTTTTCTTTAAGAAGATAAATGTAGAACACCGACGTAACCGACGGAAGAATAAGTCCCATAAACGTGTTACGCATATCCATATTGGTTATCGTGACGAAGTTCGTTATAACGACGAGCTCCGACGGTATCATCATAAGAGAGAGAAATATGGTGAACGCGATGTTTTTACCCTTAAAATTGATTCTCGCAAATGCGAATGCCGCAAGAACCGTAACCACGAGCATAAGAGCCGTCGTAGCGAGCGTGAAAATCAGGGTGTTTATAAAATAATCAAGGAGAGGGACGCTAGTAAACGCCGTGATATAGTTATCGAAGGTCGGGTCGGTAGGTACGAAAGCAGGGGTGCTCTCCGCATTGTACGAGCCATAGCTCTTGATAGACGTGAGTATCATCCAATAGAACGGGAAAAGCACGATCAGCGCCCAGATACCGAGAGCGGTGTAGGTAAGAGCTTTTATTGTCTTTTTGCGGATTTTGGTGTTTTTATGCTTGCTTTGCAAACTGTTTTCCATTTTGCTCCTCCTTATCAGTAATGAACGTGCTTCTTGCTCACGAGTAGGTTTATCGACGTTATCGTCAGCACTATAACGAAGAGTATAATTGCCGCTGCGGACGCATAAGAGGGATAACCGCCTCCGTCTCCGTAGAGCATATCGTAAATATATCCCACTATCGTGTTCATTTCGGCAACGTTAAGCTCCGTGCCGAATATTGCGACAGCATCACTATACGCCTTAAATGCTCCGATAAATCCGGTTATAACAAGATAGAATAGCATAGGCGAAATCATGGGAAGCGTTATTTTGAGGAATACTCGCCATCTGGGAGTGCCATCAATCATAGCCGCATTGTAGTAATCCTGCTTTACCGAGGCGAGAGCGCTTGTTAGAATAAGTATTTTAAAGGGGAGAACTATCCATACCGTGTAGAAGCAAAGCACGAACATTTTAGCGGCATACGAGCCCTCAATAAAGTCTATCGGCTCCATTCCGAAGATGCCGAGTATGATATTGACAAGTCCGTCGGTGTACTCGGTTTTCGCAAATAGTATCATAAAGACAAGACCTACCGCAAGCGTATTCGTTACGTAGGGGAGAAAGAATATAGTCTGGAAAAGGTGACGAAGCTTCTCTATCGAAGCGAGCCCCACGGATATACCGAGCGCTATAAGAGTGGAGAGAGGAACGGTGATTATAACGAGTATAAACGTGTTTTTCAGCGCTTGAAGAAAATATGGGTCGTGGAGAACGTAAGAGTAGTTGTATAATCCTACGCCGAAGAAGGTTTGCGATGCGGAATTATACCCCTCCTCAAAGGAATATACGAATACGTCAATCAAAGGATATATCATAAATACACCGAGGAACAATGCCGCCGGCAAAAGATACAGCCAGCCCTTAAGATTGTTTTTTTCCATAGCTCTCTCCTTTTGTGCTGTAAAACGAAATTTTGATACAATCAAAATTGTAGCGTGAAGTCTTTATTTAAAAAGTATTATAGCAGATAACGGCAAAATAGTCAATATTTTGTGTGAGAGAATTAAAACTTTAAAATTCGGGTGAAATATATTGCATTCTTCTGGGAGTTGTGGTAAAATATGAATATAAGAACACTTACTAAACTTTTATATCCTTTTGCCGAGAGAGAAACCCGTCTTGATTTAAAAGACCAAAACGATAAAAGTCTATTTAAGTGAATAATTATTTACATATTAGGTGTAATTATGGCTGAAAACAGGATAATACTTAAAAAACAGAACGTAAAAACAGGCGCAAAATTTGAAACGGAAAGATTTACGTCAATTGCCGATACGGTTACGGTTGAACTTAAGCTTTACGAAGAAAATGAAGTTTCATTTACGCTTCTTTCTTTTGACAAGGACGGGAATACGACCGAAATTTATAAAGAGAACGTTTTCAGAAAGAGCTATGAATACAGCTTTGACCCGATAAGCTATGCTGTATATCGGGGAGCTGTCGAGTTCGCCGCAGTTCTTGAGACGGCAGGGGGCGTGTTAAGCTTTGATGAGCTTACTATTTTCGATATGACGTCGGACGTGTGCGATATTGATTGTGATTCTATTGATAATACGGGCATAGACAAAGACGGCAGTCCCATATCCTACGTAACCGATATTAACGGTGAAAGAGTCGAGATACCGAGAGTTCCGAAAAAGGCGCTTTTCATAGGGAATTCTCTCGTTTTCGGCATGGGCGCTTACGGAATGTGTTCCTCCGCACCCGATAAGGATTACTTCCATTACGTGACGTCTCATATAAAAGAGTATAACCCGTGCTGCGAATTTGATAAGCTTTGGGGCTCCAACTTCGAGCATTCCGAGAATATGGAGACCTTTGATAAGTGGTATTACGAGTCTGCCTCGCTTGACGGCAAGCAGAGCTCTGCGGAGTCGAAGCTTACCAACGATCTTGATCTCATCTTTATTCAGCTTGGAGATAACGTCAATACCGACGCAAAGACTGAGTTTTTCAAAACGAGCGCCGATATCTTTATCGAGAGAATAAAAACAGCCTGCCCGAGAGCCAGAATTATATGGATTTACGGCTGGTACAAAAAGGCCGCTGCTGACGCTCATATTGAAAAACTTTGCGAGAGGTGGGGAATCGAAAGAATATACATAAATTCCTGCCGCTCAAAAGAAACAGAGGCGCATAACCAGAAGTACTATTACAACGTAAAAGAGGGGAAGCTTTGTGAGGTAAAGGAAACCTGGGTAACCCACCCCGGTGACCTCGGAATGAAGCGAATAGCGGATAAAATTATAAAAAAGCTGAAGCTTATGAATGCCTGATAGCAACCGAATCGTATTCGAGTTGCCGTTAGCCGAATAATAAATACAGTCCAAAGTCTGAATTTTCGCTTTCAGACAGGCACGGACAGAAGAATAAAGAAAGCACTTGCGACTAAAAATTGCCACAAGTGCTTTTTTTGTAGTAAAATCAAAGATTATCCTCTTTTTCTACCAGCTCGTATTTTGGATTGCGAATCAAAATCCCGTCCTTCGTCAGAATAACCTCAACGTTCTTGTCGAGAAGTAAGCGCTCTCTGTAATCCTTTGGAATCACGATTCTTCCCATACTGTCTATTTCTTTAATAATTCCTATATTCATATTTTATACCTTACTTTCTGAGTTAAAAAAGAATATTGACATTCACTGCGTGTCAACAATGCCATTATAACACAATATAATAAATTTGTCAATCACTGAATGTCAAAAGAGGTAAAATTATGTTCAAAAACAAGAACGATGGCAGAAACAATCTTTGCGGTGAAAAGATTCGCGAGCTTCGTTTAACCTATCCGTCAAAGCTCTCGCAGAGAGCGCTAGCCGATAAAATGCAGCTTATCGGTATTGACGTTGATAAAAATGCGATTCAGAGAATTGAGTGCGGTAAAAGATTTGTTACCGACATTGAGCTTAAAGCCTTTTCAGAGATTTTCAGCGTTAGTATTGACGAGCTGGTTTAATTTGGAATAATAATTGATTTTGTAATTAATATTTTTAAGATTTAGAGCAAAAAAAGACGGACATAGCAAGATAAAAATGCTACGTCCGTCTTTTTTTGTTTTATGAGTTTTTACTATTCTTCATAATCAAGCGTGGGTTTTGCGGGCTTAACTACCAGATTAAGATATACTATGCAAATTATTATCATAATAACGGAGAATGCAGAGAGAATCTGTTGTGCGTATATGTGCTCAAAGAATAGAAATTTGTTTCCGCTTTTCTGAATATACTCAACAAGAGGACTTGCCGCAAGAGTGGTAAAGAATCCGGCAAAGCCTACCACGGTGTTTTTAACCGCGAGAGCACTCGTACGTCTGCTTCTCGGAACGAAATCATAAACGAGGTTGACTATACCGCTGTTGATTCCCGCCATAGATATTGAGTATAATATCATGTGAACGGTATAGAAAGCAACTCCCGCAAAGATATTGGCAACAAACGCAAACAGGGATATAATGAAGCAAAGATTCAGCGAGGTTACAAATGAGCGCTTATCCGCGAGTCTTCCCATAGGTCTGGAAACGCAGGCTCTTACGATAGCACCGAGAGATGCAATCACGGTGACCGTCGTCATATTCATACCGAGGTCGTTTAGCTGATAGGTTCCGTAGAAGGGGGTGGTGGCGTAGGTCGCTATATTCCAGAAGACAAAGAGGGGAATGAGCACGAGAAGCTTTTTGTCGGTTACCGAATTCTTTATCAGAAGACCGATTGGCTCGTTTTCCACCTTTTCGGGCTTTTCTTTTATGAGAATCAGGAGAGTCGTATGTATAGCGGTGAGAGCAAACATCGTTATTCCACCGAGAATAAATGCGCCTCTTTGGTTGCCTGCCGCCTCAAGTCTGTCGATAAAATTTCCCATAGTAACCGAAATTACTATGCCTGAAAGAAGAGAAACCATTTCCTTTGTCGCAGTAAAAGAGCCTCTCTTGTGGTCGTCAACTATGCCCATCTCCCAAGCGAACTTCGGGGAGTAGATAATGTTTTTGATTATCTCGCCGGAAAGAAACAGGATAATGAAAATGACAGTCTTAACAGTTGCGCTGATATCTATAATCGGAATGACGTAAAGGAAGGTGAAGAAGAGCTGAGTTATGAGGTTCATCACGATGATAAACGGCTTTATCGGCTTTTTCCCCGCAAGGAAAAGCGCAAATATCTGGAATCCGAATCCGAGCGAAACAAACGAGGTAATTATACCGGTAAGTCCGTCAGACATTCCTATAGCACTTGTCATTTTTGCAAGATACGCACCTGCAACGAAGGTCGCGAGAAAATACTCTACCGCTGCTTCAATTATGTAAAACAGTCGGCTTTTTTTGTAAATATCGTTTTCTGTGGTTTTAGATAAGATTTCGTTCATAATATATGTCCTTTGCGTTTTTTGAAGATACCTTTTAATCTAAATCCATTTTAGCACGGTTTTTAAAAATATCAATCTTACGGTTATCGAAAAATTTTCGAAATTGTTTTTCGACGGACAAAAACGGCAAAAGGACTTGTTTTTCACGCACGCGTGTGATAATATTTAGATGACAATTGTTCGAGGTGAAGCGAAATGATAACTCTTTCAAAGCTCGCAAAGCTTGCAAACGTGTCCGTATCTACTGCGTCAAAGGCTTTTTCGGGAAGCCATGAGGTAAACGAGGAAACGCGAAATCGGATTTTTTCTATAGCAAAGGAGCACGGCGCTTTCAAAAAATTTTATAACGTAAAATATCCAGGACTCGTTATCGGTGTAGTCGTGCCTGAATTCCAGAGCCGCAGTTACGGTCCCTTGCTTGCTGAAATTCAAAAGGCTCTTGAGAAAAGAGGCTGCTCAATGACGGTTGCGGCTGCTGGATTTTTACCCGGTGAAAACAATAAGCTTTACGACTACTATTCAAAATATACTGACGTTGATGGCATTATAGTTATAGGTAAGTACGAGTCGAATGATGAAGATCATGTTGTTCCTTGCGTTGTTATTTGCGGAGTGGGGGATTGCCCCGAAGGAATGCATCACGTAGAGATTGATACGGAAAATGCACTTGTAGATGCCGTTAAGCATTTTAAGGAAAACGGTGTTCAGAGCGTTGGCTTTGTTTCCGAAAAGAAAACCGAAAGAAAGTTTTACGCCTTCAAGGAAGTAATGAGTAAAATATACGGCGGATTTGAGGAAAGATATATTTCGGTCGGCGAGGCTCGATTTGAAGAGGGTGGATACGATGCAATGAAGTGCCTTGTGGAGTCGGGAAACGTTCCCAGAGCCGTGATATGCGGATACGACAACGTGGCTATCGGAGCTATAAGATGCCTTAAGGATTTCGGATTAAGAGTTCCGGATGACGTTGCCGTCGTTGGTTATGACAACAATGCGGAGTCAAAATATATGGTTCCGTCTCTATCTTCTATTAACGTGATGCACAGTGAATGTGCGGATTCTGCCGTTGATATGATTATAAACAGAATTTTTTCAAAACCCTGCAGAAAAAATATCGTTATAGAAGCCGAGCTGAAGCTTAGGGAGTCGTCAGTGATAAATAATCAGAGATAAAGAATAAGTGATATAAAAACAAGAAGCACTTGCGAGTTTAATTTACCGCAAGTGCTTTCTTTATTCCGAGTTGAATAGTTTTAAGCCCCGTTATTTACGTCTTTTAAAAACGAGAAAATAAAGCAGAATAGGCGTTGCTATTTCGATTACGGGAAGAAACAGAAGAAAATATTTTTTAAAGAGAATTATATACGCAATCGTAAGGGAAAGCGAGACTGTGATTTCAAGAGCTCTTGTGAGATAGGTAACGAGGTTGCTTTCCTTTTCGAAAAGTCCTATCGGGATATAGATGAGAAATGCTCCGGCAAGCACGAGAGAAATCACACGGGTCTCGGGTATAGCAAGAGCAAATACCAGAAGATTAAGTATAAGAGAGCCTACCGAAATGAAGAGAAGAGTACGCTTTTTTGCCGATTCCTTTATTTCCGACGCATCAAACAAGTCTTTCATTTCTATTATCCTTTCTGCGTTTTCTTTTTAAGAGTCTTGCTTAAGAGTTCTTTTGAACGGGGTCATTTCCCCAAGCTTTACACGGCGAACGAAATCCTCTTCGTCAAGAATCGGAGATTTTGATTTCATACCGCCGAGCCTTCCGCTTTTGGCACCGAAATGATTGTCCGTGCCCGCAAATGAGATAAGAGAATAACTCTTTGCGTATTCCTTAGCTCTTGCGTTTTCGAAATCGGTTCTGCACGCATTGAAGGTTTCAACTCCGTGAACGCGCCTCGGAAAAAGTCTTATATGGTCTATGTACCGTGCTTCTCTGAACGGATGCGCCTGTATAATAAGCGCACCGTGGCTTGCCATAAAAGTAAGCTCCTCGCTTTTTTTCATATCCATAATTTCGGGATGTGCGAGAAACCACGCCTTATCTAGTCCGTAAACTAAAAAATCAGTTCCGCCAACTGATAGCTCGTGACCTAAAAATACCGAGATACCAAGTTCTTCTCCAACCCTGACGGCTTCTTCATAGTCGGAAAAATAAAAGTTTATTTTCTCTTCGTAAGAAAGAGAAGGGTCGAGATTGATATTGCCGTCAAGAAAATGATTGGTGATGAATATTCCCGTATATCCGAGTTTTTTGTAAAACTCAACGCTTTCTCTTACGCTTGCTACGGCGCATTTGCTTACGGGATACGTGTGCAGGTGTGTTTCGTAAAGGTACATAATTTATCTTCTTTCGGAGCTGTGATTTAAGTATATACGCTACTAAAAAATGCTTAGCTTAAGTTCGTTGCTTAAGCGCTCAAGCGCCTTGATTCCGGCGCAGCTGTTACCCTTGGCATTAAGTGCGGGCGAATAAACTCCTATGCCGAATTTACCCGGAACAACCGCCATAATTCCGCCGCTGACTCCGCTCTTTGCGGGAATTCCAACGTTCAGCGCAAATTCTCCCGAGCCGTCGTACATACCGCATATCGTGAGAATTGCGTTGATATATTTCGAGTATTCTTTTGGGAATACCTGCTCGCCCTTTTTGTTTTTGCCGCCGTTTGCGAAAATCAGAGCAATTTTCGCAAGGTCGAGAGAGTCAACGCTTATCGAGCAGGCGCGGAAGTAAAGGTCAACTACGTCCTCTGCATCGCAGCTTATCATACCGTAAGCCTTAAGAAGATACGCAAGAGCTCGGTTTTTGTTTCCCGTCATCTTTTCGGATAAATATACTGCCTCATCAAGCTCTATTCCGTCGTTCTCCGCGAGCTTTCTCGTAAGGGCGAGAAGCCTTGAAAATTTTACGTCAAAGGTTTCTCCCTCAATAAGTGTGCAAAGGGCGATAGCTCCGGTATTTACCATAGGGTTTATGTGGTCACCTGTCAGGGCAAGGTCGCTGTAGTTGAATGAGTCGAACGTTACCGTGAATTTCTCTACGACAGGCGCGGGGGGTGGGTTCTACTACGTCTTCTACGTTTTCCGTGTTCTCTGCTTCCTCACCGCAGCCGAACAGCATCATTCCTATAAGAATCATTATCAATATTAAAAATTTCTTCATATCACCCCTCCGTATATACCTTCTCCGCTTCCTCAGCAGTCAGTTCGTCGTGTGCCGACATCATTCCGAGGACAGCTTTTCGTATCTCGATCTCTGAGAATCCCATTCGACGCATACCCGCTATTAAGTAACCCTTCATAGCGTCGTTGTAATATCCCATATCGCACAGCTTATATCGTACTTCTTCCGGGACAGCTACCGCCTGTGACATCAGTTTATCTCAATCTTTTTAAAGGGAATCCCCGGAATTTCTATACAAAGGCGGCTAGTGGCAATAAGCTTACCGAGCCGAATTTTTCGGCGAGGGTGGATAAATCGGCAAAATTCTTTGCCGTGAAGACGGTCCCGGGGGCAACGATTCTTCCCGAAAAGTTATCCGTTCCTCTGTTTCTTAAAAAGCCGCGAGCTTTTACAGATGCTATTTGTTCATTAGTCAGTTTCATTTTTTGTCTACATATTTATATATACAATTTATTCTATCACCTTTAATTTGCCGTGTCAAGAAAAAAGCGTTACTTACCGTCAGGCTCTGCCTCATATCTTTCAAATACCGACCTTGCGTATTCTCTTGGGGTAAGCCGCATTCTTCGCTTGAAAGCGTAGCTGAAATAGGATTGAGAGGAAAAGCCGCATTCGTATGCTATTTTGGTTAGGGTAAAGTCGGTGGAAATTATCATATTAGCAGCTTTCTTTATTCTCTCGGATTCTACGTAGTCACGGAGCGTTTTTCCCGTGGCGGATTTAAAGAGACTGTGAAAATAAATCGGACTGAAGCCGTAATGCGCCGCAACGGTATTAAGCGATAGCTCCGAGGTCAGATTTTTCTTGATGTATTTTATTGCGTCATTTATAACCTTTCCATCCGAGCCTCTTCTCTCACCGCACAACAGCGAGAGCTTTTCCGAGTCTCTTATAAGCATATAAATAAGCTCCAAAATCAAGCTTTGAAGCATTATTTCGTCGGTCTCGAGCTTCGTGTCATAATATTTGCAAAGATTCTCGAAGATTTTGTGATATTTTTGATAATTATTGGTTTTTATAAAGTTTGGAAGCTCGTTTAAAGCATCGGATAGCTCACCGTCAATAATTACGTGTATGTAATAGCACTTGAAGGGAAGCTTTGTGTGCCGTATCTGACCGGGCTTTGCGCAAATTATCATATTATCCGAAATTTCAGCCGACTCCGAATCTATATAGGATATTCCTCCCCTTTCTATAGGCAGCTCAATTTCAAACATAGTAGTTCTTCGATTTTTTGTAATACTTCGGTTTTTTACCGCAAGAGCTGAGTTGTATATACCGATAGCTATTACCTTTCCTAAAATTATTTTCATATCAAAGCCGACGAGAGCTTTCACTCTCTCGATATCGGCGCTCCTTGTTATAGTAAGATTTCTAATAAATAGAGTAAGAATTTTATAGGTTTCTTACAAAAAATATTATAAAATAAAATTACTATAATGTCAATACGAAAGAGAAAAAAGAAAATGAAAGTAACCGATATTAAAACCTTTGCAACTGATTGCTTCAGAACGAACTGGGTGTTCGTCAAGGTTTATACCGACGAGGGAATAGACGGCGTCGGAGAAGCAACTCTTGAATATAAAGAAAAGGCGCTCATAGGAGCTGTCGAGCATATCAAGGAATACCTTGTGGGGAAGAATCCCCTCGATATTGAGAAGCATTGGCACTCAATTTACAGGGACGCATATTGGAGAGGCGGAGCTGTGCTTATGTCCGCTCTTTCTGCGGTTGAAATGGCGCTTTGGGATATTCTCGGTAAGAGCCTTAGTGTTCCTGTTTATCAGCTTCTCGGCGGTAAGGTGAACGAAAAGGTAAGAATTTACGTAAACGGTTGGTTTGCAGGTGCAAAGGAGCCCGAGGAGTTTGGCGAAAAGGCGAGAATAGCAAAGGAGCGCGGAGTTACTGCTATGAAGTGGGACCCATTCGGAAAGAGCTATCTCAATATCTCAAATGCCGACCTTGATAAAGCGCTTCGCTGCGTTTCGGCTGTAAGAGAAGCGGTTGGCGACGGAGTTGACCTGCTTATCGAAGGTCACGGACGCTTCAATATTCCTACCGGTATTAAAATCGCTAAAGAGCTTGAGCAGTTCAAGCCTATGTTCTTCGAGGAGCCCGTTCCTCCGGATAACATTGACGCTCTTAAGGCGGTAAGAGATAAGTCTCCCGTAGCCATATCGGCAGGTGAAAGACTTTACACGCGTTGGGACTACCGCCTTATCTTTGATAAGATGGCAGCCGACTATATTCAGCCCGATATCTCTCACGCAGGAGGTATTATGGAGCTTAAAAAGATTGCCGCAGAGGCGGAGAGCAGATATATTCCGTTCGCTCCCCATAACCCTTCCGGTCCCGTTGCGAATGCCGCAACGCTTCAGCTTGCGGCAACCTGTCCGAACTTTGAAATTCTTGAAATTATGTATTCCGACGTTGAGTGGCGTAAGGACGTTACGAACGAGAGTCTTAATTACAAGGACGGTTATATTGATATTCCCGACAAGCCCGGTCTTGGTATCGAAATTAACGAGGAGGAGTGCTTAAAGCACCCCTACCAACCTCACACGCTCAGGCACTACACCGGAGCTCTTACGGATATAAGACCTGCAAAGACTGAATTCTATTTCTGATTCTCGGAAAGGAACTTGCTTTACAAACCTACGAGCTATTAAAAGTTTAGATGAAAGGCGAAAATGATGAAAACAGCACTTATAACAGGCGCTTGTATAAATACGGGCGTAGCAATAGTTGAAAGATTTCTTGAGGAGGGATACAGAGTTGTATTCACCGGCAGAAGCATTGAAAAAGTAAAGGAAGCGGAGGCGAAATATAAAGAAAAGTTTGCAAATTCCGAGGTAATCGGCTTTGCGATAGATTCTTTACTTGATGAAAAAACGGTTGACGAGGAGTCTGTAGAAAATATGTTTTCGGAGCTTGATAAGCTCGGAATATTCGTTGAGACTCTTGTTCTTAACGCCGCAGACCAGGGACTCGGAATAGAGGCGTTTAAAAATCCTCTTACAGATTTTATGAGAGTTATCAATACCAACGTGGTATGGAATTACTGCTTGTCCGAGCACGCAGCAAGACGTATGATGAAGAATGGCGGAGGAAACATAGTGTTCGTCAATTCCAACACTGCGTACAGAGCTATCCCCGACAGAATTGCATACGTCGCTTCAAAGGGTGGCCAGCTTGGTATGATGAGAGCTATGGCGCTCGACTTCGGTAAATACAATATCAGAGTAAATGCAGTTCTCCCGGGAATGATAAAGACTGACCGCTGGGAAAAGAACCCCGAGTTTTATAATAACGTTCCCTCAAGATTCACCCCTATCGGTGACGTAGCTGTAGGGGAGGATATCGCTGATGCAGTATTTTACTTTGCGGCTCACGCAAGAAATACCACGGGAGCAGAGCTTGTTGTTGACGGTGGAAACACTATCCAGCTCTATCCCATAATTAAAAACGGCTAATGATAGCGCCGCTGAATATACGCTTTGCTACGTTGTAACTAAAGTTGATAACGCTGTAATTAAAGTTAATAAAGAAAAAGCACTTAAGTGACGTTCGCAAAGGCGAGCATATATAAAAACAAAAATGGAGAAATCGAAATTAATCGGTTTCTCCATCTCTTCTTTTCTAAAAAGGCTGCTTAATCTTTCTTGAAAATCGTTTTTTGACAGAGGCACTGAATTGAATGGTGCCTCTGTCTTTTTAGTACGTACTCAAATGAAGCAGCTTTCGTTATGTCGCTTGGATTTAACGCAATTTAAAGATCAAATTCAAGATCCCAAATGCCGTCGTTGTTATCCTGCGTTGAGGTTTCAGTACCCGGTGAGGTTGTAATAATGTCTTTTGCAGCAACTTCGATTACTTCAAATTCGGGGTTTATATACTTTTTCATTTTTACTACCTCCTTATCCTTCGGTTACCGAGCTTCTGTAAGCTCTTGCGCTCTGGAGATAATTCCAGAAGCACTCGGTGAGTGATATGAGCTCTGTCTTGTCAGCTTCGGTGTATTCCGCACCGCTTACGTAGGAATAATATGCGTTTATATGGAAGCTGCCGGACTCCTCGCCTACGGTGTAAGTGACCGTTTCGCAAAGCGCGTAAGCATATACGTCTATATCAACGTATGTTCCGTCGTCGGATACTTTCGTTTTGACCTCTTTCGTGTCAATATAGAACTTGTATTCACTGGCATCTCTGCCATCCGCGAGATAGAATCTCATGGACGGAGTTCCTTTAAGAACGAAGGCAACCGAGGCAAGAGCTGCCGTGGGCTTCTCCGAGCTACCCTCTACTATGGGCTTTGCCGTATAATCACCGAGGAGCGTGTTGATTTTTGCGATTGCTTCGGGGTCATTAGTTCCAAAATAGACGTATGCGGATTTGACGTAGAGAAGAACGTCCTTTACAAGCTTGATTTCGGTTTCGTTCGAGCCTGCGATTACCTTTTCAGCGTACTTTGGAATGCTGAATGAGAAGGTTGCGTTTGCGCTGATACCGCCGGCTGAAACGGTAGCTATAAGCTTAACCGTTGACGCGGCCTCTGCAGCAGGAAGCTCTGCTTTCATAAGGTAATATTCGTTGCCGTCAATGGTTGTTTTGTTCTTTGCAATTTCATCAAGATTTTCATAGTTTTGACCGTTGAATGTAAACTTAACTAGCGCTTCCGCAGGAATATACACGTTCATCACGAGATTTCTATCTAAGGTTATACTCATTTTTGGCGTGAATTTCGTGAGCGATGTAGGAACAAGTGAATAAACGTTAGTTCCATCAGATGATGAGGTCTTGACGAAGCTTGCGTTTCCGAGAGAAGTGTTTAGTTCCTCCGAATTTGAATAAACCGAATCTGTGATTATCTTTATAAATCCGTTTTCATTCTGTGTAAATTCAATATCGGAACCCGTCGAGCTGCTATAATATAAAACGTCAAGAAGAGTTATATCTTCGGGAGCTATAATTTCGCCGCCGGAAACGGTTATATTAAGCTGAACGTCCGTGCCCGTGTATATATTAAATACCTGTCTCGTAGTTTGTGTGATATTGCTTAAATCAAATACGCAATCGTCGAAGCTCACGTTGATCGGAACTACGGCAGAAGTGGAGCTGTGGTAGCAATCAATTATTGGATTTTGCGCAGTTCCCGTGTTAGAGAAGGTCACGTTTTCAAACTGCCAGAACATGTTCTTTCCGGAGATATCGGCGTCCGCGCCATCGGTTCCGAGGGAGAGAATAGATTTATCAACCGATACGAGATTGCCGTTCTTTACAGTAAATACACTGGGGAAGAGCTCGAAGCTATCGCCCGAAACATCGGTGGGGCATGATTTTGCCTTGGCGCTGAACATATAGTCATCGCTTCTTGACGTCAGAGTGAGCATTCCAAGATCTAGCGTTACAGAGCCCTCAATATAGGAGTAATCGGAGTAGGTGTCAGACGATTGCATTGTGTAATTTCTTCTCATAAGAATTACTGCGGATTTCTCCGAAGCTCCGTATGACGTGCCGTTCCATACGTTTTTCGTAAGATACGTCTTTGCGGCATCCATAGCGCCTGTGCCGAGAAGTGTCGCATAAGCACCGATGAAGCTACCGTCTTCTCCGAATACAACAAAGGGATAGGTTTCCTCGTTTGAATAGTCAAAAGGAATGTCTCCGTAAGCCGTTTCAACAGGATCTTTGAATACATATACGGTGTAATATCCTTCCGTACCAAGCGTTGTGATAGTTATATCCTTTCCCTTTTCGTTTTTGAGAGTGAACGTGGGAGCTGTGTTTTTTGTGGGCTGAACTATGGTAATATGATTTCCGTCGGAATCTTTGGTAAATCTTATGCTGTCGTCCGCGCCGTAATTAACCACGGTATAATTATTAGCGTTCGATGCTATTATCTTGCCGCCGATAAATTCCGCATCTGTGTTAACGGAGGTTTGATTGGATTCGAAGTAAAGCATAGTAAGACCCTTGACAGAATCACTGAAATCGTAGGTGCATCCGTCAAATACGAAATCAAGCTTAAGTCCGGTTTTATACGAGTGTCCCCAATCTCTTATTACCGAGTATTCGGTTGCCTTAAAGGTAACGTTCTCGAAGGTGAACGAGAGGTTCTTTTTCTGTCCGTCGGGTGACTCGCCCTCGTGACCGAACGCTATAGAGCAGAGCTTCTTTCTAAGGTTAAGGATTGTTCCGTTCCTTACGGTAAGGTGTGATTTGAAACCGAGCACTGAGGAGGCGGAATTGTTGATATATACGTCGATAAGGTATCCGTCAACCGTAGTGATAGTATATCCACAGAGGTCGAAGATTACTTTTCCGCGCGCCTTATTGAAGGTAACTCTGCCGTTAGCGGCGTCTACCGCCTTGTATACGTCATAATCGCGACGCATAACTATTTCCACCGAAAGCTCGCTTTCGGATTCCTCGTCAACGAGCTTAACGGCTTCGCTCATCGCCTTTGCCCAACTTTCAGCCGCCGTAACGAATTCGCCGCCTTGGAAGATGAAGAAGGGATAATCAAGCTCGGAAAGATATTTTGCTGTGTTGGAAGCTGTTCCGTAGTCGGTCGCAAGGCTCTTAAGCTCGTAAACCGAGTTTACGCCGTCGTCGGATACTTCAACAAAGTATTTGTCGCCTTCATCGGTGGAAAGTGAGCCGTTATAGTGAGATGCATCCTTCTCGGTGGTCGTAGAGATAAGCTTTACGTATTCACCGTTGGAATTCTTTGTGTAGGTGATTGTGTCACTTGATTCTTTGTTGAAAAGCTTAATTCCGGCAAGATTATCGCTGATTATAGTACCGCCCTTGATTTCGAAGTCGTGGGTATACACCGAAGCGGAGGTTTTCTTTAAATGGAACAGAGTCGGTGTGCTGCCGGGGTTGTTCGTTTTAAGATCAAGCGTGCAGTTGTTAAGCGTTACGTTGAATTGTACAGTAGTGTTGTTCTGGGTTGAGGAGGACCACTCTACCCAGAACATATAGTCGCCCTTTGTCGCTCCGTCAGCAAAGCCTAAGGTAACGTCCTCTAAGGTTATGTTCCAGGTTTTTGTTGAGCCTTCAGTCAATTTTGCGTTTTTGTGTCCAACGAAGATGGCGCCACCGTCACTTAAAAGCTTACCGTTTTTGATGATTATCTGACCGCTCGCGTCGTTAAAACTTGTGTTAAACGCAGCAAAGCTGAATACGGTTTTTCCTCCTCGTGTGAAGGTATGTCCGCCAAGGTCAACCGTGAGCTTACCGCCTACGGAGTGGAACGACGTACCGTCAGCGCAACCATCATTCGTGTTTGTGTAATCTTCTCTTACGAGAAGAACAACGTCCGACGAGGGATCGTTTGCATAATACTGTATATCCGTAGTGACTGCCTTCCACGTATCGTATGCAGGAATAATGGTCTTGCTTTCGTTGTTTACCGTAACAGTGAGTTGGTTGAATTCATATTTTCCGGTCTCACTGTTGTAAACGAGTATTACGAAGGGGTGAGTGCTTGCGGGGTATTCCGCGGGAATCTCGCCGTAAACAGTTTCTTCCTTCATAACGTATTCGCCGCCTTCAAGCGCAAAGCTTCTCTTCTTTCCGTCAGCAAAGCTGAAGTTATCGAGGTTAGGAGCGGTTGCGCTGTCACTTGACGGGATGAATTTGATATACTCACCATTTTCGTTAGGAGCAAGAGTGAGCGTATCGTACGCATCGGGGTTTGCAAACGTTATGTTTGCGCCGTTTCCGAGTATCTCACCGCCTTCGATAACAAGGTTTATGTCAGCTCGCTCGCCTTTTTCGTTAAATTTGAAGAGAGTTGTAGCCGAAACACTTGTGGGAGAGTTTGTTTTAAAGTCAAACGTGCAGTTTCGAAGAGTTATATTCGTTTTGGAGATTGTTGCAAAGTGGCTGTTGCTCCATACGTTCCAGAATGCGTTGTTAAGAGACGTAGCGCCCTCCGCATAACCAAAGGTGACGTTATCAAAGGTGAAATCGTAGGTCTTTACGCCACTTGTCGAGAAACGGTAGTGTGTAACGAACATAAGACCCTTTGCGGTTTCAATTCTTCCGTTTTTGAAAACGATAGAGGTTTTATAATAGGTTGTAGTTGAGGAATTTATTTCTCCTGCTGCCAAAGCGTTACCGCCTCTGGTGAGTGTGTGTCCGTCAAGGTCAAATACGATAGTTCCGCGCGCGGTTCCGTAAGCTACGTCGCTTGCGCCCGAATTGGTTGCCTTGTGATTTTGCGTCAACAGTATTTCTGCAACCTCATCCTCGCCGGCGCTCGCCATAAGCTTTTCCGCAGCTTGAGTAACGGACTTAAGGTTCTTATGAGCCGAAACGTAGCTTCCGTCCTTGAAGAGAATGAAGACGTAGCTTGAATCGCTTGCAATGCTTTCGGGTATAATGCCGTATTTGGTTGAGTTTTCGGGAATGGTGAGGTTGTAGGTGGTAATATTGCTCTCCTCGCTCTGTTTGGAGTAGGATGCGTAGCCCCTGTCGGTGAAGCAGGAGCACTTCAATTCGTAGGTGTAAGAGGAGGGAAGAAGAAGCTTTGTGTAATTTCCGTTCGTGTCCGCAAGGAACTCGGCGTCGGAAACGTTATTAAGAATGCTTATCCATCTCTCCGAGGTGAGATATATGCTTCCGCCCTTAACCGTGTAGCTTAAATCAAGTCCCGCCGTGGAAGAGGTAGGAAGAATAGTTGCGGCGTCGCGCGCCCTTCTGTCGTCGGGAAGGTCAAGCTCGCAGTTTGTGAGAGATACGTGCGCGTCAAGCTTGAGTCCTGCGGGAAGCGTCACGCCCGAAAGAATGTTGATAGCGCCCGAATTATCGGCAAGACCTATCTTAACACCGTCAAGATTTAATTCTACGCTCTTGCCCGAGCCTGCCGAGATGGAAGACTCATATGAAATGATAGGTGTATCTCCAACGAGAATAACGCCGCCCGAGAGATTGAGTTGCAGCTTGTTTTTGTTCGTTGCTTTAATCCAAAGAGGAGAATTTTTAGTGTTATCTAACGTAAGAGTGTACGAGCCGAGGTCAAAATTAAACTCTGTGAAGCTCTTAAGCTGGTCGCTTACGTCAGAGTCGGTAAACGTGTAATCCGATTGAAGCTTTAATGAGTAGCCAGAGGTGTAAGCCGCAAGAGCCGCCGTAAAGCTGTCATATTCATCTATGAGAGTCTCGCCGTTGTAGATAGCAAAGGGGGAAGCTGATACAGCGGGAGTATAAGCTCCACCGAGGGTCTGCTTCTCCGCTATTGCAGCTCCAGAAACGTCTATGTCGGTGATAACTTCGGAAATCACGAGATTTTTGAAATAGATGGAGGAAGCCAAATCACCGTCGGGGGCTACGAAAAGTTCAAGGTACTGGTTCTTGTTTTGAGAAATAATACCGTAATCGGATTCGTAAACTCTGTAGGTGAACGTATAAGTAGACCACTGATTTGCGGTTGTCTTATACGTGCGGAATACCCAGTCGTAGTCTATAGTTTCGTGATTTGTCTCATCCGTCATATTACGGAGTCTTATCTGGAATACTCTGTCAACAGTGTCGTATACGTCTATTGAGAAGGTATAGAGCCTACCGAGGTCGTCCTTGGAGAACAAGTTTTGTGTAACGTTGTTGTATTTGAGTATCCTCGTAGGATTGTTGTAGTATTTCGAGTAGTTATAATTATATGGCTTAGTGACCTTAGCTTCAAGCGCTGTAACACCGTTTATCGAGGATGCCGTAATTACTGTTGAGTTGGTTGTGTTTACCGATATATCTTCGCTGAGCGTCTCACCGGTAAGCGTGTCATTATCAAGCGGAACACTACCTGCCGAGTTCTTTCCTTTAAGAAGGAGAGTTATGTCCTTTCCGGAGTTAGCCGCAACGTAATCGGTTATATCAATTTCATAGCTTCCAGCACCGCGAAGGTTAACGCTTCCGAGCAGATCTCCGTTCGCATCGTTTTCATAAAGCTCGGCAACGTTCGCCGCATCGTTAGTAACGTTGAAGCGGAATACAAAGCTGTTACCGGAGGTGAACGACGGAGCAGTGAACGTGTAAACGTTTTCGGATACGGAAGTAGGTTCTGCGGCAACGTCGAATTCGGTGATAAACGAGGCTTCATAAACGGTTTTAGTAGGTTGATTATTGGTTCCCGAGAAGCCTGCCGGTACGGTCAATGTGTATTTGGTATTACCGGAGAGCGCGTCGGGAGTGAACGTCCATACGACTCCGCCGAACGACTTCTCCCAGCTTCCGGAAACTGTATCTTCACCTGCCGTAACGGTTATTTTCTGAACGTCCTCAAGCTCTGCCTGGCCTGTAAAGGCTACGGTTATTTTGTCCGTCACTCTTACTTTTCCCGCATTGTTCATCGGGGTGACGTAAGCAACGTTAATGGGCGCGTTTTTCAAATAATAGTTTACAAATTTCATCAAAGCGTCGTAGGAATCAACGTTATGATTAATATCCTGACCGCTTGGGAGCGTATGTCCTATAGGAAGCTCAAAATGAAGAAGAGGTAGATTTAACTCGCGGCATACGTTGTATATTCTGAGGGTAACTCCGTAATGAGCGTCCAGATAGTCTGCGAGATTGCTCGTTACGAATATAGGCATATGGCCCTCGGTTATATCTTCCTCTGAGCCACCGTTTTCGGGTATCGTTACCTGGCATCCCGAGATTATTTCCTTGCCATTATACGTAAGCCAAGGCTGCTTTTCTCCTGCTGCAAAGGTAACTCCGTCACCGCTTACAGCTTCTGCGCCTACGCTGTAACGTGTTTCTCCGTGATGACCGTCATACATACGGTCGGCGGGAAGCTTCTCAAGCTCAAAGGATATCGCATCCTCAAGCTCATCTATACTTGTGTATGCGTCTGTGTTTTTAACGAGAGGTGTCTGGATTATCGCTTCGCCAAGGAAGTTAAACCAACCGCCCTTGGAATTTCCGTAAACACCTATTTTTTCTGTATTGAAATTATAGGTATCGCCTCCCGAAAGCGAGGTATAACGGAGAAAACGCATAGCGGCGGTATTAACGAGTTTGTCGTTATAGATATTAAGCGAGTAATTCATATGGTCCTTGCTTACGCCCTTCGCTCCGTCGTAATAACCCCAGGACGTGTTCTCGCCCATAGGCTCCCAAAGATGATCGTATACCGCTGTTGAGTATCCGGCGTAGAGGAATCCGTTACTGTGAGGACGGAGATCATCCTCATTCGTCATGCACGTGGTAAGATATCCGGATGAGTTGGCGAGAGCCATAACAGGAACGGGATTTTCCGGATTCGTATGATAAACGATATGCATATGAAGATCCATATTGAGCGGAGTGCCGTCGGGATTTATGCAATCGGTTACAACCTCGGCTTTGGTGAACTTTATGTAAGTATATTCGCCGTTTGCGTCAACCTTACCGTTTGCGTTGTACCAAAGAGGTTCGTTTCCGTCAAAATCGTTTTGCACGGCTTTTCTCGTGCCATCGGTGTGCATCCATCTGACGAGGTTATTACCTTTGGTCGCGCGGAAGTCCGAGTTCCAGTTTTCAACTATCTTGTTAAACGTTCCGTTAACCGAGTGCTTGTCGGTTTCCCAGAACACCTGATTAAGAAGAACGTTGCATCCCGAGGGAACCAGGAAGTTTTCGCGATAATTTCCTTCAGGGAAAAGCGTTTTATTCGTGAAAATCTCACCCCAACCGTAAACAAGGTTAGCTCTGAAAAGCTGAGTGGAGTAATCTATTGCGGGGCTTACCGCTTTATCGCTCTCCAGATAGTCGAGAACAACGACGACGTAGCCGTTATTCAGCATCGACTGAATGATTTCAACGTCCTCGTCTGTTCCAACTCTTTCGATTTTCGGATGGTTGACCGTGTAAATTATTATCGGTGTACCGTTATAATCTACTGTTATCGGTCCCTTCTCTTTGTCATAGTACATAGTGTACTGATAGTCGCCGACGTACTTGTCCTCGCCCCTTACGGTGCTTTGAACAAGATATTTTTCGTCAAACGCTGCAGTGATGGCTTCCATATCGCCCTTGAGCTCAATGGAATCCTCTGCGGAAACCAGCACTGCGGTAGCTGATAACACGATCAACAAAACAGCGATGAGCAAGAGAGATATTTTCGTTAGCTTCTTTTTCATACGTTTTCTCCTTTGTGTAATATATTTTGTTTAAAATAAAAATAATATTTTTCTATATCTAAATACTATCGTACGGCGGTAATTAAATCAACTGAAAATCGGTCACAATTTGGACAATTCGCTCAAAAAGTCTTGATTTTTCGGAAAGGTAGGTATATAATTACCAGTAGGTGAGGTGATATTATGGAATACACAATTCAAAAGAAGCGTCTTCCTATTCGGTATAGAAATATAAGAGAGTCGCACGAAGAGCCGTATTGGGTGTCCGACGCGAAGCCTTATACCCCACAAAAACCGATTACTTTTCTTCATTACCATGATATGTATGAGCTTGGCGTGTGCATTGAGGGCAGAGGAAATATGCAGATCGATGATAGGCTTTATAACTTCGAGAAAGGAGATATAGTCTTTATCTGCCGTTACGTTCCCCATTATGCTCGATCGTACAGCAGCGCACCGGCGAGATGGAAGCAGGTATTTTTCGATCCCGTGAGGCTTATGCAGCTTGCGGGAATGTTAGATCCGGATAAGGCCATATCGGCTGCGAATATAGATATACCCTTCAGCGGAGTTTTCTCGCCCATGGAAAATCCGGAGCTTACTGCTTTTGTAAAGGAAATTATCATGCAGGGAGATACGAACGATGAATTTACAGACATATCACTTGCTTTTTCCATAGGAAGATTTATTATATCGTGTGCCAGGTATATGAGGACTAACGGTATTTTAAGCAAGTCGGTAGATCCGAAAAGGGATAAATACAGAAGGATACTTCCTGCGGTAGATATGATAAATGCGCATCTTTCAAACTCGGATATGCTTAAAGAGGAATCGCTTGCGGATTTATGCAAAATCAGTGTTTCTACGCTCAGACGGCTTTTTGTAAAGCACACAGGTCTTTCTCCCAAAAATTACATAAATAAAACCAGAATGTCTTGGGCGGAGTATCTTTTGCAAAATACCGAAATGACCGTAGCCCAAATAGCACTTGAGGTTGGTTACAGTGAAATATCGGGCTTTAACAGAATTTTCAACAACACGTTTTCTACGTCTCCGAGCGAATATCGAAAAAAGATCAAATAATTTAAATTTTTCCATAAAAAAACGAGGAATCTATGAAATTCCTCGTTTTTATTTCTTTCTCGGTAAGGGTTGTATTTTTTAGCCTGTAAGGAGTCATTTTATATTGCTTTCACTCTGTATAGGGCTAATTATGTAAAGCTTTATTTGCTTATCTGCGCTGATTTTGCCTGCATCGGTGTTTTTTCTCTTCTGTATTTGTTGCATAGGTGAATGGTATTGATGTTATCGCTCACGGTTGTTTCTTGAGCTATATTCTATTGGCGCGGAGCCAGCCTCCGCTGAGGTATCTGAATAGGAAGAATGCCGCGCGGAACACCCAGTCAACAGTCATAGCTATCCAGACTCCCATAATGCCCATTCCCAAGCCGGGGAACGAGAAAAGTCCGAGCACGGATACAACGTCAAGCGCCAGAACGTAAGCTCCGGCAACACGGAGAGTCCACATTGAAATCATAGAAATAACGAGCGAGAAGCGCACGTCTCCCGCCGCTCTGAACGAAGAGGGAAGCATAAAGCCGATAGGCCATATAAGAGCGGCACAAATTGAATGGTAAATAACAAGCTCCTTCGCAAGCTCCGAGGAGAATCCCGAAAGGTTATAAACCGAAACGATGGGGCTCAAAACAGCCATAGTAACGAGGATAATCGACCACAGCATAACGTAGTTAAATGCGAGAATTGAGCGCGAGTAGTATTTCGCCTGGTCCTCTTTCCCCGCGCCTATACAGCGTCCTACGGTGGTTACCATTGCCGACGAGCAAGCCGTACCTATTATATATTGGAAGTTGCATACGGTAAGAGCAACGGCGTTTGCAGCTATTACGGCAGTTCCCATAGTGGAAATAAGAGTTTGTGTGAGGAGTCTTCCGAACTGGAACATTGAGCTTTCAATTCCGTTTGGAACGCCTATGTAGAGAATTTTCTTTATTATCTTGAAATCGGGTTTATAGTGAAGAAGCTTTTCTACGTGAACGGGACTTTTTTTGTTATGCGCGATAATGAGCAAAATTACCGTTCCGACAAGACGTGAAAACGTAGTTGATATTGCGGCACCTGCGGCACCCATATTAAATCCCATTATCAGCACTGCGTTTCCGCATACGTTTATGATATTGATAGCGAGAGAAACAAGAAGCGAGGTTAACGTGTTTCCCGAGGCGCGAAGCATAGCGTCAACGCTCGAGGTGATTGCTAAAAGAGGGAAGGATAGGGCAACGAAAAAGAAGTAAATAGAGGCGCTTGCCATAACGTCGTCCTCAACCTCTCCGAAAAGAAGATAAAGGAGCGGACCTCTGAATATAAGGATAGTCACGGTCAAGAGCGTTGAGCCTGCCGTTGCTATGTATAAGAGCTGCTTTGCGGATTCCTTAATGCCTTCTGCGTCACCTCTGCCAAGCGTATGCGTAATTACGACCGAGCCGCCGGTAACGAGAGCGGTAAAGAATATTATAAGCAGAGTGTCGAGCGAGTTGACGAGCGAAACGCCCGAAACCGCAGCCTCACCCGCATAAGAAACCATCATGGAGTCAACCGTTCCGACGGTGACGTTCAGCACCTGCTGAATGATGAGCGGAATCATAAGCTTTATAAAAGCTTTTCTTGAGAAAAGCAATTCCTCTTTGGGTATTGCTTTAGCTCTTTGAAAAATCGACATAATTTAACACGTCCTCCATGCTTTTATTTTTTAAGCTCGTAAATCTCCACTTCAAAGGGAAGAAGAGATCTCGTTTTCTCAAGAGAGGGAAGTGTATTGTTTTTATTGGTAAGTATTCTTTGCCATTTACCGAGGGCTACCTTTTCGGGAGAATTAAATTTCACCGTATTTTTCGAATAGTTGGCAATAATGAGCAGCGTTTGCTCCTCGCACTCACGAAGATATGCAATTACGTCGGGACTTTCTTCGCAGAGAAACTCTAACTTACCGTCAATAATTGCGGGATTTTCACGGCGCATTTTCGTAAGCTCGCGGTAAAAGGCGAATATTGAGTCGTTTGTGGCGAGGTCTTTTTCGAGGTTGATCTCGGTATATTTCGGGTTTACCTTTATCCAGGGCTTACCCGTGGTAAATCCTGCGTTCTCTTCGGAATTCCACTGATAAGGAGTGCGCGCATTGTCACGGCTTCTCGGAGCAAGCGTATCTATCGCTTCCTTTGGGGATACTCCAGAGGCTATCATGGAATTGTAGTCGCCGAGCGTGTAGCAGCAATTGTAATCCTCGATAGTATCGTATTTTACGTTTACCATACCGATTTCCTCACCTTGATAAATGAATGGCGTACCCGGTGTGGTATGGATAAGAGTCGCAAGAAGCTTTGCGGAGCTTGCTCTGTGCTCCTCACTGTCGCAGCCGTAGCAGGATACTTGCCTTGCGGAGTCGTGATTCGAGAGGTATTGCACGCTCCAGCCACCGCGCTCAATAACCTCTGACCAGTTTTTCTGCACCGTTCTGAAATGGTCGGCGGATATGGAGTATTTTCTTCTGTGAGAGAGCTGGAAGTGATAAACCATATCAAGCTCTTCGCGGCCTCGGGAAACGTAACCGAGTGCGTTTTCGTGAGTAACACCTGCACCTTCTCCGACCGTCATGCAGTCGCGGGGACCGAAGACCTCATTGTATAACTCGTGAATTATTTCGTGTATGCCCTCGACGTTCGTACACATTGAGCCGTCGGCAATAAAGCCGTTTCTGTCAAGCACGGGGTCGGGTGTTTTGTTGGTGTCGGGGAAGCCTGCGGGCTTTTTTAATCTTGTAAAAACGTCGAGTCTGAATCCGTCAACGCCGAGGTCTATCCACCAATTCAGCATATCGTATATTTCTTTTCGCAGCGGCTCGTATTCCCAGTTGAGATCGGGCATTTTAATTGAATACTGATGCAAGTAGTATTCACCCGTCGTCTCGTCGAATTCCCAAGCCGAGCCGTTTCCCTCACGGAAATAACTGCCCCAGTTGTTAGGCTCGGAGCCGTCGGGCTTTGGCGGCTGCCATATGTAGTAGTTTCGGTAGGGGTTATCCTTTGATTTTCTCGATTCCTTGAACCATTCGTGCTCGTCTGACGAATGATTTAAAACCATATCCATAATAACTCGTATGCCCATTCCGTGAGCCATATCGAGAAGCTCTTTAAAATCGTCAATCGTGCCATAGGCGGGGTCAATGCTTCTGTAATCGGAAACGTCGTAACCATTGTCTATCTGCGGAGAGGCGTATATAGGGGTAAACCATATGCAGTTGACGCCAAGGTCAGCGAGAACGTGAAGCTTTGACATAACGCCGCGCAAATCACCTATACCGTCACCGTTGGAGTCGCAAAAGCTCTTGCAGTAAATTTCATAAACAACGGCTTCTTTCCACCATTTTCTCGCCATTTTTAAATCCTCCATAAAAATAATTAAAAATATACTTGACATTTTATCTTATCTATAATATCATTATAACATAAAATCTGTCAAATTCTTGCCAAAAACAGTATAAATAGTGTCGTTTTTTTACGAAGGTGTTGAAATGCAAGCAAATTTTAATTTAAAGCGTGAAATTCAGAATGAGCTTATATACGGAATATCCCATTCTCCCGGCACGTATATTCATTTTCATTCGCAGATTGAAATATATTTTATTCGGTCGGGAAAGGTCGAAATTATAATAAACGATAAGAGAAAGGTTCTTGGAGCCGACGAATTTGCGGTTGCGCTAAGCTACGATGCGCACGGATACCGAATGATATCCGAGTCTGCCGAGGCGATGTATCTCATTATTCCGACGGACTACTTAGGTGAAATTTTGCCTATGCTTACAGCAAGGCACTTCGAGTCTCCGTTTATCAATCACCCCGAAACAGTCAAAACCGTTTCCGATGCTATGCAATCTCTGATAGCCGGCGGTAACGAGGTTACCCGTCGAGGATTGATTTACTTAATACTCGGCGCTATACTTGACAGAATGACGAAATCGGAGCAGAATTCCGAGCAATCGCATCTTTTTTCTCCCGAAATCCTTATATACATAAGCGAGCATTTCAGAGAGGATTTAACTCTGTCAGCAGTTGCGGGGGAGTTTGGATACAACGCAAGCTATCTTTCGCGCAGCTTTAGGGAAACCTTTGGAATTTCCTTTGTGAAATATCTCACTATGATTAGGTTAAGGGAAGCAATTCTTCTGCTTCGTTCGGAGAATAAGAGCGTTATCGAATGCGCAATGGAGAGTGGCTTCGGCTCTATGCGAAGCTTTTACCGCGCCTTTCACGAGGAGTTCGGACTCACGCCGAAAGAATATTTTGCCACCGAGCAAAACAAAATGAAATAGGAATCAAATATAAGAAAAAGCAGACCATCATAAGCTGGTCTGATTAATACTCCATTCACGGAGTAAAGGATAGTTTGAGCGGATTACAGGAATAGCGGACATAGCCGCTATTCTACTAAGTTCGCAGAGCGAACTTGGGGGCTCTATCGCTCGGCTCTTTGAGCCTTGCGAAGCCCCAAAACGTCCATAGAAAAAGCACCCTGCTTTGAGGGTGCAAGAGCGGATTACAGGAATAGCGGGCATAGCCGCTATTCTACTAAGTTTGCAGGGCGAACTTGGGGGCTCTATCGCTCGGCTCTTTGAGCCTTGCGAAGCCCCAAAACGTCCATAGAAAAAGCACCCTGCTTTGAGGGTGCTTTTTCTATGGAGCGGATTACGGGGCTCGAACCCGCCACCTCCACCTTGGCAAGGTGGCGCTCTACCAAATGAGCTAAATCCGCAGGTATTAAATTGAAAATAATTAAAAGATGGCGACTCGGATGGGGCTCGAACCCACGACCTCTAGCGTGACAGGCTAGCGCTCTAACCAACTGAGCTACCAAGCCAAAACTCTTTTAAATTTTCACTCCCCGCCGATTAGCGAGGAGTGATAAAGGTGGGAGATGAAAATTTGCATTTTCATCAATTGGCAGCGGAATAGGGATTCGAACCCCAACATACAGAGTCAGAGTCTGCTGTGCTACCGTTACACAATTCCGCTATTTCATTCGAACGGACTATATTCTAGCACAAAAAAAATCGTTTGTCAATACCTTTTCGATAATATTTTTTATTTTCCTCAAAAAAAGATTTTGAAAACTATTGACAAATCAAAAATCATTTGATATAATATCAAAGTACTTTACGGAAGGTTAGCTCAGTTGGGAGAGCATCTGCCTTACAAGCAGAGGGTCACAGGTTCGAGCCCTGTACTTTCCACCAGCGGTTTCTTTTGAAACCGCTTTTTTGTTGCAAACAGAAAAGTGGAAAGACAGGGCTCGCCCAAGTTTCGTGAAAACGGAGAAGTTATGAAGATTTACGATTTTAACGGAAGTAAGAATATTTGTGGCTCTAGAGTAAGGGAAGCAAGGCGTAAGCTTAAGCTATCTCAAGAAAACCTTGCTGCAAAATTGCAGATAGAGGGCGTAGTTATAGAAAGAGATAGCGTGAGCAGAATAGAGATAGGCACTCGATTTGTGGCAGACTACGAGCTTTTGGCGCTGTGCAAGATTTTAAACGTATCGCCTGAATATCTTTTGGGAATGTAATTATATTTTCAAAAAAGATGGGGTTGTTTTTCAGCTCTGTCTTTTTTTCTTTGCGACAGGGGGAGCAAAAATAAATTATTTTGAGTTTAAAATTAAAGACTGCTCGTATTTTTATAAAAAGGTTGTAATTATTTTAATCGTGGTATATACTTTACTTAATAAATTTTTGGTGGTACGGTATGGATATAATTGATAAAAAAATATTAAGAATTCTCGCTGAAAACTCGGGCGCTAACGCTACAGAGATAGGTAAGGCGGTAAATTTGTCGGTTCCCGCGGTGAATAAGCGTATAGCCAAGATGAAAGAGAACAAGACTATAAGCTCTTTTACCGTAACAACCAACGCAAAAGCAGTAGGGAAGCCCGTCGTTGCGTTTATTTTTCTTGTTATGCAGTACGGTGATGGAGTCGAGGCGTTGCTTAGGCATATAAAGAGTGACGTTGATATACTCGAGTGCTATGCAGTCACCGGAGAGTACGATTACGTAATAAAAATCTGTGCGCCGACAGTGGAAACGCTTGAAGATAAGCTTTTGCACTTAAAGAAGCAAAAGGGAGTTATAAAAAGTCTTACTATGCTGTCGCTTATGGAGCATAAATTCACTACGGCAATTTTGCCAGATACGGAGTAAGCTATGAAGAACAGAAACGTTTTAAGCTATGCGGCAAACAATGCGCTTGCGTCAGGGGTACGTCGAATGTTTGAGCTTGCGAAAAAGTATTCCGATACGATAAACCTGACACTCGGGGAGCCTGGATTCGCAACGCCGGATTACATAGTCGATGCAGCGGTGTGTGGGCTTAAAGCAGGCAAGACCAAATATACGCCTAATGCAGGAATTAAGGAGCTTCGTGACGCTATAAGCTATAAGCTTCTGAAGGAGAACGGCATTAAGTGCGATCCGGATAAAAATCTTATCGTAACGGCAGGAGCAACGCAGGCTCTTATGCTGGCTATGGTTACTCTGGTTAATCCGGGTGACGAGGTAATTATTCAAGGCCCAAACTGGCCTGACTACAAAGGGCAGATTGATATGGTAAACGGAAAGGTCGTTTACGCAAAGGTTGATGAGAGCAATGAATTTAAAATGACCGCTGACGTTATCGAGCCGCTTATTACCGATAAGACAAAGCTTATAATAATAAATTCTCCTTCTAATCCTACGGGCGGTGTTCTCGATTTTGAGGACCTTAAGAAAATTGCGGAGCTTGTTAAAAAATACAAGCTTTTCATCATTTCCGACGAGCCGTATGAGAGACTTGTTTACGACGGCTTCGAGCAAAAGAGCCTAGCCTCAATAGAGGGACTTGATGATTACGTTCTTACGATAAACAGCTTCTCAAAAACCTTTGCTATGACAGGCTTCAGAGTTGGATATATATGCGCCAACGAAACCATTATATCAAATCTTACGAAGCTACACGAAAATATGATAGCGAGCATTCCCGAGCCTATGCAGATGGCAGCTGTAAAAGCTGTTTATGAGGGCGATGCTGACGTTCGCCACATGGTTGAATATTATGACCGAAACCGTCGTACAATAGTTGAGGGGCTTAACGGTATAAAGGGCTTCTCTTGTCTTATGCCAAAAGGTGCGTTTTACGTTTTCCCGAATATTACCGCATTTGGTATGACGTCTGACGAGGCAGCGGAATACATACTCGAAAGAACGCACGTAGTAACCGCTCCCGGCAGCGCTTTCGGACCCGACGGAGAGGGCTTTATACGTATTTGCTACGCATCGAAATACGAAGATATTCTAGAGGCTCTTCACCGTATGAAAGAAGCTTTTGGAACTAAATAATTAACAAAACACAGTATATAAATGCCGATTTGAAAAAATTCGAGTCGGCTTTTTTATTTTGACAAAAACTTTTTATAAAAGCTTAAATTAATATTGACAGCTGTTCAATAAAGTGATATAATCGGAGTTACTTTGCGGTTTGGAATAATTGTATGACGTGTTTATCGCAAAGCTATACAGTATTATAATAACACTTCAGAAACAAAATATAATAGATTCAAAAACAAACGCGCGGTATAATATATTTATAGGACTTAATATATTATACAGTATTAATTACAGACAGGAGCTGGATATGTTTAAAAGATATGGAAATCACGTCAAGGAGAGGATTTTAAATGACAGAGCAACCTCGGTTGTTATGGCGGTTTTTTCACTTCTTTGCGTACTTTCGGGGATATATTGGATGATAGATTTTTCCTTGAGAAATTTGATCGTTTCGTTTGTTTTTATAGGCTTTGTATTCTTCATATATTGGGTTGAGCATATGGTGAATATCAGATTCGGAACGCTTTTTGTTGCCGCGTCACTCACGTTAGCATTTGGCGGAATACTCGGAGCGTGCTTCGATTTCTATATGCTTATACCGTTCTTTGACGATATTCTGCACTGCCTTTCGGGTGTGCTGTTCGCTTGCCTCGGATATGGTGTTGCCGAGAAATTTTTCGGTAAGGCAAGTGATAAGAGGAGCTTTAGAGGTTGCTTGCTTTTCGGACTTTTCTTCAGTCTTGCGGTTGCTGTCGGCTGGGAGCTGTTCGAATATGCGGGCAACGTATTTATGAGCGGTGATAATTTTGAGGACACGTTCGTTGACAGAATTTGCTCGTACGTTCTCTCGGGGGGACATAATACGCCCGTAATAATTGAGGATATAGAGAAAACTCTTATCTACTACGGTGACGGTCAGATTTATGAGATAGAGGGATATCTCGATTTAGGGTCGATTGATACTGTCGTTGATCTTCTCGTTTGTACTCTTGGTGCCGTGTTGCTTTATATCATCTCGGAGATAAGCTATAAATATTGCCCGAAAATCAACAAAATATTACTTCCAACAAGAGCTGCTGAAGACATAACGTCGGAGTCCGCTCTCGTGATTGAACACGATGAGTTGCAAACGAAAACGCCCGAAAATGCAAACTAATAATTACAATTATAAGCATATTATATAAAAATAGAGCGAAAGAGCGGAGAATTCCGTGTCTTTCGCTTTTTGCATTTGAGACTTGCGGTGCGCAGTCCCGGGTTTCGTTTTAGAAGATTTAATTTTATGGGTTTTTATTTGAGCGCCCCCCGCCGAAAATATATTGGATTAACCTATTGACAAACTTTTAACAAAGGTATATAATATTAAATGAACAAGTTCATAAAAGCGCTTGCTTCTTGCATTTCACTTTTATGAAACAGAAACAAAGGAATAGATATGCCTAAAATTATAGAAAACGTAAGAGAACAGCTTCTTTCGGAGGCAAGACGCCAGATAGCTGAAAGGGGCTACGCTAACACCACCATGCGCTCAGTTGCCAGAGAATGCGGCCTTGCCGTCGGTACGGTTTATAATTATTTTTCATCAAAGGATATGCTTATCGCTACGTTTATGGCAGAGGAATGGAAGAGCTGCCTTGATGAGATAAGCGAATCTGTGATTGATGACCCGAAGGCGCTATTGCTATCGGTTTATAACGTAATATCCTCGTTTTCAAAGAAGCATAGCGCATTGTTTCTCGACCCCGAAGCCGCAAAGGTTTTTGCCACGGTTGGTACTATGAGGCACCGTCAGTTAAGGAGTCAGCTTGCGGCGGTTATTTTACCAATATGCAAAAAAAGCTGCCCCGAAAACTCTGCGTTTGCCGCAGAATTTATAATAGAGTCTATTTTAACGTGGACGCATGACGGCGTCGAATTTGATGAAATATATTGGATTTTGGAAAAAATAATAAAATAAAATTATATAAGGAGTATCAAAAATGAGCAGCTTTGAAAATCTTCGCATCGTGGATAATTTCTATCAGACGTCGCTCTATTTCCCGATGCCAACAGTTCTCATCAGCACTCTCTGTGAGGACGGAACGACCAACCTTGGTCCTTATTCGTTAGTGCAGCCCTATTACGTAGCGGGTAAGGATTATTACGCTATGCTTTTGTGCTGCCGCAACTCTTCGAACACCGCACAGAACATTCTTCGTACGGGTAAGTGCGCGCTTAACTTTATAAGCGACGACCCTAAGATGTTCAAGGAAGCGGTAAAGCTTTCCTGGCCGGGTGATAAGCCCTCCGAGAAGATGCCTAAGTGCAAGTTCAAGCTTGAAAAGAGTATGATAGAGGAGGAAAATCCCGAGGACGTACGTCCTATGGTAATGAGTGACGCTATTGAGGTTATTGAATGTACCTGGGTAAGAGAGCTTGACGGAGCTGATAAGGATATGCCGGGCGAGCTTAACGGCTACGAGGGACCGTATCACGACTTTAACGGTATAACGAGTAAGTTCGGAGCGCACTTTATTCTTAAAGTGGATAAAATTCTCATGAAGAAAAAGTACAGTGACGCGATAATAAACGGCGTTAGAGCAAAGGATTTCCCGGGACTTCCCGTTGACTACGGATACCGTGACAGTAAGAACTTCTGGTTCCATAGAAAGACGAGAATGAGAGCGGAGCTTCTTCAAATGCGCAAGGCGTCTATCGAATCGGTTCGTTATGCGGCAGATCGAGTTGACGATAAAATTAAGTTTACCGACGAAGCGCTTATGACGGTGCTCGGTGTTCCAAGAGTATTCCTTCCTCTCGTTCTCAAGGGCTGCGTTGCCTGGGCAAGAGAGAATGGAGTTGAACTCATCACTCCCGAGCATATGCAGATAATTAACGACAAAAGGTCGAAAGAAAAGAATAAAAAGTAAAGGAGAGTTTACAAAATGAAGGTTTTACTTGCAGGCGCGTTTGGAAATCTTGGCGCTGATATACTTAAAAAGCTTATAAATGACGGGCACGAAGTTGTTGCTGCGGATATATGCGAGCGTGATATTGGAATCTCAAAAAAATACGAATTCAAGAAAATAGACGTTACCGACGCAGAAACTCTTAAGGGAATTTGCGAGGGCTGCGATACGGTTATCACGACCGTTGGACTCACCAAGGGCTCGGCAACCGTTACTCCTTACGAGATAGACTACAAGGGTAATCTTAATCTTCTTAACGAGGCAAAGGCTGCGGGCGTTAAGAATTTCACGTTCATCTCGGTTATAAAGGCAGATAAAGCGCCCCACATTCCAATGCTTCACGCAAAGGCTATGTTTGAGAAGGAGCTTATAGAAAGCGGCATAAATTACGTTATTCACCGTCCGACAGGCTATTTCTACGATATTATTAAGGTGTTCAAGCCCATGATACTCAAGGGAGAGGTTACTCTTCTCGGAAAGAAGCCTATTCACGCAAACGTTATTTCTACCGAAGACTTTGCAGAGTTTATAGTTCTGCATATGAACGATGAGAACAAGACCTACAACGTAGGTGGAAAGGAAACCTATTCTTACGAGGAGCTTGCAACTCTCTGTTTTGAGGCGGCAGGCAAGCCTGTCGTTATCAAGCGCGCTCCCGCATTCCTCTTTGACGTTCTCGCCTTTGTAAACAAGGTGAAGAAGACGGGCAAGGACGGAGTTCTCAAGTTCGGCAAGTGGACTATGACAGAGGAAATGGTAGGAGATACCGTTTACGGCGATATGAGCTTCGCGCACTACATAAAGGAAAGCTTTAAGGAGGAGAACTGATATGATGCCCTGGTCTTTAATTGGAATTCTTGCGATAGTATGCGCGGCTCTTTGCGCTGTAGGATTCTATAAATTCGTTTATTTCCTTTCTATTGGATATGGCTTCGCGGTTGCGGGCGGCGGTATAGCGGTGCTTATTATGGCTCTCGTAAATCCGGGAAGCACTCCTATTTGGATTCTTCTTATTGAGGCGGCGCTCTTCCTTGCTTACGGAATTCGTCTTTCGGGCTTCCTTCTCGTTCGTGAAATCAAAAGCGCAACCTATAAAAAAACCTTTAAAGAGGTTTCGGGTGACGGCAAAAAGATGCCCTTCTTCGTGCTCTTCACTATCTGGGTAACCGTTGCGGTTCTTTACACGGCCCAGGTTTCTCCTATGCTCTTCCGCTATTCAAACGGCTCGGAGGATATAGTTCTTCCTATCATTGGATTCGTCGTTTCTATCCTTGGGCTTGTTCTTGAAGCCGTTGCCGATAATCAGAAGTCGGCGCAGAAGAAGCTTCGTCCCGATATGGTTGCGACACAGGGACTTTACAAAATAGTTCGCTGCCCCAACTACCTTGGAGAAATTATCTTCTGGACGGGTGTTTTCGTGAGTGGAATCACCACGTATAGCGGCTTTGGTCAGTGGATAACCGCTATTCTTGCGTACGTATGTATAGTTTACATAATGTTCAACGGCGCGCAGCGTCTTGAAAAGCGTCAGATGGCTCGCTACGGTGAAAATGAGGAGTATAATACCTACGCAAACAAGACTCCTATTATAATTCCTCTTCTTCCTATTTACCACCTTAACAAGAAATAATAAAACTATCGGAGGCTCGTTGTTCAAAGGATAAGCGAAATCGCTTAATTTAAGGTCGAACACGAGCCTCTTTGGAGATTAATATGAAAGACTTTACAGTATCTATGGCGTTGGTTGATTATATTCCCGTAATTTGCTTCGCCATAGCATCGTTTATTCTGATGATGGACTTATATGACAAAATGTCAAAATGGGGATTTGCTTGCTTTTCCTCAGGTGTTGTAAACATAACGATAGCGGGAGCGCTCAAAGCGACGTATAAGCTTCTTTACGCCTCGGGCGTGTGCGATTTTGAGGCACTTAACGCTATGTTTTTCCCTGTTCAGTCAATAGGATTTTTGCTTGGCGGTATAGGGATACTCAGTGTGCTTTTGAAGAACAAGTCTGAAAATGCGTTTCTTGCTGTGGCTCCGCCCGTATTTCGCGGAACGTTCGTTTTCGTCGGGATTATGGTTCTCGGACTCGGAATTATGGACACGGTGCTTTCGATACTCTCTGTGAAAACTAAAAAGCCCGCGCTTATCGTTCTTTTCTCCCTATCCTTTGTATGCTCTCTTTGTATGGGATATCTTTCATCAAAGGATTTTGCCGAGGCCGCTATGAATTGGATTGCGGAGGGTGTGAACGTCGTAGGTCAGGGAGCTTTCCTTGGCGGTGTTCTTCTCTTGCATAAAAACAGACTTTTCGACCTTGCGCCAAATGGCATCGAAAAATGAATTGATATATTTTGAAAACGAGCGAGAACGCCGATTGTGTCCTCGCTCATATTTTTCTTTCATTTTGGGGAAGATTTCTTATAGGTATTTGATGCCGTTGACAAAATAAGGTGTAAATGTTATAATCTATGTGCCGTTAATTTCGATAAAACCGAAATTAACAGTGTTGCCTTGCGGCAGCACATCGAAAATCAGAGATTTTCGCACATTCCTTGAAATATAGTCGTTCGCCCTTGCTGGCAAGCCGACAGATGCGAACTTAGTATATTATAATCTATGTGCCGTTAATTTCGATAAAACCGAAATTAACAGTGTTGCCTTGCGGCAGCACGTAGAAAATCAGAGATTTTCGCACATTCCTTGAAATATAGTCGTTCGCCCTTGCTGGCAAGCCGACAGATGCGAACTTCGTATATTATAATCTATGTGCCGTTAATTTCGATAAAACCGAAATTAACAGTGTTGCCTTGCGGCAGCACGTCGAAAATCAAAGATTTTCGCACATTCCTTGAAATATAGTCGTTCGCCCTTGCTGGCAAGCCGACAGATGCGAACTTCGTATATTATATTTTTTGCGCCTATCCGGGAAAGGAACGGTCATAATTATGACAGAAACGAAGCTTATAAATAAGATAGATTTCGCTCCAATAAGCATAGAGGATAAGGAGCTTTACGAAAGCTACCTTGCGGCCGAGAGCTTAAGAGGGTGCGAATTTTCCTTTGCGAATCTTTATTTATGGGGGCGGCAGAGCTTTGCCGTCGTGCATAATCATATAGCGCTCTTTTCGCAGTTTAACAGGCGCAGCGTTTACCCCTATCCGATAGGAGTCGGTGACAAAAGAGCAGTTATTGATTCTATTATCGCAGACTCGAAAGCAAGAGGAATTTCTTGCCGTATAACAGGACTTTCCGAGGAGGCTAGGGAAGAAATTGAAGAGATGTATCCCGGAAAATTCCGCTTCCACTCTGATGAGGGCTCGTTTGACTACGTTTACGATATTAACGACCTTGCCGACCTTGTGGGTAAGAGGTACCAGGCAAAGCGCAACCATTTGAACCGTTTTAAAGAAGCCTTCCCAAGCTGCAAGGCGGAGCCGATTTGCGAAAGCAATATTTCAATGGTGAGGGAGTTCGCGAACGACTGGTACGCTTCTCGTCTTAAAGAAAATCCCGACGCTGATTACCATATGGAAAGGGCAGCTCTTGAAAAGGCGTTTCGTGATTATAAGAGACTCGGTATGGAGGGGCTTGCTTTAATTTCGGGCGATGAGGTGCTTGGATTTACTTTCGCGAGCCGCCTGTCTTTTGATACCTTTGACGTGCATTTTGAAAAAGCGTTATCCGAAGTTCAAGGCAGCTATGCCGCAATAAATCAAGCGCTTGCCCGTTATATACGAGATAAATATCCAAGCGTTCGTTACCTTGACCGTGAGGAAGATATGGGACTTGAGGGGCTTAGAAAAGCTAAATTAAGCTATCATCCTCATCATATGGTAAAGAAATGGTGGGCTTGTCTTTTGGAGGAAGGTTATGACTATTAATTCACCCACTTCGTTGGATATACCCTCACTCCGCGCACTGTGGCGCGAGGCATTTTTTGACGGTGAGGCATTTCTTGACGTCTTTTTCGCTGAAGCGTTTTCGCCCGAACGCTGTCTTTATGCAGCAGAGGGTGATAAAATTACCGCTGCGCTTTATTGGTTTGATTGCTCGTACCGTGGGGAGCGTGTTGCGTATTTGTATGCCGTTGCGACCGCAAAGGCATATCGTGGGAGAGGAATTTGCACCGCTCTTATGCAATATGCGCATAAGCGGCTTTTGGAGCTTGGATATATAGGCGCTATTCTTGTTCCGGGAAATAAAGAGCTTTTCTCCTTTTATGAAAGGCTTGGATACAGGGCTTTCGGCGGTATTAATGAGTTTTATTCTCTACCATCTGAAAAAAACGTAGAGCTGCGTAGAATAAAAGCCTCGGAGTATGCCGAGCTTCGCCTTGGTCTTTTGCCTGAGGGAAGCGTTATTCAGGAGAACGAGAACCTCAGATTTCTCGAAGCTCAGTCAGACCTTTACAGCGGAAAGGACTTTATTCTTGCGGCAAGACGTGAGGGTAACACGCTTTTCGGTATAGAGCTTCTTGGTGATGCTTCAATTGCGCCAATGATATTGCGTTCGCTTGACTGCGCTGATGGACGCTTCAGAACGCCGAGTGACGAGAAGCCTTTTGCAATGTATCTTGCTTTAGGGGAAAAAAAGCTTTTTTTGCCAAAGTACTTTGGTTTGGCGTTTGATTGAGAGGGAGTACCCCGATTTTAAAAACTGATAAAATGTAATAAAGAAGGTTAGCTAAAACAATCCGCGGTTTGTATTTAAGCTAACCTTTTTATTTATCTTGCTAAAGAGGATATTTTGCTTTTAGTAAGATAATGCAAAAAAACAAATGCTAAATGATAAAATAATGTAAAGACAAAATCCGCTATATGACTTATAATTAATTGTAGGTAAAGTTTCACAAATTGCAAACGTGGAAAACTCTAATTATATAATTTACTCACAAAAATGCGTAGAAATCCGAGGTAGGTTTTTATGAGAAAATATCTTTTGAGAGAGGACGGCAATTCTTACAAAGCGAATTTGCACGTTCATACTAACATATCCGACGGAGGAATTACTCCCGAGGAAGCTAAAGAGGGATACAAGAGCCACGGTTATTCGGTGCTTGCTTACACCGACCACGAGGTGTTCGTTCCGCATAACGATATGACCGATGAGGATTTCCTTGCGATAAACGCAACCGAGCTTGCTATAAATGATAACTGGCCCGGCGGATTTAAATACAATAAGTCTTTCCACCTTAATCTGTATGCTAAGACAAACGATAAGACCGAGTGCTGTGTTTGCACCGGAAAGTCCATTTTCCTTGAGCATTCAAAGGCGTACGTCTCCGAGACTACGATAAATAACAAATATAGAAAATTTCATTCGAGAGAGGGCATAAACGACCTGATACAAAGAGCAAATAACGACGGCTTTTTGGTTTGCTACAATCATCCCGTCTGGTCCTTACATAACTATTCGGATTATATAGACCTCAGTGGACTTTGGGGCGTTGAGGTTTACAACACCAGCTCGGCACGCGGTGGATATGAGGACACGACGCAGCCGCTTGATGACCTTGTGAATAGGGGACAGCGTGTTGTGGCGGTAGCGGCAGATGATGCGCATAACCTTAACGCAAGCGCCTACGGTGGCTGGACTATGATAAAGGCTGACAAGCTTGATTATGACAGTATTATTTCAGCTCTAGAGAGAGGGGATTGCTATTCCTCGAACGGACCCGAAATCAAAGAGATTTCCATAGAGGACGGTGTGGTGAATATTAAGGCGTCCGACGTTGTTTTTGTGAAGCTCGTTACCGATATCCGCTTTGCGAGAAGCAAAAACGGAAGTGAAAATACACCCTTAACAGACGTGAGCTTTGATATAAACGACTTTATTGTCGACGCCGGTAACCCGGACCAGTGCAGACGCAGTGCGCCCTGGTTCAGACTCGAGGTCAGAGACAAGTCGGGCAAAAAGGCTTGGACCCGTCCTTATTTCCTTGATGAATTAGAATAAATCGACCTGAATTTTTTTATAACGTACTGCATTATATTCACGTGCCGTTAATTTCGCCTAAACCGAAATTAACAGTGTTGCCTTGCGGCAGCACATCGAAAATCAGAGATTTTCGCACATTCTTTGAAATATAGTCGTTCGCCCTTGCTGGCAAGCTGACAGATGCGAACTTTGTATATTATAATCCATGTGCCGTTAATTTCACTCAAAGCGAAATTAACAGTGTTGCCTTACGGCAGCACATCGAAAATCAGAGATTTTCGCACATTCCTTGAAATATAGTCGTTCGCCCTTGCTGGCAAGCCGACAGATGCGAACTTTGTATATTATCACAAAATGAAAGACCTATGTCACAAACTCGTAAGAATTTGCAATTTGTGAGATTTATACTTGTTATATACGAAAAAATACAAAGCAAAATGGATATAAACACGTAAGGAGAGAAATACATATGAAAAAACATTTGAAAAAATGGAAAGTAATAACCGTTGTTACGGCTGTGATTTGCTTGCTTGTCGCTATCCTGGTAATACCCGCCTTGGCGGCTGATGATGAGCACGGCGGACTTACCATTGGAGGCGCTGTTGAAGAGGATATCTACAACGGTAAAGACTCACCGTACGCAACGGACAGCTATCAGATGGCCGATGATTTATCGGTTATGCCTGTAACGCTTGAGGCATGGGTGTATATTCCCGAGTCCGTGGCGAGCGAAAAGGTAGGAACTCTTTACGGAAACTTCTGGACTTCATCCTCTTACGGAATGGCTTACTTAAACTATGAGATACTTACCGGCGCTGTTCCAAGAATAGTGTGGAGCGATTCAATCTCAAACGTTTACGATATAACGTTTGAGAACGCGGCTATTCCCACTGACGAATGGTCGCATCTTGCTTTGGTTTATGACGGTGATAACGGTGTGGTTTCCTGTTACGTAAACGGAGAGCTCAAAGAAGAAAAGTATTATTACCCCGAGATTACTCCCGACATACTCGAGATGCCTATGGCGCTAGGCGGTGATAACGGGCATATGAATCCGAATTATTTCAAGGGCGGTATCGGTGACGTAACCGTTTATTCCGACGTAAGAAGCGCCTCTGAAATAAGCGGTGACTGTTCGCTTGGTATGGGAATGACCGCTGAAGACGTGCTCAAGCTTGAGAACAACATTCCCGTGAATGATAATCTTATTTGCTACTACGATATTGACTCAAGTGATATCGGCAAGGATATCAAGGACGAGAGCGGAAACGGAAACGACCTTATTTACAGCAAGACCTGGCTTACCGAGGCTGAGATGGCAGCAATAAGAGCATCCTACGGCTTTACGTCAGCTTATTCCTTTGCGGTTATGGGCGATATCCAGACAACGACCGACTACTATCCAAACAATTTGCCTGGGCTTTACGAGTGGGTAGTTAAAAATAAAACAGACAAGAACATACAGTTCGCGATAACTCTCGGTGATATAACCAACGACAACGGACGTTCAAGAAGATATTCAAAGGATTCTAGCGGAAATTATGTTGTCGATGCAAACGGTACATACACTCATTGGGATATTGTTTACGACGCGATAAAGCAGCTTGACGGTGAGCTTCCTTACGCTCTTATTCGTGGAAATCACGACGTATATCCGGATTTGACAACAAACCAAAGACTCGAGGGCTTCAATACCTATTTTGGAAGGCTTGAAAACTTCACATCGCAGTTCACAGAAGAGAATGGTGGCGGAAGATACGGTGACGGGCAGTACGATGATGTTAACGACGTTACCGACCTTGTTACAGGATATTCAAGCTCCTACGCTAACACCTTCCAGACCTTGACGGTAGGCGAAAATGAGGTACAGTATCTTTTCGTTAACCTTGACTGGATAATAAAGGACGATGTCGTTACCTGGGCTAACAAGGTAATCGCTGCTCACCCTAACCACAAGGTTATAATAAACGTTCACGGGTATATGAACGGAGACGGAACTACGCTTGACCCGGGTGACCCGACTCCTAACTCGACTTACAACGGTGATGAGCTTTGGGAATCAATAGTTTCAAAGCATTCCAACATAAAAATGGTTCTTTCGGGTCATATAGCGCACGATAGAATCATTGTAAATCAAGTTGAAAATTACAACGACGGTGAGACGAGCAATACCGTCACAGAGATGCTTATAAATCCTCAGGGCTTTGACGCTCAGCTTGGCGGCTGCAGTATGATAGCTATGTTCTACTTCGACGAGAGTGGGGAAAAGCTTGCTGTCGAGTGGTATTCCGCTACTAAGGATAGATATTTCAAAACCATAAATCAGTTCACCTTAAACTTGAATTCGGACTCTGAGAAGCGTGTGACTCCCGTTTGGGACGGTGCTACCGCTACAAAGCCCGAGGGAGAGGGAACGGAAGCTAATCCTTACAAGATAGCTAACGCTGAAAACCTTTACTGGATAAGCAAGAATATCACAGAGGGAAGCGCTTCATTCACAGGTGTGTATTTCGAGCAGACAGCAAATATCGACCTCGGCGGAAAGGATATGACCTCAATCGGTACGTACTACGTCAGCTCGAAAAATATGGCTGCCTTTGGCGGCGTTTACGACGGCCGCGATTTTAAGATAACTAACGGAACTATTACCACGGCTAACTCCGAGCGCAGATTCAATTGGTCGGAGGGATACGGTCTGTTTGGTGTAATATACGGAGCAACAATAAAGAACGTCATTCTTGATGACGTACAGATAATAGGTAAAGGTGTTACGGGCGGTATAGTAGGTCGTGCCGCAGCTCCAACTGTAACCGATACAGAATTTTACGGCTTTAATACTGTCTTTGGTTGCGAAATCAAGGATAGCGTAAAAATAGTAACGCTTATGACGGATGGCGAATATTCCGCGCCTAGCGTATTTGATGACGAGTATATGGCGGGACGTGTTGGCTCTGTGTGCGGTATGGCTCACGCGACTCTGATAAAGAGTTGTACCTCTGCTGCTGAAATATATCTTTCGGAGAATTTTACTCTTGCCGGAGGTATAGTAGGCACGGCGGGTCTGAATAGCTCGGTTGAATACTGTGGATTTAGTGGAAAAATCGGGCTAAAAGAAAACAATACTTTACAAAACGGATATATAGGCGGTCTTGTCGGCGCCGTATCTCCCAATATGAATACGGTTGATGCTTTAGGCAATAAGCTTGGCGTAAGCGGTACTCTTTATATTAAGAACTCTTACAGCGACGCAGAGCTTGACGTCAGTGGAGAGAATATGTACCTTGGAGGTATCGCAGGCTTCTTGGGCTCGCTTTCCGACGTAGGTAACGATTCTATCGAGCATCCTTACCTTGTAGAGAACTGTTACAGCTTGTCTTCCGTATCTGCAAATTCATCCGTAAGCCTTGCGGGAATAGTTGCCGATAAAACTGCTGGCGAAAAGGAGCTTTACGTAAGCGGAGCTTATTCGACGGCGGACGTAACGAGCGGAACTCTTGAAGAGTCAGCGCTTGATGCATACGTTGCGGCGCTCACTTCCGAAATAGCAAACGTAAAGCAGAGCGGACAGCAGAGAATTTGGCTGGTCGGCTCCGGCGCACCCGGTGCAGCAGGCACAGATGGACTTAAATACTTTGATACGCAGGGAAGCGTATATTATCTCTATTCTTCTGATGCTTGGTCTGCTGTCAGAAATATTGATATAACCGAAACGACTCTCGAAACGGAATACGGTACGATAGATAGTAAATATGCGACAAGCACTATGGTTGTATTCCTTTACGACAAGTCAACCGATACGTATAGTTGTATTGACGGAAGCAATTCTATATTTGACGTTCTTGAAACTGCAAGACTTAATACTCAAGGAAGCGATCACGAAGCAAAAGCGGTAATATATTTCAGAGCTGACGCTAATTTTGATGATAATTTCACTAACATTTCGTATATTACGGGAACTATTCTCTTCGATCTTAACGGTAAAACTCTTTATCAGGCTAAGGAGAACGTAGGACTCTTCTCGGGACACGCAAAAGCGAGAGATAAGAATTGGAATAAGAGCACCGTTATCGTAGAGAACGGTAACATAGTTCTTAATACAGCAGGACTCTTCCATGAAATTGGAGCCTCAGGCGGCAAGGCGGGTCAGCAGTATGAGGTTAACACGACCGATACAAGCTATAAGACGGGCGACTTTATTTTTAATAATGTAAACATTTCATTGGCAGAGGGCGCAAAATTCACGTCGCTTATGGGAAGCTATAAGGACCATAGCATTATTGTAACCAGAAACGCCAAGATGGGTCTTAACGTAACCTTTGATGACAATTGCGTTATAGATATAACCAACGCTCCCTCGGGCTTCGTGCTCTTTGATGCTTGCGATACCAGTATTTCGGGAATGATAAGCAATAGCGTTTACGCAACTAACTCTATAGTGAACGTAACGGTGGGTGCGTGTGAAATTAAAGCTGATTCCTCGTTCGTGTGGCACAAGGTTGCCGACAACGGATCCTCTGTTGTATATACGAAGAACAGCAGCGAGGAATTTATGACCTTGACCGTTCCAAGCACCTTTACTCCGGATACATCGGCTACCTTTATAGGTGAGTATGACTACGTATATGGACTTAAAAAGCTGTCGGAAGCAGACGGCAAGGCAATCTACACGCTTGGCGGTATGGATACTCCTTACGGAAATATACCCTCGGGTAATGAAGACTACGCATTCCTCACCTACGTTGCTAACGCAGACGGTACTTATACCTTTAGAAAGGGATTTAATGCTTTTGCCGATGCGCTTGCGGATGCCGGCAGCGCAACTAAATCCGTAGCCGGTAAGAAGTGCGTGATTTATATGACGAAGGATGCGGGAAGTGGTACTGCAAACGGTTCCGGTAACTGCGGCTTCAATATAGGTACGATAATTATTGACCTTGGCGGTCACGTTCTTACCCAGGAAAACAGCGAGCCCCTTATCAGAGCGCACGCTAAATATGATAACGGCATCGCAACAAGCAATCCCGGCGAATTCTATTTACCGGGTTACTACGAAATCATTAACGGTGATATAATTCTTACTACGAACGCTTTGTTCTACATCGGAACGGAGGGCTCGGGATATAATAATCATACAGGTCCCTATCCAAAGCAGGTATATTGGACTCTTGACGGAGTTGATATTTCTGTTCAGGATAAAGACGAATATATCACTAACGTATTTACCGCATTCAGAACATGCACAAACCTTACGAGCACAAAGGATATTATCTTCAATCTTACGGTAAAGGATAATTGCACGCTTGATATCACAGGCGCAAAGAAAGAACTGACGCTCTTTGATGCAAACGACGCTAACAGAGCTGAGGATAATCTTAACGCCAGAGTAAATATCACGGTCGATGGACTCGAGGTAACGGCAAATGATGAAAGCTTCATTTGGGCAGACGTCAACGAGGACAACGGCTCGTCGGTAGCCTTTACAAATAAGAGTGCCGTAACGGTAACAATTTCCTCTAATACGTACACTTACGAGCAGCTCTATACACCTTACGGAAACATTAGTCCGACTTATGCGGCTTACAAGTTTGTAGTGTTTAAATATGCAAACGGCGTTTATACCTGCGTTTACGGAAACGATGACTTTGCTAATGCAGTCGCGGCGGATAAAGTTGGAGCAAGAATCTATTGTCAAGACCCGGGAACAAAAGCGGTTGTTTACATGCGCGGAGATTATACCTCTTCTGCGACGGTTACCGGAAACCTCTGCTTGATGCAGGGTGAAATGATAATCGACCTTGGAGGTCATACGTTCACTCAAACAACTGGAGCAATATTTAAGGCATATTCTAAATGCGGTACCCATTCTGCTAGTAGCTTAGGTAAAGACGTTGGACATACTGCAACTTATTACGTTACAAACGGTGACATAGTTCTCTCTAATGATAGCTTATTCTACGTAGGTATGGAGGGTGTCAACAATTACGCTAAAAGCGAATGTCACAAAGCGCTTAATTGGACGCTTGACAGAATAGACATCTCTTTGGCATCAGGAGCGACACTTACGAGCTTGTTTACCAACTTTAAAGACAACTCAGGATATGCTCCCGAAGGTTATAACGAAAATACACCCGGAAGAGATATGACCTTTAACCTTATTATCAAAGATACCTGCACGGTAGATATCTCAAATGCGACCAAAAAAGTTACACTCTTTAACGCAAACGATACTACCACAAAAGGTATTGTTTCAGGAAAGGCATATTGCGTAACCAACTCTAAAGTAAATATCACAGTTGAGGGCTGCAAGATTATAACGGGCAGCGCAAGCTTCAACTTAACGGCAGTTGCGGATAACGGCTCGTCGGTTCTCTTCGGCAAATCAGAGGGTGAAAACTATATGCAGCTCGTTATTTCAAAGACTGCTGCTGAAAGTCTTGATACCACGAAAATCTTCAAGACTGCTGACGGAACAGAGCTTGTTCTCGTCAAGGTTGACGAGACGGCAGAGAACGCAATTTACAGATTGCGCCAGAAGGCAGCCGCAAGCATAGACTTCACTCCAAAAATGAGTATAACGCTCGACAGAGACCTCGTAATGAACGTTTATATTCCTGCAGAAATACTACTTAAGTTTACATTTAACGGTGAAGAGTATGCAAATCTCGAAGAAATTTCAAGTAATCTTACAACTGTAAACGGTAAGAAATATTATCTTATGACAGTAGCACTTCCCGCAGCGGAGGCGGCAAAAGAAATCAAGCTTATCGCAACCGTTTCGGTAGGGGCAGGTACGGCAACGGGAACGTTCACGTTCAGCATTCCGAAGTATGCCGAAAAGGTAATAAATAACAGCGAAAGCGAAACCGAGATTCAGCTGGTCAAGGACGTTCTTTCATACGTAAGAGCGGCGTACATCTACTTTAAGACGGTAGATGCCGGAGCAATAGCAAAAATAGATGCTATTATTGGAGAGAATTATGACGCAAGCAACGCTCCCGCATTCAACGGAAGCTCGACGGCTCCCAAGACGGGACTTGAGAGTGTAACCCTTGTTCTCGGAGCAACTCCCGCAACGAGATTCTACGTTTCGGGTGAGGCGGCTTCGTATGAGTTCTATCTTGGTAATATGAAGCTCGATACGCTCGCCGGAACGGACAGCAACGGCAGCTATATAGATATTGATTCTTACGCATACGCAATGTGCGGAACTATCACCTACTATATAGACGGAGTTCTATCCGGAAGCTATCACGTCAATTCCTATTATGAATTCGCAAAAACGCAGAACAACCCCGGTCTTGTCACCCTCGTTGAGCGCTTCGCAAAATATTGCGAGAGTGCAGAGGCGTACAGAGCTGAAGTAACAAAGTAAGGAGGTAGTAAAGATGAAAAAATATAAAAATCCGGAAATTGAAGTAATAGAAGTTGCTTTAAAAGACGTTATTACAACCTCACCGGGTACTACAACAAATCCTTACGATGAGAATGACGGAAATTGGGAGCTTGACCTTAATCCGTAATATTAATTAAGAAAAAAGCAAAACGAAGGGATTCTATCATTAAGGATTTAAATAAAAACCTTCACAAGAGAATAATGTAATTATATACTTTTAATTAAATCTCAAATAATTTGCAGAAATAATGGGTCTGTCTCATTAAGAATTCAAGTAAAGCAAGGAAAAAATGCGAAAAACACAGTCAGAATTATAGTTTTATTCTCTTGCGGCCAATGAGAACAGACCCTCGGGGCGAACGGATTTGGAGCAGAAATCCTTGACTGACGAGCGATATGCGTACAAAGGTACGTTGAGCGAGGAAACGAGGATACTCTTTGCGCTTGGCACGATGTACCGTATTGCAACTCTGTTGCAATGCGCGCAGAGCAATCTTCGCATTTGCACTGATGAGCAAGCTCCTCGATGCAAATTGGCTTGATTATAAAATAAAAAACTTCAATAAAAAACGGAGAAAACCATAGGTTTTTAACCTTGATTTCTTTAAATTTGCATAAAGAAACGACAGAAACACTGTTTTATGACAATGCTTCTGCCGTTTTTTATTTGGTTCTGCCTAAATGCGACAGCCTTATGTTGTTTTTGCTTGCGATTAATATGCAAGCTTTGGTTTATTTATAAATTATTTTTACATATACGTCGCCTTTGTAAATCTCGCCGAAATATATTCTTACACCGCCATCATTAATAGACAACCTGTTGCTCGATTCGGTTTGCAGAACACCGTCTATGTAAACAAGCACCTCTGTGGCAACTTTGCCGTTGTATTCCTCGCAGTCTGCCAGGATAACGTCGCGGTACGTTGTTGTCAGCGTGTTTATTTCCGTCGGGTGAATTATAAACGGTGCGCCCACGTAGTAAACCGAGTAGTGCCATGTATACGTTATGGGTGTGTTGTATATCACACCGTCCACATTATACTGCCTGCAGAATCCGCCGTCAAAATTACGTTTTACCCACACGCCGTCCTTGTACGAAAAATACACGTACAACGGAGCGCCGCAGCCGTTACAGACCTTATATACAATACCACTTGACGTTTGGTTTAAGGTGTAGTTGTATTCAGGAAACTTAGTTTCCTTCGTGGAGTCAAGCGCTATCATATCCTTGGGGTGATTTGAGCTGTTAAGCTCAAGGGGAAGCGTGTAGCTGTATTTCTCGTTTAGACGTTTAGCTACGTTTTCGGGAAGAGAATTCGGGTAGCTGTTTTTTAGGCTATCGTTGTATTCCGAAACTATCTCGCATGCTGACGCATAGGAAAGAGTGTAGGTGCATGAGCCTTGCTCGCAGCAGGTGCTTGCAATCTCGTTTTTGGTATATAGAGAGCTCGTTTTTTGCGGTAGTGTAATCACCACCGACACTGCGGTACAATCAGCGTAGCCGCAGCTCACTGTCATAGTATCGTGAGTTATGGCGTAACGCAGCGAGTGAGATAAGACTGTGCCCGGTATTTCAAAATTCTGAAGAACGGGTGTCACCTCGTCTGTGCCTACGTATATCAAAATTTCTTCTTCGCTCATATAAGGTGCGAGCTGACTCTCGTACCAGCCATCAGCAATAGCGAGAGAAATGATACCTGCGCTCGAGCAGGTGGCTGTGTTTCCTTTCACCGTATAATGCGCGCTTTGGCTGGAAAGAGACGGTATTTTAAGATTGCTCACTCCGTCGGCAAGCTCTCTGTGATGCTCACAGCCCGTCCTGTCACACGGGAAGATTATTATGCCCTCTTCGGTTGTTGTCGGTAGCTTTGTAAGCACCTCTTTGCCGGACGAATAATCGTGACCAAGCGCATCAACCTCGTAAACTATATCGGTAAGCAAAGCGCGTATTTGCGCTATATATTCGCTATTTGTAACACCCGTTGTCGAGATAAAGCCGTCTATAATCTTATCTGCAATATAGGAATACGTAAGCGTACCTGATTCTGTGCAGCTTGCGGTTAATACCGACGTGAAATATTCGCCATTAGATGCTGCGGGGATTACAAAGCCGTCAAGTGCTGTTTCTGTCAGCGCCTTTCCACATTCAGCACAACGCACGCAAACGGAGCCTGCTTCGGCAGTCGTAGGGTGAGAAATCTCTGCAGAGTATTTATGACCGAGAATCTGTCCGTCAAATGAAAACGTTTTATTACCGACAGAGACGTAGGACACGTTGCTTAGTCCGTAATTTTCTATAATAAGCCGCCTTAAAGCAAACTCGTTAACGCTGTATGATACAACACCTGCCGCCTCGCAGCTTGAGGTGTCATATTCGAGGGTGTATATGCTATCGTCGCACAGGGCAGGGGTGTAGTTTCCACCTTGTATTACGGGTAAAAACTCCTGCTTGCAGTCGATGCAGTTAACCTTAATCTCGCCCTCGGCATCAAGCGTCGGTGCTGTGATATAGGAAATTTCATAGCAGTGAGGCGTGCAGTCGATTTCAATCTCAAATGCGGTGTCAAACGCACCGGAGGCTGACAGATTGCTGTATATAGAGTCCTTGAGCGACTCGGAAAGCATCAGCTCACTTAAAAAAATCCTTATTTTATAAGAGTTCAGAGCATAAGCTTTAGAGCCTTTATCCGTGCAGGTTGCGGGTGTAACGGAGATTTCGTAAAAGGACGGATTGTCGGAATAATGCGGAATTTCAAGCTCCGAGTGCGTTTTTCCGCATTTGGTACAGTTGATTTTTAAAAATCCTGCGCTATCCGCGTCGGGCATAGTGAAAAGCACGCCGTCGAGCGTAAAACTGTGCCCCGTGTTGCCTAATAGAATATCTCTGTCAGAAACAGCTTCATATCCTTTTTCATCCTTGAATTTATCACCGCAAATATTACATTCATAATACAAAATCGAGCCGTAATCGATGCAAGTAGGCTCAACCCTCTCGTGAAGAGTCATTGAGTGTCCCTCGCGCATAATAGCCTCTGTCGTTTTATTCGAGCAAACCTTGCACTTGCCCTTTCTCTTACCTTCGGTAAGATGCCCGGGCTCGCTCAAAATTTCCCACTCGTAATCGTGGAGTGAATAGTCCTCAACGTAGTCGCATTTAGGGTCTTTGCAGCCAAGCCAGTGATGCTTTTCATCGCGGTATAGTGAAAGCGTATGCTCGTGCCCGTATTCATCCAGACATCCGCTCAATAATATTGACATTAAAAGAGCCGCAAGTAACGTTATATAACCAATAGCCCGTTTCATATCATCGCTCCCTTTTTCTTTGCAAAGTTTTCAAGATAATGTATATCACATATATTTTAACATATTTTCTCTGCTTTTGCAAGGATGCAATCAACAGTAAACTAAATTGAACATATAGATAGCACGAAGCAGCCATCTTCGAATACGCCTTCCGCCTTGGAGCGATATTGGCAATTGAGGTGCAATCGGACACAAATGAATAGCAGAGGTCTGTTACAAGAGTTATGAGGCTGAGTCATTAAGAATTCAGATGTACCAAGGTTTTTTGGGACTTTTTGGGTCAAAAAATCTGAATTCTTAGTGCGAAGCGCATTTGGTGCTCGCTTGATTTAGAGCAGAAATCGTCGGCTAACGAGCAACAGCCGTACAAAAGTACGGCGAGCGAGGAAACGGCGATAGAATAAAAACACCATAAAAATAAAGAAAACCGGTGGTTTTCAACCTTGATTTTCTTGAAAATTGTAAAAAATACAACCGAGGTGCTGCGTAATACAACACCTCGGTGTTTTTATTC
>JAFTRA010000014.1 GCA_017462485.1 Clostridia bacterium | reverse complement strand
GGGCTCGAACCCGCCACCTCCACCTTGGCAAGGTGGCGCTCTACCAAATGAGCTAAATCCGCATATGGTGCCTCCGGTCGGAATCGAACCAACGACACGGGGATTTTCAGTCCCCTGCTCTACCAACTGAGCTACAGAGGCATATTGAGAATGGCGACTCGGATGGGGCTCGAACCCACGACCTCTAGCGTGACAGGCTAGCGCTCTAACCAACTGAGCTACCAAGCCAAATTCTCAATAATGATTTCTTTCGAAACCGATGGTGGAAATGTACACAGGAATTGCAGAAGCAATTCTAAGAAGTTTCAAAGGAAACTTGGGCGAGCCCTGTCTTTCCACTTTTTCGTTTGCACGAAAAATTTCTTTCGAAATCGATGGTGGAAAGTACAGGGCTCGAACCTGTGACCCTCTGCTTGTAAGGCAGATGCTCTCCCAACTGAGCTAACCTTCCGTCTAGCGTGCTTAAGTATTATATCAAATGTTTTTATATTTGTCAATAGGTTTTCCAAAAAAAAATAAAAAAATTAACTTTAATAAAAAACATTTAGTTTTCTACCAAGTTTATAGATAAGCAAAGAAAACACTTATCAATCCTATAGTTCTCTTTTAGTTACATTGCATTCGTTTGAAATTTCGTTTCAGTTCGCAAGTTTTTGGGACTTTTCTAAAAGAAAAGCACCCTGCTTCGAGGGTGCTTTTTCTATATAATATTCAATTTAAGGTAAAATTTATTTTATGCTCTTCCCTATCTTAATTTCTCCGACTTTACTTTATTTTCCTTTACGCTCAAATATCAAACGGCAGAGGCTCTTTTTATAAGCGCCCCTGCCGTTATTTATTCAGTTATATCTATGCGAAAGCTTTAATTGTATCCGCAAAGATACATAGCGAACGACTTGTTCATATTCATGAACGAATTCATTTCGTTTCTCAAGTAATTGTATTGAGCCACCATAGGCTTATACTTACTTTCGAACGCAGTTTCGATATTGTTAAACTTGCTGATCTGACCTGTAGGCTCAAATGCCTTAACAGAGTCAGCCGCAAACGCCATAGCGCGGAAGAAAGCTTTAATATCTCTGCCGAAGGGATCCGAATAGCTGTATGCTTCTTCGGTATAAGTGAGGATATTGTAAATCTCACGGCTGATCATAGCGTTTTCGTCAACAACGGTAGCGGCGAATTTCTCCGATACCATATCGGGACCCCAATACGTAATATCGGTATATTCATATTCTACCGGCTCGCCACCCATAACCTCGGAAACAACCTCAATTGCTATCGCGCACTTGAAGGTAAGCATTTCGTTCTGCTCGATAACCAATCTTGAGAGTCCCGTTCTGTCAAGCTCGGGATCATCCTCTGCTCCTCCGGAGTACTTTGCGTTGTGTGTTCCGGGAAGAAGAGCTGTCGTTGCGTTCTTCTTCTGGAATTCAAGAGCTCCACCGGGCTCAAGAATAGTTACTCTTATGGTTACCTGCTCACCGTTTATTTCCTGAGTCAGATATGCCGTCTTATTGTAGTCGGCAAGCTGTATATTCTGCGAGGGCAGCATTACCTGCGCAACCCAAGTACAAGCCTGAGCGCTTCCGAAGGTAATATCGTCCTGTATTACAACCGTTCTTCTGTCGTTAGTAAGAAGAATTCCTCTGTAAGCAAACGTAGCTTTTCCTGCATAAACACTGGCATTATCAATAATAGCGTACATACCGTACTCGTTGGTGTAGTAATCGGTAATCGTTCCGCCCGCTTCGGGAAGCTGACCGTAAGGTATTGTCGATGCCAAGGTTTTAGTTGTGATAAGAACTACGTTAGCGCCTTCACCGTTTTCTCTGAAGTAAGAGCGTCTTTGAGCAACGTTTCTGTAATTCTTTACACCGTCGTCCTCTGCGCCGAGGTCTCCGAACCAGGTGAAGCCTTTGTTGGCATAAATGAAGTTACCGGAATCTATCTGACCTCCGGTAGCATCGTTTCTGTTACCCATTATACCAACGAAGAGATCGTCCTCGCCCCAACCGGAACGGCTCACAAGACCTTCGCAGGACTCGAGTGAATAGTCGAGAGGAAGCGATGTTGCATCCAAGGATGCAGTAATGAATTTAGAATCATACGCAAGAACGTCCCAAATGCTAACGCCTTTGTTTGCTATCTGCTTAACACGGAGAGCCGCTATAACGTCATCTCCAAGCATACGCGCCGCATAGAAAGCAACGCCCGTATTAAGAACCTGGCTATATGCGCTGTGGTAATTCCAATACGTATATCCCGTAGGATTGCTTTCCGTGGGAGCTATCTTATACTCGGTCTGGAATGCGAAATAGAAGGTCTTATCCATACCCCAAGTATTTTCAAAGCCAAAGGTTTCTCCTGTAGAAGTTTCAAGCGCCCATACCATAAGCATAAACGCTTCGGTAGCGTGAGCCCAATTGTCCGCAGACTCTATGAACGAGCCGTCGGGAGCATACATATCAAGTCCAAGCTCAATAAGAGTTTTGATATTGTTTTCAAGGATATAGGTTGCGGCTTTTACGTATCCCGACTCAAGAGTAGTAGCAGACGAATCCTCCGACTCCGAGCCTGCGTAATCGTTTCCGTTACGGATATAGTCGGAACCGATAAGCGCAAGAGATGCGATAACCATACCGGACGTGCATATTGAATTCCAGCTGTTAGTCTCAGAATTGTATATCGCATATACACCCTGGTTACTGCTTATACCCGCGTTAAGAGTAACGCCGATCGAGAAGTTATATCCCATGCTGAGACCGTTTGTATATATGTAAGATTCGATTTCGGAAAGATTGTAACCGGAGTTCTGCCATACGTTATAAAGCCAGTCGTACGTAATAGCGTAATTTGCGGTTGCGTCAGCGCAGTCAACGAAGTATGCGGGCGCCCAGTGATCCCATTCACCGAGAGCCATGGCGATTTCATACGCAAGCTCGGCGTACTTCATATCACCCGTTACCTGATATGCAAGCGCAAGAAGCTTCATATCAGCCGTAAACTGAACGAGCACCTGATTTCGTCCTGCGAAATCATAACCGTTGTTACCCTTACCTACGTAAGGATTTTCGAGGGTGTATTTGAGGTGCTTATATCCACCCGATATATCGGGAACAAGGATAACCAAGCCTTCCTCTTCTTCCTCTTCCTCTACGGGAGTCTCTTCAAGGGACGTGTCACCGTCGGGAACAGTCTCCTCTTCTTCCTCCTCTTCCTCTGCGGGTAAGGTAGCATAGGTATTGAATATCTCCTCCGCATCCTTAACTATACCGTCAAGGTAAGCCTTAAGGTCTTTATCGTATCCTTCATCACCCTCTGCAAGCTTATAAGCTGCGAACAGAGACGCGAAATAAGACTGGTCGGTAAGAATATAGGGGTGCTGGAAGTCATTTGTATTTTCTTTTATAAGATTGTAATATTCACTCGCGGTAACGGTATCGAAGATGAAGCTCTTCATAGTCTCAAGCATTATTTCGAGATCAACGCTTCTGTCGAAGAGATTCTCCTTCGTGGATACCACTATGAGACCCATATCGTCGTAAGTTGCGTAATAGCCCGAGAATATTTTGGATATATCGTCCTTGGATACTACTACGTAATCAAGACCGGTTTCCTCGGAGGTAGCAAGACCGGGAGCAGCGCCCAGCTCAACAAGCTCTCCGTTAACCGTAGCGGTTTTTCTTCCGATAGTTATAAAGGTAGAGCCGCTTTCGGTGGAAATATCGAACGAAAGACCGTCCTCGTGCTGATACATGGGATATCCTATCCAATCAAGCACTGCCTGGAGAGGAATATATACCTCGCCGTCTATATTTACGGGAGCGCCGTAAGCCGTACCGTCTTCACTCTTGAATATTTCTCGTTTTTCGTTCTTATCAATGCAATATCCGAGACCAACCTTCATAACAAGGCCCTCTTCGATATACTGCTTAACGAGCTTACCCTCTTCAGAACCGATTATCTGCTCGGTTTTTGCCTGGTTTACGTCAACGTTAGCTCCGTAGCCGGAAACCTTAACGGGAGCGGTCTCTCCGTTGTAGATGCTAACGTTGTCATAGCAGAAGCTCTGTCCCTGCGAGTCTGTCTTCTTGGGAAGTCCTATGCAGTAGGTTGCAACGGTAGTAACGTCCTGAGAAATAACGTCAATATAGTAGGTATTGTTCAGGTCAGCAGTCTCCGCTCTTGCGGGAGCCTTAAGCGCCTTCGTTGCGTCGAAGGTTTCCTTATAACCGAAGTAGGTGCGGGTGGTTACAGCCTTAATCATCTGAGCTACGGTATAAGTAGTGTTCTCGTGGAGCTTATTTCCGTTTTCATCGGTACAAATAAGCTCTGTGTTATCATTCTGCTTTTCAACGTCAACAATAGTGTGAACGGTAGAGCATTCGGGGCATATTCTCTGGTTTACCGTTGTGCAGAACGCAAGGTGAATCCAAGTATCCTGGGCATTAGCCGCCGCATACGTTGCTGCGTTAGAGCCCTTACTGTAAGTGCCCTCGGGAACCAACATAAGATTATTGTCGGAAATTCCCGCAAGCGCGTGAGTAACGCTCGCGTTACTCGTGTTTTTAGCGGTGAAATAAATTATGGGAGAGCCAACGTTGCAATAATCGTCGGTCTTAACGTCTATTTCAAATACGGTTCCGCCGGTGACTGCCGAGCTTGCGGCAAAATCAAACTTAACGTATCCTGCCACTCCGTCAGTTGACTCGGCGCGCGCAAAATAGTTATAGGTGAAATCCTTCGTTTCCTCGTAATCAACCGTGAATTTCACGCTGCCTACGGACGAGGTCAAGAATCCGTTTGCGTAATTCCATCCCTCATCAAAGGTTCTGTTTACGAAAAGATTGGTATTTTCATTGCCAACCTCCTCGTCTGCCACATCCTCCGTGGTGTCCGCATAAACAAACACGGCCATGCACGATACGAGAAAAGCCAGAACCAAGAGAGAAGAAATCAGTTTCAAAAATTTATTCTTCATCTCATCACTCCTTTACGGTCAATAGTTTTTTTACAAAGGCAACTACACTGTCAAAGTCCCAGTTACCTCGAACGGAATAAACAAGATTTTCGCTGTTTGCTATTCTCTCGTTAGCAACCTTTATCGAATCGTGATATTCCTGATATTTTGCCTCGTATATTTCCTTCGCTTCCTTCGCGCCGGGGTAAGTCATATCGAGATACTCGGTGTAAAGATATGCGGTGGAGAGCGATTCGTATATTGCCGAAAGGCTCGTCATATCCGAAAGCGCTGCGTAAATCGGAGCTCCGTCATCACCGACGAGAGTACCAGTAACAATGCCTATATACATTTCAGAGTCTTTCTCGATATTCGTAACGAGCGCTCTGAGCTCTTCGTATTGCTCGATATATACGCTGACCTCTTCTCCGTCAACGTTCATCATATAATAATACTCGTTGGCTTTATCGTAAAGAGGCTTGAGCATATCGTAAGTATTGTACTCCGAAACCTGCTTCATCGTATTGATGAACTCGGTCGTATTCTGAACAAGAAGGTTCTTATAGTCGCCTACAAGCGTATTAAGACGCTCCTTGTAAGACTCGTTTCTCGTTATTTCTCTTTGAAGCTCAATGTTATCTTTATCCAAATAAGCGGCGTTGGCCTCGAGATAACGGTCAACATAGGTACAGATACCCGCTCTGTCGATATACGTTGCGTCGGATTTGTCATAATCGTTAAGCTTAGCGGTAATTACCGACAAATGCTCGTTTTGAAGAACAGCCCAGAAGTGCTTACCCGCAAGGTCGTAAATTACCTTTCTGACAGCGAAGCCTTCATAATTTTCATCGTATTCGCCGGAGTAAATTATGTCGTACGCAAGAATCCAAAGCTCCATAACGTCGTCACCGTCATTCGCCCATACGCCCGAGGATTTGCTCTGCATTGAATCGACTATGCTGATGAATCTTATAGAGTTGAACTTGCAGACCTCCTCGAAAATCTGACCGACCTTATCTCCGCCGGCTTCCTCGTAAGCCTCGAGAGCTGCGTCAAGCGACTCGATACTTTCTTGGTCAAGTCCCGTTCTGTCCTCCGCAATTCCCGCTTCAAGATACGAGGTTGCGTTAGCGTAGTGATACTTAAGCCTGGAAACAGACGCGCCGGAATTAAGGCTCGTTTTGAAGATTTCCATGCACTTGATGAACTCATGCGAGTTTTTGTCTATCTGAATGTATTTATTAAGCTCCGCGATATATTTTACCGCATTGTTGTAATCTTCGCACTCTCTGTCCATAAGACTTCCCGAAGCGTCGTGGAAATCGTTAGCAACCTTAACGCTCGCTTCTCTTTGGGTTGCGTTCGCAAAGGTTCTCTCGTTTTCTGCGGCCAGCTGCGCATACTGAAGGTATAGCGCCGCGTTTTCCTTCTTTACAGCTTCAACAAGCTTATCGTATTTGCCTACGTTTGCGGCGTTTTCGGTTCCGTTAAGCTCGTCTGCGTTATAAACCGTCTTATAAAGACGAAGCGCAGCGTTCAAAAGGTTTCTGTACGAGCCGGGGCTGGAAATGTTCTTTCCGTTCGCATCGGTTCCATAGTAATTGCCTGCCGCAACCTTCTGCATCTCTTCATTCGAGCTCAGGTACTCGTACGCTTGATAACGGTTTATAGCGGACTGAATGACTATATCCTCAGGCGCTGTTCCGTCATAGGTGGACATATATTCCGGGTCAAGAATCGTCGCTACGTATATGTACTGACGGTATGCCGGAAGAGCTGAAATAAGAAGGGGGTTATGAACAGTCGTTCCTTGGTAAGCTATAAAGTTATCGAATCCTACGATACCCGAGATACAGCCGTTCTGACCGCCCATACGGAACTGAAGGGGATATACCATAACGTTTCCGTTGACGGTGTCGATGGCCTTTATCGTTCCTATAAGAAGTCTTCCGGGCTTATCGTTTTCGTCTATCACGCCGTCTTCGTTCGTATCCTGAAGATAACTATCATCTCTGCCTATGTATATGTAGGTAAGCATCGTAACAGCGTCGTACTGAACGGTGACGTGGCACCACTCGTCAGCTTTAAACTTAACGGATGGAGCGTTTGCAAGAAGGTTCTTATCAACGCTGACAGAAACGGTTGCATCCGCAGAGTTAGTTCTAAATCTCATAAGACTAACGTTACCGTCGGCGTTGGTACCGCTGTTATTCATCGCTACAGTGAAATCGGTGCTTAGACCGTCAAATTCACCCTTGACTGCTTTATCTACCATAACGGCTTCGCCGGTTGCTCCATCTATAACGGGCTCGCCGTTTGCGTCAAGCAAAGGCTCCTTCTGGTTAACCATTACGGGTTCCCAATTCTCACCGGGATCGATTATTCCGTTTTCGTTGGCATCTCCGTTATAATACATTTTGAGATTACCGTTCTCATCTTTCTTCGAGGTGCCCTTCCACTTAAGACCGTTTCTGTTATTTACAGCGTCTTCGCTTAGGTCAACCTCCTGCTCCTGAAGAATTTCAATAGGACTGAAGAAGGCTATATCAAACTCGGAAATAAAGCCGTTTACCGGAGTTTTCTCCGCTTTATTCAAATCTCCGAGCTTTGGCTGAATATAATGGTGCTTTCCCGTCGTGTTCATGTAATAATCAATAATATAGTACTGCGTAGACTCAACGTCATCGCTATAAACAGATCTAACGGTAGGTCTTGCGTTGTTTCTTTCGAGAACAGCGCCGTAACCGCCGTTCAGAACGCTACCGAACAGCGGAGAGCTGGTTCCTCCCTCAAATCCGTGAGAAACAGAAACCTTCATTTCGGTATATTCTTCCATCGAGGTTCCTTCACCCGCGACAACAGCCGAAGTGGCAACCGCAAAAACGGTTGATGCCAAAATGGCTATCGCAGCAAAAACAATCAAAAGCTTTTTGGTGTTTTTCATAATTCCTCCTTATAATTCACAAAAAATCATTCGACTGCCCCCATTATACCATTATTTTTATATACTTTCAATCTTTTAAAATCATTTTGGTTATTTTGACTATAATTTTCTACCTTTAGCACAAAAGCCAACGAATGCGCATACTCATACCAATCTTAACGAAAAAAGCAAACAACTATGTTTGCGCTTGGGGCAACTTAGATTTACCTCGCAAAAGAAACTCGCTTTTTGGCAGCAAAACAGCTGAGCTTTTTATTAATCAAAAAACAGTGCCGCGGAGATCATCATTTTCCGCGGCACTGCCGATTTATATGCTAATCGTAAACTTTTGTTGTCAAAAAGTCACTTTCTCCAATATTTTCTGTCGAGAGATCTATACATAATCGCTTCTGCAATATGATCTTCGTTTATGATTTCCGAGCCCTCAAGGTCGGCTATCGTCCTCGCCACTTTAAGAACTCTGTCGTGACCTCTTGCGGAGAGTCCGAGAGTTTCGAAGGCTTCTCTCATAAGCTCCTCCCCCGCCTCATTCGGCTTACACGTGCTTCTGAAAAGTTCTCCCGTAAGGTCTGCGTTGAGAACGGTCTTCCGAATGCCAAGGGAATTAAGTCGTTTTCTTGCAAATTCACGAGCAAAATTAACACGCTCCCTAATGTTTGCGGACGGCTCGCCTTTTTTCGTCTTTCCGGATATCTCGTCATAGGACACCGCGGGAAGCTCTATTTCGATATCTATTCTGTCAAGCATAGGTCCGCTTATACGCTCAAGATACTGCTTTCTCGACGCAGGAGTGCAAGTACATATCTTATCCGCCGAGCCAAAGAAACCGCACTTACACGGGTTCATAGCGCAAACGAGGGTAAAGTTCGAGGGGTAAGTAACCTTTGCCGCAGCTCTGGTAACGGTCACCCTTCCGTCCTCTATAGGTTGCCGCATAGCATCGGTTACCTTCTTGGGAAATTCAGGGAACTCATCAAGGAAAAGAACGCCGTTATGCGCAAGAGATATTTCACCCGGACGAGGGTTCGAGCCTCCGCCAATGAGACCTATGGGCGTTACCGTGTGATGAGGCGAACGGAACGGGCGCTCCGTGATAAGATTCTTTGAGAGAGTTCCTACGACAGAATGAACCTTCGTCGTCTCTATCGCCTCGTCAAGCGTCATATCCGGCAATATTGACGGAAGTCTTTTGGCAAGCATGGATTTTCCCGCGCCCGGAGGTCCTATGAGTAAAATATTATGTCCTCCCGCGGCGGCAATTTCCATAGCTCTTTTAGCTTTTGTCTGACCTCTGACCTCGGAAAAATCACCCGAAAAACCTCTTTCGGAAAAATCATAGAAGCCTGCCCCTTCGGGCTCCGGAGAAAGAAGCTTTACTCCCTTTACGTGATCAAGAAGATCTTTGAGTGTATCAACCGCAAAAACCTTTATACCGCTTACCACTGCAGCCTCACCTGCGTTCGCTCTCGGCACGAACATTTCTCTTTTGCCGCAGTCCCTTGCCATTACCGCCATCGGCAAAACACCGCGAACGCCGCGAAGCTCTCCGGAAAGAGAAAGCTCACCTATCAGGCACTTATCGGAAAAATCGTAATCCTTAGGTATTATTCCGTCACTCTGCAAAACAGAGCAAAGAATAGCAAGGTCAAGCGCAGTTCCCTCTTTCTTGCAATCCGCGGGGGCGAGATTTATCATTATATCGAGCGACGGAAATTTGATTCCGCTGTTTTCGCAAGCGCTCTGAACTCTGTTCTTCGCTTCCTTTACCGCTGCGTCGGGCAATCCTACAAGCTCAAATTTTGGAAGCCTATTCCAAGTGCAGCATTCAACGGTTATCTCATATCCGTCAACGCCAATAACTCCTGCGCTATATATTTTCGATAGCATTATTTCCTCCGTCTATTCGCGCAAAACGCAATATTTTATCTACATTTTAGCACAGCAAACGACATAAATCAAGAAGAGCGCAAAAAGAAAAAATAAAATCCTGCGGTTTGTAGCTTATCCGTCGTTGACAAAGCCTAAAAATAGTGTTAAAATAAAGAGATGAATTTCCTCACAAAAAACGGAGACAAACCAGCTCTCCGGAAGGAGCGATTATAAAAGTGAAAGTATTAAAAAATGTTATTCTCGGTGAAAGACTCACCGACGTGACCGTTGAGTCCGGTAAAATCATAAGTATAGACAAAACCTCATACAGCGGTGAGAACTGCAACGGCCTTAAAATTTATCCCGGTCTTATTGATATTCACTCACACGGCTGCATAGGATTTGATACTATGGACGAGGAAAACCACCTTAAAGAAATGTCAGCCTTTCAGCTCAAGCACGGTATAACAGCGTGGTATCCCACAACGATGACTATGGCAAAAGAAGACATAGTAAGAGCAACGACGAGAGATATAAACTTTGAAGACGGTGCCGGCATCGAGGGCTTCCATCTCGAAGGTCCATTTATAAACCCGAAGCGCAAGGGAGCGCAGGACGGTAAATTTATATTCCGTCCCGACTTAAGCTTCATTTCCGAGTGTAAAAACATAAAAATGGTCACTCTTGCTCCGGAGCTTCCGGGAAGCAAGGCATTTATAGAAAATTACGACGGTGTAATTTCGCTCGGTCATACCGACGCAGATTACGAAACCGCCATGGGAGCATTCAGAGTCGGAGCGAAATGCCTGACCCACGCGTTTAACGCTATGCCCTCGATTCATCACAGAGACCCGGGGCCCCTCGTCGCTGCCTATGACAGCGGAGCGTACGTTCAGATTATAGCCGACGGAAAGCATATTCACCCCTCGGTCATCCGTATGTATATCAGTGCTGTTGGTGAGGAAAGGGTAATTTTAATCAGCGACTCAATGCGAGCTACGGGACTCGGAGACGGCGAATATACGCTCGGCGGCAGTAAGGTCTTGGTAAAAGACGGCACGGCATATACCGAAGACGGCGTTTTGGCAGGCTCGACATCAACGCTCTTCGATTGCGTAAGGTGTGCCATATCAATGGGAATAAAAGAAGAGTCCGCGGTGAAAATGGCGAGCGAAAACCCTGCTCGACTTATGGGGCTTAATAAAGGAAAAATCGCAGTAGGATACGATGCGGACTTTATTCTCGTTGATGACAATTTCAATCTTGTCAAAACACTAAAATATAGCGTTTAGTAAATAAAAGTTTGCAAAAAGAGGTTTTATGGAAGAAAGATACTTAAGAACCGCTATGCTAATAGGTGAAGAGGCGCTCGAGAAAATCAAGGGCGCAAGGGTCGCTGTTTTCGGCGTTGGCGGTGTTGGCGGAAACGTTGTCGAGGCGCTCGCCAGAGCGGGTGTCGGAGCAATAGACGTCATAGATAACGATACGGTTTCAGAATCCAATATAAACAGACAGATTATAGCCACCTACAAAACCTTGGGTGCTTTAAAAACAGACGCTGCCGAAGAGCGCATTTTGAGTATAAACCCAGGGTGCCGTGTCAAAAAGCACGCAATTTTCGTAACCCCGGAAATAATAGAAAGCTTTGATTTTTCGAGCTATACGTACGTCGTTGATGCCATTGATACCGTATCCGCAAAAATAGCGCTTGCGGTAAGATGCGAGGCGCTCGGCATACCTCTTATTTCTTCTATGGGTACGGGTAATAAGCTTGACCCGACGCAATTTGAAATTACCGACATATATAAAACCTCGGTTTGCCCTCTCGCAAGAGTTATGAGAGGCGAGCTTAAGCGTCGCGGTGTTCGTTCTCTTAAGGTGCTCTACTCAAAGGAAACACCGAGAAAGCCTCTGGATATAAGCCCGGAGAGTGCTGACCCGTGCGAAAAATCAAGCAAAAAAGCTACCCCGGCAAGCATATCCTTCGTTCCCTCTGCGGCAGGTCTTATAATAGCCGGAGAGGTTATACGAAATATAATAAACGACCAACAAGAAAAGAAGTAGGAAAACATAATGATAAAAATTATAACAAACGGTTGCTTGCTCGGCTTCGGTCTTGCGATGGACGCTTTTTCGGTATCACTCGCCAACGGACTTAATCAACCCTGTATGAAGCCTAGAAAAATGCTTGCGGTTGCGGGAACGTTCGCAATATTCCAAGGACTTATGCCTCTTATCGGCTGGTTTCTCGTAACGCAGCTGACGTCGGTATTCAATGCGATAAATCCGTTTATTCCGTGGGCGGCTCTCATTCTTCTCGTCTTTATCGGTGGGAAAATGCTATATGAGGGTATTCGTCCCTGCGAAGACGGTGATAGTGACTGCTGTGAAAAGAAGCTGACCTTCTCAGCTCTTATGATACAAGGACTCGCAACCTCTATCGACGCTCTTTCGGTAGGACTTACGATTGCTCATCTCTCGTTTGCCGAGGCTCTTCTTGAATCTGTTATTATCGCGGCTCTCACTCTCGTTATCTGCATTTGCGGTATATACCTCGGTAAAAAATTTGGAATGAAGCTTTCGGGCGGAGCAGCAATTCTCGGAGGCGCGGTGCTTATCGCTATAGGCTTTAAAATATTCTTTTTTGGATAGTGGACTATGCTTTTACTTTACATATTTATTCTCGTTATGATATTCAGCGCTGTGCCTCTGCTTATTTCTATGACAAAAAAAGCGTCAGAGGGCGCAGCTATGAAGCGCGCCATTGAGCAGCGCGGCGGAAAATTTATTCCAACACACGCACTTTGGTATATGGGCGAGGTTAACTCCGAGAGGTGCGATTTTCACGTTGTGTTTGACAACCGCGTGATTTCGGTCAAGGTAATAAGTCTTCTCTCCTCTAACGTACTTTTAAACTTTATCGACAAGGAAAATTACGGAATTAAAACCCTGAGCGCAAAGCTTACCGAGAACAAGGATTCCGTAATATATGAGAACAAGAAAAAGAAGCCATATGATTTCAAGCACGGCTTAAAGCCGGAGTATTCAAAGCTTCCGCACGCCTCGGTTATTCTGCTGAACGAGCCGCGCCCCTTAAGAATTTCACGAGCTACCGACGACGGTATCATCGACCTTCATACAGGCGACCAAACGGGTGAGGGCGAGCTTTACACGACGCACTCGTTCATCGAGCTTTTCAAGTAAATTGAACAAAACCGCCGACGATAAATTTTATTTTTTCGCATCGAGATACCACATAAAGCATAAACGCTATTAACGAAAAGGAGAGAAAAAATGTCATTTAATCTTTTTGAAAAAGCAAAGGAAAAAATAATAGTCGTTGCTCACAGAGGAACCTTTAGCGGAAATATTCCATGCAACACGCTCCCAGCGTTCAAGACGGCAGTTCTCTCAGGAGCTGATATGATAGAGGTTGACGTCGATATGAGCAAGGACGGAACTCTTTTCATCTTTCATCCCTATATGGAGTCCCCTTTTCTCGGTGTAAGAACCAGAATACCCGAAATGACCGATGCCGAAATCGCACCGCTTAGATACAGAAATTTCGACCACACTCCCACGCAGTTCGGTCTCAACACCTTCGAGGAAATCCTCGAGGAATTCAAGGGAAAATGCTTTATTAACGTGGACAAGTTCTGGGGTCACCCAAAAGAAATCTGGCAGGCTATAAAAAGACACAAAATGGAGGACCAGGTTCTCGTTAAATCACAAATGGACGAAAAGGTTATTTCGGTTCTTGAACAGCTTGCTCCGGAAGCGGCATTTATGCCGATAGTAAGCTCTGATGCAGAAGAGGTTCACGAAACTCTTCTTCGGAGTAAAATCAATTACGTTGGCGCGGAATGTCTCTTCTATACCGACGATGACGTTGCCTGCTCGCCCGCATTTATTGAGAAAATGCATAACGACGGAAAGCTCGTATGGGCGAACTCCATCATATACGACCACAGAGCGCAGATAGCCGCAACCCACTCCGATGATGCGTCTATATGCGGAAATCCGGAGCACGGCTGGGGCTGGCTTGCAAAAAGAGGCTTCGATATAATTCAGACCGACTGGGTTTCTGTTATGTCAAAATACCTCGACGATAACGGACTTTTATATAAAAAGCATTAAAATTCCGTATTCATAGAAATATATTCTATTTTAACAGATAACAAACGTAAAAGAAAATGCGAACCGATGGTGCTGCTTCATTTAGGCATAACCGAATAAAAACACCGAGGTGTTGTATTACGCAGCACCTCGGTTGTATTTTTTACAATTTTCAAGAAAATTAAGGTTGAAAACCACCGGTTTTCTTTATTTTTATGGTGTTTTTATTCT
>JAFTRA010000013.1 GCA_017462485.1 Clostridia bacterium | reverse complement strand
GCGGCAATGCCACAGCAAAAATATATGTAAGACTTACCCCTATAGCCAATAAAATAGAGAACGCTACCGTTGCAAGAATAATCTTCCTCTTTTTAGTCATAAAGATCCCCTCCTAATTTGTTAATCATCTTAAAAGTGGCCATCAAATTCTAGATTTTCGGTGAGTTTATTATATCACAGCTCACGTGTTTTTGCAACAGTAAAAGGAGCTTGATCTGAACGCCTTTCTTCGTTTTAATTTAATATTGAAAAGTATTGCAATTTGTGATATAATTTTTTGCGGTGGGCAAGGCTAAAACGAAAGAAAGAGGAAATTGAATTGAACAAAATAAAATCATTATTCGGTTTGTTTATTGCGATGATGAAAATAGGAATGTTCACGTTCGGTGGCGGATATGCAATGATAAATCTCCTTGACAACGAATTCGTCGAGCGAAAGAGGTGGCTCGGCAGTGAAGAATTTATGAATCTCGTTACGATTGCGGAATCAACTCCCGGGCCAATTGCAATTAATTGCTCTACTTACATCGGATATAAGAGGGCGGGTTTCTTGGGTGCTCTTATTGCAACGCTTGGAATGTGTATTCCATCATTTGCTATTATCTATCTCATATCACTTTTCTTTAATAGCTTCCTTGAGATAAAGTGGGTAGCATCCGCATTCCACGGTATTCAGGTATGCGTGGTGTTCTTAATTCTCACGGCAGGTTTTAAAATGCTGAAGAAAATAAAGAAAACTCTGTTTAACGTAGGGGTTATGCTAATTACGTTTTGTGTTATGATACTGTTTTCTTTGTTTTCGGTAAGCTTCTCTTCGATATTTTATATTCTCATATTCGGTGTTGCAGGCCTTTTAATTTACACGGTAGGGTATTTGAGAAATAAAAATGGGGAGGATGAAAAATGATTTTCTTAAAGTTGTTTTTGACCTTCCTTAAAATCGGCGCGGTTTCATTTGGCGGTGGATACGGAATGATTTCTATCATAAGAGACGACTGCCTTGCAAACGGTTGGCTCACGGAAGAGGAGTTGCTTAATTTTATTGCGGTTGCGGAGTCAACACCCGGACCGATTGCCGTGAATATGGCAACATTCGTAGGCTCGTCGCAGGGAGGTGTTCTTGGTGCGTTCCTTGCAACGCTCGGAGTAGTGCTTCCGTCATTTGTTATTATTCTCTTGATTGCATCGGTATTCACTAAGCTTTTGAAGTACGCAGGTGTCAAAGCTATCCTTGGCGGTATTCGCCCGGCAATTGTTGCTTTGATTTTAGGAACTGCAGTTACTATGCTTTTAAGCCTTGGCGTCGGTATCAAAAACGTGCACAGCACACCTAATTTTGACTATCGAACGCTCATAGTTTTAGCAGTTATATGCGCAATTTCCTTTGCATATTCAAAATGGAAAAGGAAATCACTTTCCCCCATAATTCTGATTGTAATATCCGGGGCGCTCGGAGTTTTGCTTTACGGGGTATAAATTAAAATGCCGACGAGTTTTTTGCTCGTCGGCATAATTATTTATTTTTCAATCTCGCCTTTATAGTCGAGGATACCGCCAAATTCAACTATGTTCGTGTATCCGAGTTTGACCAGCTTTTCGGAGGCTTCCTTGCTTCGTCTGCCCCTTCTGCAGTATACGAGTATCAGCTGCGACTTGTTCGGAAGCTCTGCAATATCAGTAGTGCCTATTTCCTCGTTCGGAACGTTTATCGCTCCGGGGATATGCCCCTCGGCAAATTCCTCGGGTCTGCGCACGTCGAGAATTATATAGTCTTTCTCGTCTCTCATCATCTTAACTGCTTCGTCCATGCTTATCTGACGGAAACCCAAAGATGAGCTTCCGAGATCTCCGCAGGACGACAAAAACATCAGCGAAAGAACAAATGGCAAAAGCCTTCTTATTTTTCTCATAATATATCTCCGTTATTTTGGACATTATTTATAGAAACTCTAATATTTCCGCAGCGTTTGTATCCGGCTTAACCTTTGGCATTACCTTTTCTATAATTCCATTCTCATCGATAATGAATGTGGTACGAACGACACCAAAGCTAACCTTTCCGTACAGCTTCTTTTCTTGCCACACACCGTATGCCCCAATTGCCTCAAGATCTGGGTCGGAAAGCAGCACGAAGGGCAGATTATATTTTTCGGCAAATTTAACGTGAGATGCGATACCGTCACGACTGATTCCAATAACCTCTACGCTTCTATTCTGAAATTCCGCGTATGCTCCTGCGAAGGCGCATGCCTGTCTTGTGCATCCGGGGGTATTATCCTTGGGGTAGAAATAAAGGACGACCTTTTTGCCGATAAAGTCTGATAGTCTTACGTCATTTCCGTTTTTATCTTTAAGAGTAAAGTTTGGTGCGCGATCACCTATATTTAACATTTTCCGTCTCCTGTTGTTTATAATATTATAACATTTCTATCAAAATTATTTTACCACAAACTCGCAAGAAATTCAAGGCTCTATTCTTTGTATAAGGCTACGTTATTTTTCATTGAAAAGAAGAAGTGAAAACCGCTTGATAAAATCGGCAAGGTATGATACAACACTCGAAAATGATGTTTTAATATCGAAAAATGCAAACTAATCGTTACAAAATACGGCAAAACAGCCAACGAGCAGCCCTTTTTGAAATGGGATTTGATTGTACTCGTTGACTGTTTTTATTTATGCGTTTTTGTATTTTTCGTCAGCTGCGGATTTACCGAAATACATCAGCTCCCACACGGCAGAGTCTGTGACGGATTCGACGACTGCGCCGTTTTCGATTTTCTCGATAGTTGCATCGCCCTCGAATCGCAAATATCCACCGTCAAAGCCTACAAGCTTTGCCAAAATACCGAGCGGGCGGGGGAGAACGTCGGTGAAGCGTGTTTTGTTTATATCACCGTGGCGGTCATAGGTAATTCTGTATTCATCGCCTGTATCGGTGGTGTATTCGTAAATGACTTTATTATACACGGGCTTGCCCGTTTCTTCATCGACGTATCTATCCTCCGGCTTGAATTTGAGGGTGTGATTTGAATTGTCGCCAAGGATTTCGTTGCCTTTCGCCAAGAGAAATACGTCAAAATCCTTGTAACCGTATTTTTTCTCTCCGGTTATCCAAGCCGAAATGACCTTGTACTCGCCTATCTTCGCTCTGCCCCAATACCAATGGTGCATAAGCTTGAGCATAGAAACGTTGCCCCAGTTGTGATCGTGGTATCCGGAGCCCTCAAGGTGAAGCTCCTTGCCACCGTCGTAGGTAACGTCTGCTACCGCCTTGCCTTCGGGAATTGCGGGAAGCCAGGCAAAATAATGCTCCTCGTTATCTCCGAAGAAAATACTGCCCGTCTGCGAGCGCCAGGCTCTTATAGTTCCGTCGAGCGTGAGTCTTGCGCTCATGCTTTTTCCTTTGAAAACCACGTCGTAGTGACTAAGGTCGCCACGGCAATAACATTCTCCAATCTTGACGTCGCACTTGTCTTTTGCGTAATGACTTTCCTCGACTGTGGCATAAACCTCCTCGGAAAACTTTCTGCCATCGGGAAGAGTAAGCTCGATGGTGGATATCGGCTTTATCGGACCGTTTACGCTTATAGGCATTTTGGAAAAAAAGAATATAACGAGTACCGTTCCGTCGGGATAGTGAGAGTCATAGTACCACCACTCGTACGTACCGCGAGAGCCGTCAACACGTGCTCCGTCCTCGAAGAGCTGTACCGTGTCACGTTTCAGCCCCATTTTTTCATAGTGGAAATCGTCGTCGGGATGTATAGATTTTCTTATTTTCCTCATATAGCTTCCTCTCTTCAAAATCTTTATCAATTTCATTATAAGCGGCATTTATGAATAATTCTATCACCGAATCAAAAAATAAATGATTTTCTAACGGAAAAGAAAGCGCTTTGTTTGGAGGAAGTATTGACACCGACGTAAAGTTATGATAAAATAAAATACAAAATTATTTTTAGATATATAAAATATATGAGGAGAAAAAATGGACGGAAGATTTCTGAAATTCAAAAGCAGACTTTCTAAAATCAGGTTGACGAAGTCCGTAATGGCGGGACTTGCTGCCGATTTTGCTTTTGCGGGCATCAGCCTTCTTCTTTGGGATTTTGGACTTTTAAAGATGAGTCCGTGGATTTGCGCTTGCATAGGATTCGGCGCGGGGTGTCTTGCGTTTGCGGTTTTGTTTTTATCGCTTCGTTTTTCTGACGAAGAGCTTGCGATAAGACTCGACGAACGGTTTGCCCTTAAGGAAAGAGTTCAGACAATGCTTGAGTACGGAGGGGAGAAGGGAAGCGTTATAGAGCTTCAGCGTGAGGATGCCGTTAATTCATTAAGAGGCTTTGATTCGAAGCAGCTCAAATTCGGCAGGATGTGGTTGTATTTTTTGGCTATCGTTTTAGGCGCAGCGCTTCTCGCAGTTTCTTTAGCTCTCATACCAAGCGACGAAGGTGATAATTCGAACGACGAACCGGAGCTTGCGTTTGCGATAAGCGAAAAGCAGATTGCGCAGCTTACAGAGCTTATAGAAAATGTAAAATCCTCGGACATGGAATCCGTATACAAGGAGTCGGTTGTATCAAATCTTGAAGAGCTGCTTTCGGATTTAAAAACGGTAGAGCTGCACAGGGAAATGGTGGAGCGTGTTAAGAGCTCGATATTCGACATTGAAAAGACCATTGACGATTCCGAATGCATAGAGGAGCTTTACGAGGCGCTGATTTCTAATCAGGATGATATTACGAATATTGTAGCAGAGTATCTTAAGGCTGAAGAGTGGGCCGATTTTTCCAATATATCCGCAAGACTTTCCGCGGCTTTAAAATATTCGGCCGAAGCTGATGAGGACGTTTCTTCCGAGACGATGCGTGACAGCACGAAGAAAAAGCTTGAAAACACCTCGGCTTACGTTTCACTTTCGCTTGCGTTTTCCGACGTTCCGGAAACCGAGGCTCTGTACGTAGCGCTTTCGCGACTCGTTAACGTCGAAGAGGACAACGAGATAATTGGCGAGACCGTATACGGATTCGCTAAAATTGCTGAAAAGCTTCCCGATAATACATATGATTGGTCGAAAACGAAAATTCAAACCCTTCTTACCGTTATGGAACCCGAGATTTACTCGGCTATGGAGCCCGAGCTTGTTAATATAAGCGTCGGAGATTACGCAACAGACAGGCTTTACGGTATATTCGGCATAACAAAGCCGCAGGGCGATGACGATTCGGACAAGGACAAGCAGCCCGAAGATACAAAGCCCGACGACGAAAGAGGAGACGGAGCGAGTGCCGGAGACGGACACACGTATCCGACGAACGACAAGGTTTACGATATAGGAAGCGACGAAACCGTGCCTTACGGAAATCTTTGGGCGTTATATAACGACAAAATCAACAACGTTGATGACGAAGAGAAAAAGGCTATTTACCAGAAATATTTCCAGATACTTTTCAACGGCTTCGATGAAAAAGGCGACGTCGAAGAATGACGGACAAAGAAATAAGAATTGAGAGGACAAACAAATGAATAAAACAACTTTAAAGAAAACCGTAAACTCCGCGCCTGCAAAGGCAACATCTGCGGGAGTAATAGATTTGGTGAAGGTTAAGAGCTTCAGTAAAAAGATAAACGACGTAAGAATGGAGCTTGCAAAGGACGTCGTAGGTCAAAATGAGATTATAGATAACGTTATTATCGCTATTGTAGCGGGCGGAAACGTGCTTCTTGAGGGTGTTCCCGGAGTTGGTAAGACTCGTCTTGTACGTTCTCTCGGAAAGGTGCTTTCCTTGCCCTTCTCGAGAATTCAGTTCACCCCCGACCTTATGCCCTCCGACGTGACGGGTACGAACGTTATTGAGAAGGACGAAAAGGGAAAGCTCAACACCAAGTTCCGTCCCGGTCCTATCTTTGCGAATCTCGTTCTTGCGGACGAAATCAACCGTGCCACTCCCAAGACGCAGTCGGCTATGCTTGAGGTAATGCAGGAGCATAAGGTAACCGTGGCGAATAAGTCGTATAAGATTCAGGAGCCGTTCTTCGTTCTCGCTACCGAAAACCCCATTGAGCAGGACGGTACGTATCCTCTTCCCGAGGCGCAGATGGACAGATTTATGTTCAAGCTTATAGTTAATTTCCCCACCGCAAACGAGCTTGCCGATATCGTAAGAATGACGCAGAAGACGATGGCGGAAACCGCAAAGGCTGTTATAAGCGGAGCGGAGATTCTTGAAATGAGAAAGCTTGCGTCCGCCGTTCCCGTAACGAAGGAAGTTTTAATGTACACGGTAAACCTCGTTTCCAATACTCACCCCGAGCTCAAGGATAGCTCGGACTCCGCTAAAAAGTACGTTAAATACGGTGCGTCCCCCAGAGCCGCGCAGGGACTTATCACTGCCGCAAAGGTCCGCGCTCTTATGCAGGGCAGATACAACGTATCGTACGAGGATATTGACACTCTTGCCTATCCCGTTCTTCGCCACAGAATCAAGCTTAACTTTACCGCCGCAAACGAGAAGCTTGGCGTTGACGACGTAATTGAAATGATAATAAAGGAGACCAAAAAGGTTCGCTAAATGGGAAAGATGGTAATTGATGAGGCGTTGCTCGCTGAAATAGAAACGATGCAAACGATACTCAAAAATAACGTTGCCGGTATGTTTGGCGGAAACCGTCAGACGAAGAATTTTGGTTCTTCTTCCGAATTTGCGGATTATCGTGATTACGTTCCCGGAGACGATATAAATAAAATCGACTGGAACGTTTATGCCAGATTTGATAAGCTTTATCAGAAGCTTTATCTAGACGAAAGACAGATGCATACGAGGATTTATATAGACGCCAGCCGTTCAATGCAGCACGGAATACTTGAAAAAGCGGACCAGGCGTTGAGAGTAGCCGCGGCATTTGCTTATCTCTCGATTTGCGAGATGGACAAGGTGTCAATCTATGCTATCCATGGGAATCAGGCAGAGGAAATCATATCCGGCATGGTAGGAAAGGATTCCTACATGAACTATATAAACAAGCTCAACGAGATTGAGTTTTATGGCGACGCATCCATTACAGAGGCGATTTCCACGGCAAAGCTCGGAATGGGTGACGGATGCTCGGTGATAATATCCGATTTTATGACCGATGAAAAATACGAGGTTGCCATTGATAAGCTCGCGGAGAAGAAAAGAGATATACTATGCGTTCAGGTTCTCTCAAGAGAGGAGCTTAATCCGCAGTTCCGCGGAAAGATGCACCTTTACGATTCGGAAAGCCCGGCAAAATTCTTCCGCAAAAAGATTGACAAGGAGCGAGTAAACGCTTATAAGAGCGCTCTTCGCTTCGTGGTTGACAGGGTGAAGAATTATAGCGAGGCAAGGGGCGGAAATTATATACTCGTTCCCTCCGATGAGAAGATTTTAAACGTATTCTTCGGTGAGCTTTCGGACAAGGGGGTGCTTAAATGAGCTTTACGTATCCCTTGGGCTTGCTCGGCCTTATTGGTATTCCTATAGTAATAATTGTTTACATTTTGAAGAGTAAATACACCGAGCAGACCGTAACCTCGACATATCTTTGGACTTTAAGTGAAAGATTCTTAAAGCGTAAAAATCCGATAAGCAGTCTTACGGGAATACTCAGCCTGCTTCTTCAGATATTGGCGATAGCGATAATATCGCTCGCGATAGCTCGTCCTGTTCTTATTGTTGAAAATTCGGCATACGAATATTGCTTTATTCTCGACGGCTCTGCGAGCATGAATATGTCCGACGGCGAGACAAGCTCGTTTGACGACGGAATTTCGGAAATAGAATCTATGATAGATTCGTCTGTTGACGGAAGTATATACACCTTTGTTTATGCGGGTGACGAGGCTTCGGTGGTGTTCGAAAAGCTTAACGATAAGGATAGAGCAATCGAGCTTCTTCACGAAGCGAAGCCCTCTTATTCGGGTATGAACGTTGAGGATGCGCTTGACGTGGCGCAACGCTACTTTGACGAAAATCCTTCGGCAAAAATATACCTAGTTACCGATAAATCATACAAAAAGCAGCAGAACGTCGACGTTATTAACGTAGCGCAGAGTAATGCGGACAACTGCGGAATTTCAAATCTTACCTGCTCTCTTGCCGGTGATACTCTTACGGCTGATGCGATATTACATTCCTACAAGCGCGACGTTACCGTTAAGGTGGAAATGTACGTTGACGGAAGGGAAACGCCCTCGGCAAGCTCGACTTACGTTCTGAAGAGAGCTACTGATACACCCGTGTCTATGTCCTGCTCGGCAAAGAGCTATAGCTCCGTGCGTCTTGCCGTTACGGGCGAGGATGCGCTCGGACTTGACAATGAAACGGTAGCGTACAACCTTGAAAATAACGAGGTTTACAGTATTCTTATCGTAAGTGATACGCCCTTCTTCTTGCAGGCGGCGCTTGACGTTGTGGGCGATCACACCGTGACCGTGTGCGAAACCGGGAAATACACAGGTGAGGAAAAGGCGGGACTTTACATATTTGACTCCTTTACCCCAAAGGAGTTACCTAGCGACGGAGCCGTGTGGTTTATCAATTCCGACACGAGCCTTGCAAATACCGGCTTCAGCGTTCGGGGTGAGGCGGTTCCCGAAATGGGCGTCAACATTACGATGAACGACTCCAGCGCAACGCTCCTTAAGACACTCACGGAGGACGTTAGCGGAGAGGGAATTGCGGTTTCTAAGTATATGAAATACAACACGTACCGCAACTTTACCACTGTTTTCTCATATAAAGAGAATCCCTTGCTTATGGTTGGCACGAATGGCTACGGCAACCGTCAGGCCGTGTTCGGCTTTGACCTGCATAATTCGAATTTGCCTCTTACTGCCGATTTTATTGAAATAGTGGAGAACTTAATTGAGTACTCCTTCCCAAGCCCGATAGAAAAGACTAAGTATTTCTCAGGCGAGGAGGCGCTCATAAACGTTATGCCGAGTTATGAGAGCGTGAAAGTGACCACCCCCTCGGGCAAGGTCAGCTACGTGAGCGTGCAGAACTCTAACGGCGGCATAATTTTAGACGAGGTAGGCACTTACACGGTTAATATTTCCGTCAGCGGAAGAGAAGAGGTTTATCATATTTATTCCGAGGTGCCTCTTGAGGAAAGAAATCTCACTATCATTGAAGACGAGATTTCCGTCTCGGGAATTGCGGGGAACGAGAAGTTAAAGGGTGAGTATGACCCCTTGATGCTTTTGTTCGTTGCCCTGCTCGTGTTATTTACTGCGGATTGGATGGTGTATATGTATGAAAAATATCAGCTTCGATAATCCGTATATACTTCTCCTTGCGATACCTCTTATCGCGTTGCTTCTTGTCTCCTATTTCGTCACGATAAAGAAGGATAACAAATCCAGGGGAGTCGTAACGTCTCTCGTGCTTCACGTGTTTATAGTCTTGCTCGTTGTTTTGGCAGCGTCAGGGATCAAGAAAACGGTTACGGTAACGAAAACGCAGGTGTACGTCGTTGCGGACGTATCTCACTCCTCGAGTAACAATTTAGACCTCATAGACGAATATATTCAGAACGTCAACGCGGCACTGCCCGATAATTCGGAAATGGGAGTTGTTTGCTTCGGCAAAAATTACGTTATAAACACACCTATGGGTGATAGCATAAAGAGCGTGTCCGCTGCAAGAGTTGATACAAGCGCAACAAACGTGGCAAAGGCTCTTAAGTATACCGCAGCTCTGTTTGACACTAACGTTAATAAGCGTATAGTTCTGATAACCGACGGTAAGGACAGTAACGTTAACGCAAGAGGTGAGCTTGTTCTCGCTATAAACAACCTCAAGTCGCAGGATATTAAAATCGACGCCATATACGTTGATAATAATATAAAAGACGGCGACAAGGAAATCCAGATTACCGACGTTGGAGTGAATGAATCCACTTACGTCGGAAAAGAGAATAAGGCAGAAATTCTTATCGAGTCCTCTTACGACGGAGCCGTTTCGCTTTCGGTTGGCGTCAAGGGTCCGAGCGATGACGATTTTCAGACGAAAACGACCAATACCGTGAGCGTTTACCGCGGCTTTAATACCTATGAAATACCGCTTGACTCAAGCGCTGTCGGTGCTTACGATTACAGGGTAAGCATATCCGTGTTTGAGAGCGGAGACGACCTCACCGAGCAGAACAATTCGTTCATCTTCTCTCAAAACGTTACAAGCGGTATAAAGGCGCTATTGATAGCTCCGTCCGATGCGAATGCCGATGCCGTAAAGAACGTCTTGGGAGATAACGCAGAGGTAGAGACTTATATCGTAAAGAAAGAAAACAGCAAGGTTCCCTATACGGTAGAGGAGCTTTGCGGATATGACGAGATAATTATCTCGGATATTGATATAAGAAACATTGCCAACGTAACCGCATTCGTTGAGTCGCTTGATATTGCGGTTTCGAAGTTCGGAAAAACTCTTCTTACCCTTGGCGACCTTTCCATACAGAATAAGGTTGACAGCGACCTTGAAAGCCTTCAGGATATGCTTGCTGTGAATTACGGAAACCCGAATCAAAGGGGTAAGCTTTTCACCATAGTTTTAGACGCATCCTACAGTATGGACCAGGCTATGAAGTTCAAGGCGGAGAAGACGGCGGCAAAGCATCTTCTTACGCTTCTTGACAAAGACGACGAGGTTATGATTGTTTCCTTTGCGGGCGGATTTAAAATCGAGCTTGCGCCTACAAAGGCGAGCCAAAAGGCAATTTTGGAAACAACTATTGACAATATAACGCCAAAACAGGGAACTATGATAGGCGCGGGACTTGACGCGGCATATGAAATTATGGCGAATATGACGGGCTACGAGGAAATGCAGATAATGCTTATTTCCGACGGTGTTACCTTTGCTCACGAGCCCGAAAGCGCTGAAAAGGTTGCCGAGGACCTCGCAAAGAAAAACATTGCCGTATCGGCTATAAACGTTCTCGGCAAAGAGAACGCTTCGAAAAAGCTCCTTTCGAGCGTTGCCGAAAAAGGTAACGGAAACTACTATTATCTTGAAGACGTAGGCGGGGTTGACGAGCTTATATTCTCGTCGGTGGCTAACGACGTAACCAAAACGATAATAGAGGAAAAGACGAAGATAGAGATAAATCTTATCAAGGACCCGACTATTTCCGGTATAATGCTATTTCCGGATATCTACGGATACGTGCAAAGCTCTGCAAAATCCGATGCTAAAATAGTGCTTAAGGTTAAATCGGGTGAAGAGGGAGACGTAACCGTTCCGATATATTCATACCGTGATTACGGAAACGGCAGGGTGGCGAACTTTGCGTCCTCGCTTTCTCGCGGTTGGCTCGACGGATGGAGCGATTCTCTTAAGGAAAAGCTGTTCGTGAATATGCTCTTTGAGAATCTTCCCGACGAAAAGGTTGACTATCCATTCACCTTTGAAGCAAGCTATGACGGTGAAAATATTACGGTGAAGATGAATCCTGCGGAGCTTAAGGCAGACGCTTCGGCAGTGCTGAACGTTGTTACCCCGTCTGGCGAGATTTTGGATATCCCAATGGACTTTAACGCCCGTGACTATACAGCAGACTTCGTGGCGGCTGACAATGGAAAATACTCCTTCGCTATTACCTATACCTACCTCGGAAGCACGTACGTAGGAAACGGAGCGTATAACGTTGCTTACGCCCCCGAATATAATTCGTTTGCGGTGTTTACGGCATCGGATATATACGATTTTATGGGCGGCGCAGGCGAGATAAGTGAGAGCGGAAGCGTAAGTCTTGAGAACAGCAGCGAAGACGTTGCCTTTTATAGATATAATTTTGCGGCTCCGTTGTTTGCCGCTGCTGTGGCGCTCTTCGTTCTTGATATTATCATACGAAAGCTAAAATGGTCAGACGTTAAGAGTCTGTTCGGAAGAAAATCGAAGGGAGGAATAAAATGAGAAAAATAATTTGCGTGGCTTTGCTTTTGTCATTGATATTCTCGGCATTTTCGTGCGTTGAGTACAATCCTCCCGTGAATAAAAACGACAGCGAAAACAGCAAAGATAATAATAGTGATAACAGCTCTGTCGGCGGAGATGGGGCAACTGATAGCTTTTCCGAGGACGCGTTTACCGTTACTCTTAAATACAACGGAAAAAAATACGTTCCGAATATGGATATAACTGTCTATTGGAGAGACGGTCAAAGCGTTCATTCGAGTGGCTTTAACAGCGATGGCGTTGCAGGCGTAGAGGGTCTTGACGGAGATTACAGAGTCAGTCTTTCGGCAGTTCCCGCAGGTCTTGCTTACGACCCGAACACAAGCTTTGCGACGAACGATAACAGAAATATAGAGATAAATCTCTATAAAACGACGAAAACCAAGGGAAAGGGAGTTTCCTTCTGGTCGCCTATAAGCATGAGTCAGACGGGCGTTTATTCCACAACGCTTGAATCGGATGCTCATACGGTGTATTTCAGCTTTTATCCGAAAGAAGCGGGCTCTTATTCCATAGAGAGCTGGTTTGACATCACCGACGAGGAATATAATCCTATCGTAAAGGCATATCCCAGCCCGTACGTGCAAACAGCGCCTACGGTTATAGACGGCGGAGGTCTTGAGGGAAAATATACCAAGAATTTCGTGCATATCGCAGAGGTGTCCGAGGATATGATAGGAAACAGCTTCGTCTTTGCCGTTAACGTAACCTCAAAGAATGCGATTTATCCCGTTGACCTCGTTTTTGCGGTAAAGCTTAACGGTGAGTTTGACAGTATGCTCCGAAATTACGAAATGGCGGTTCCCGAATACGATTTATCAAAGTATTACGACCACGCAAGTCATCAGTACGGCCCGGCTTATGAGCTTGTAGGAGCTGAATTCTTGCGAGAGGGCGAGAACCCGAGTGACAGAAACGCCGTATATATGCTCGATGAATCCCACTATAAGCTTTGGAGCTTTGAGGACGGAGGAGACGGCTTCTATCACCTCTACGACGAAGAGAAGTACGCCTCTAACAGCGGCTACGGCCCTATCCTTTATATGTATCTTTCCACCGCTTGCAGATATCTCGATGATGCCTTTATTAACGTTGAATATCGAGGAAACAGCGCTCTCACGGTAAACGGAAAAAACTATAAGCATCTTATAGAGGGCTACAGGGCGCTTGTCAAAAAGGGAAGCACGGTTAACGACCTCTTTGGGCTTGGAAGCTACTATTGCGTTGCTGAATGCACCTGCAATATGGGCATGGGTGATTGGGTGTGCGCTATCGGATGCGAGAGCTGCCACGAGGACTGCCGAAATTGCCCTGAGGAGCTTATAGGCAACGAGTGCTACAGAGGCTTGGTAAACTCCGACGGTATGGTTGCGGTAACGCAGGATATCAAGGATTTCCTCGTTGGATACGCAAAAAATCAGCGCCTCTTTAACGACGGCTCGGGATGGGTAGAAAGCAACTCGGAGATAAACATTGACAGTAAGGACGGCTCCGAATGGCTCTTCGCCTGCGCATACTACAAGGAAAAATAAAATTTCTTGAGCAAAATGAAAATATGCATCAAAAATGAATGTTTTATGCATAAAATACTGTAAAATTCTAGAAAAACCCCAATTTTTATTTAAAAAACTATTGTATTTTTAGAAAATATGTAGTATAATTTTAATACACTTTTTTGTTTTATTGTTCATATATGCATATTATTTCGCATAAAAATGCATAATTGGCATAAATCTTCTTTTGATTTCATTACGTGCAACGGAGATATACTCGCGATTTCCGTTGGACTAAATTTGAAATAAAATTTTAAAGGAGGCTCTTAATATGAAAAGAGTTTTAGTACTTCTTCTTTGCCTCGTTATGATGATAGCTTCTCTTGCTTCGTGCGAGATGCTCGAAAACATCATCGGCGGAAAAGAAGAGGAATGCACACATACCTATAGTGATAAATGGTCCACTGATGCGACTAATCACTGGTATGCGGCAACCTGCGGATGCGAAAATGAAGTTGCTAACCTTGCAGCTCACGCAGACGCAAATAAGGATGGAAAGTGTGACGTTTGTGAATACGTTATGTGCGCTCATACCTACGCAGAAGTTCTTTCCAAGGACGAAACAGGTCACTGGTATGCAGCAACTTGCGGATGCAACGTTAAGAAAGACTTTGCAGCTCACGTTGATGAAGCAAAGGACGGCGTTTGTGATACCTGCGAATATGTAGTATGCGCTCATACCTACGCAGAAGTTCTTTCTAAAGACGAAACAGGTCACTGGTATGCAGCAACCTGCGGATGCAACGTTAAGAAAGACCTCGCAGTTCACGTAGATGCTGATAGCGACGGTGATTGCGACGTTTGTGATTGGGTTGCAGGTGAGGGTCATACTCATACATATCCCGAAACCTATACCTACGATGATAACAATCACTGGCTTGTAGCTGATTGTGGATGCTCTATTGTAAGCGCTGTTGCGGCTCACGTTGATGAAAACAACGACGGTGAATGCGATGTTTGTGATTATAAGAAGTGCAATCACACTTACGCAGAAGTTCTTTCCAAGGACGAAACAGGTCACTGGTATGCAGCAACCTGCGGATGTAACGTAGTTGGCAGCTTTGTATCTCACGAGAACGCGGACGGAAACAACGACGGCCTCTGCGATACGTGCGAATACCTCGTAGGTATGGCTACGGTTGTTGACGGTCTTGATAGCGCAGCTTCCGAGAATATCAACAACGTTACTGTAAACCAGGATAAGATTCAACAGGGCGTGAATGACGTCGGACAAGATTACAAGCTGGAATGGTTGTTTGAAAACTTTGTGAAGATTTATGCCGATTATGTAGCTGTAAAGAATGGCGAATACGAAGCTACTTACTACTATTCTTACTATACTAACAATGCAGGTCAGAGTTCGGTATTTGTAGTTAGAGTTGATGATTACGGCAACGTAAGCAGAGTAGAAGAAGCATCCGAATATGACGGAAGCATCTATTCATACGGCTTGCTTGAGTATTGCGCTATGGCTTCTAACAGTGAAGATATAGTTAAGGCGCTTTACGCTCTTGCTATAAGCGATAAGGCTTGTGCTCTTGAGCAGTCTTATGATAATGGAGTATATTCGTTTAGCTTCATTTACTTGGATGATACAGCCACTTCTAACGCTGATAAATACATACACGAAGCAACTGTTTCCTTCACCGTTAATGCGGAAAACTCCGGTATAGCAACTCTTGACATTGATTCCTTGAGTTACAAATATAATGCAGAGTGGATAGTAGATGGAGTATGCACTATTCCTGAGAATGCAAAATTCTACGTTTCTGATTCTTACGAGGTAAATCAGCAGTTTGGCGAGCCTATGACTGACGTGAATAATCCTTATGCACCTTCCGATTACATTCTTGACGACTTCAACCTTGTTGTTAAGTCCGATGATGATGTAGCGTATGAGGATGGCGACAGCATCACTATAAAGGCGGGATCTGATAACGCAGTTAAGTTCTACTTTAACGATGCGGCTCTTAATAAGATTGCATTTAACACAGTAACGGTAACCACTGCATTTGCAAACGGAGATGACATAGGTTATGGTAACGCTTATGCTTCTTATACAGAGAGTTGGGACGGAAGCAAATACGTAAGCTTCACCGGTTACAAACCCGGAGCGTATGCTTTGACCGTTGATGTTGAGGGCTTAACTCTTACTATTAACGTGACTGTTGAGTGGGCTACTCCTACGGAGATTCAGCCCAGCGTTGAGGTTGAAGGCTCTTACACAACCACCTCTTCGGTAAATACTTACACCGGACTTCAGGTTAACTTCAAGTCTTACGTAGCAAGCGGATGCAACCCTGCGTTCACGGCTGCTATAACAAGTGGCGATGCAAGCGTAGTAGCATTTACTAACGCTGATGGCGTTTATAGCTTCAAGGCTCTCGTTGCCGGAACCTACGTAGTAACCCTTACTTCCGAGGTTGACACTTCTGTAACCTGTGAGCTTACTATTACGGTTGAAGCGCCTCCTGCTGTTTCCGATATACTTAACGGAAAATACACAATAGAAGACGAATGGGATCCTCCCCATACTCTCGAGTTCACTCCCGAGTCCGAGGGCGCTACTAACGGTAGCGTAGTTGCAGAGCTTTACGTAGCTACTGGATATGACTATGCTGCGCAAAAAGTTAGTTATAATGTATATACAGAAACTCTTAATTATGCATATGATGCAGCAAGCGGAGCTATTACTCTTACTCACGTTAGTGGCGATGAAACCGGTGTTCAGCTTGTTATAGAAAATTACGTTCTCTACGTTATATACAACGGTTGGGACTATAAGATGGTAGCCGTTGAAGATTCCGACGATGTTGTGGCTTCCTTCCCTGCAGGTGCAACGGCTATCACTGTAACCACCACTACGACTTACGAATGGGTAGATGAATACACATACGCTGCAGATAAAGCAGGAACTTATAAGTTCGTTCTTCCTTGGTTAGAACTTGGAATGTGGATTGTTGGAGATGATGATCCGGCGAGCGATTATAACTTGTATGCTATTTTTGGCTCTGATTATTACACAAACATAGTAGAGGTTTATCTCGATGCAGGTGAAAAATTTAGCTTCAAAATATACGCAAACACTCTGGATGATTGGGATATAACCGTTGAGTACTCTGCTGATTCCGAAGGCGGTGAATCCGGTGGTGATGGCGAAAATGAGTCTACCATTACTGGTGACGGTTCCAAAGAAACTCCTTACGTTGTTACCGGTGCGGGTAATGTTTTGATTTATCCCAGTTATTATACAGCTATATTCGTACAAGTTAGCGCAGGCGTAACCGTATCCCTTGACGGCGCAGCTCAGTTTGTCACCGATGCGGACGGTGCTCTTGGAACTACAGTTACCCCCACCGTTGACACCACCTACATGATTTATGCTGATAGTATGGCAGGATGTACTTGCATGCTTACAGCAACCGTAGGAACTTCCGGTGGTAACGAAGACAATACGGAGGGAACCGAGGATGCTCCGTATGAGCTTGACTCTATCGACACAACCGTTACTGCAAATTGCGATGCTACAAACAAAACGTTCTATACGTTCACAGCAACTGCAAGCGGTACCCTTACTATTACTTATCCTACCGCAAATTCTTGGATTACGATTAGCGACCTTACCGACGCATCTCTTAATACTCAATCGTCTCAGCTTGCTGAAAACACCTTTGCTATCGTTGTTGGACATGAGTACACGATTGGCCTTGGTGTTTGGGATGCAGAAGCTGCAGATCCTTCTGTAACTCTCAGCTTTACTGCAAGCGAGGCTGGCGGTGAAGAAGAGGAAGAAATTACTACTTCGGGCTATCTTTGGGACGATGAAAACACTGTAACCGTTTCTGATGATGATATCTCGGCGGGCAAGGTTTATTACGCTTTCGTTCCTGGTAACAGTGGTGAATACAATATTTGGAGTGGAAACATCTACGTCAGCGCAGTTCTTGACGCAGAAGGCAACGCTCTTACAACTAATGAAAACAATTACTATGTTCTTGACGCTAACACTAACTACATAGTTGAACTTACTCTTGCCGGTTGGGTTAGCGGTGCAGGCGAATATATTGTTAATGCGGAATATCAGTATCCCCTTGGACACCAGGAAAATCCTAATTACTTTGATTGGGATTATGAGTTCGGAACACCTGTTACAGCTGCTTATCCCGGTGGATATCAGCCTGTATGGTATGCATTCTATGCAAGCGCTGACGGTGTTCTTACAGTTACCTCTGATAACGAAAAAGCAACTCTTATGATTACTGCAGTCTTTGGTTGTGAAGCGCAAGGATACAATTCTGTGTCACTTAAAGTAATGGCAGGCAGATGGTACTATATCGGTGTTGCTGATTTTGATACCTTCGATGAAAACTATGTAAATCTCGGTTCTGATATAACCTTTACTCCTTCCTTTGCGGAGGCTGCATATGTAGGCAATGGCACCGAAAATGAGCCTAACATCATGGGTGTTGGCGTTAATACCGCAAATGTTCCACAGTGGACTCCCGTATGGTTCGCATACAAGGCTGATGCAAACGGAACTCTTACAGTAACTACTGAAAACGAGCTTTGCGTTTGGTATTTCAAGGGCCAGGAAGATTATGCTACCGCAGGAAGTAAGTCCATCCACATCGAGAGCGGATCTATTATTTATCTTTACGTAGCAACCAGCGATGAGTCTGCTGCAGACATTGCGTTCAACGCATCGTTCAAGGCTGACCCCACCGAAGCTTCTTATGATGGAACTCTTGTTACCGATGGTTCTGCTGCTAACGAAGTTGTTCTCGAAGATAACACGTATATTACCTTTAATGTAAACGGTAATGGTGCTTTCACTGTAACTTGGGACAACGCTGACGCTATAGTTGAAGTAGGTTCTTTGGACAGTGATTGGAATACTGTATGGACCGGCATTGAAAATGGTGACAATGTTACAGGTGTAATGTATATGGGTCTTGTAATTAAGGTTTACCTTCCCGATTACGCAGCAGGAACCGTTAGCATTACCATCGCTCCCTACGTAGCTCCTGCGCAGGGTGTTGTAGTTGGTGATAACACGATTGCTGCTAACGGCAATTCTGCAACCAACATTGCTTTTACTGCTCCCGAGGCTAATACTTACGCATTCACCGTTGGTGATAATGCTGTAGTTATATACGACTATACCAATTATTTTGCCGGTGATGTTATTAAGATAACTCTTGAAGCAGACGCCTCTGTAACGCTTGAGGTTTATACTTACGATGGTAGTGAAGCTGACGTTAACGTAAACGTTGCGGTTTACGTTGTTGCTACAGCTGACGGCGAGTATAGATACGTAGATCCTGACGATTGGAAGCATAGATGGGTTCTCGTGCTTGGAGAAGACGGAACCGGTACTCTTAAAGAGCAGAACTATGATTCGGCTACTTTCACGTGGTCTGCATCCACTAGTGATACCTTCACCTATACCTTTGAGGCAAACAGTGCTAACGGATTCGATATTACATTCGATTTCGAAACGGGAACTATAATTGCTGACGGTACGTATTCTACCGGCACCGTAACCGACAACAACGGAAGCGATGCGAGCGGTATAGCAAACGTATCTCTTAATGGCACGAACGTAGGATTTTTCCTTTACGAGTAAAAAATAGCTGAAATTTTCGCAATAGCGAAAATAAAACTTGGCGCCACACTGCAATAGCGGTGTGGCGCTTTTCATATGTTTTTGCTCGGTACTTTCGGATTGCGCTTTAGAGGATAAAGGCAGGAGTTGTTGTTTTTTGCAAAGTTTACACCCTTTTAACACATAAAACTTGCAATACTGTTTGTTTTGTGGTAAAATAAACGTGTTAAAATTTAATATAAGTTTTTGACAGGAGAAAAGGAAAGAAAATGAAAAAAATACTTTTGCTCATTTTGATGCTCGCTCTTTCGATATCTATGCTTGCCGCATGCGATAACGGTGAAGACGATAACGAAAACGGTAACGACAATGATGGCAACAATATTACTACGCCTTGCGTCGAGCATACCGATGATAACGGGGACCATATATGCGACGTGTGCGAGGAGATAATTTTCGAAGAGGACGTCGAGGTAACCGTTGAGCTTAACATAAAGGATACGGACGGATTGCCGCTTTGCGGAGTAAAGGCTATTTTCACCGATGAGGATGGAAACATAGTTATAAGCGGTGAGTCGGATGCGGACGGAAAGGCAAGCGCTACTCTTTACGTCGGACGTCATAGCGTCACGTATGACTACGATAGCGCTTCTCTCGGATACTATCTTTCCGAGACGACCTCGGTGCAGGTTGCGAAGGATACCACCACGCTTGAGCTTTATCTTATGGATAACAATCCCGACGGAACGGCAGAGAAGCCTTATGCGATTTCCGCTGATGACGAGAGCATAACCATTGGCGCAAATACTTCCTATTATTATATAATATACAGAGCTGTGGACGTTTCGTTCGAGCTTTCGGGCGAGGGCGTTAAGGTTACGTACGGAGAGAACGTATATACCCCCGACGGTGACGGAAAAATTAAATTTGCTTTACTCGGAGAGGATACCAACTCCGTCGCAAGCCTTCTTATAGAGAATACGACAGCGGCTGAAAAGACGTATAGCGTTAAAGTAGAATCGGTTCCCGGAAGCTACGGCAATCCCTTCGTGATTGAAAGCGTTGGCGCTACCGTAACTACCGCTACCATTACCTCCGACGATATCGTTTACTACTCATATACCGCTAGCGCGGACGGAACGTTTACCGTTACTCTTACGAGCGAAAAATCTTCCATTTCTATGACTAATGCAAGAAATTCGCAGAACGCTAATACGAGCAGCGAGGCAGAAACTCAGACTATATCTCTCACCGTTAAAGAGGGAGACGTAATTCTGATTGACTGCTCAACTACCGCAAAGGACGGCGTTGTGGTTACGTTTGTTCCGGAGTTTGAAGAGGCTACAGAGTAAATTTGAATAAAAAATAACAGACCGGTGCCATCAACTGCGACGTCGGTCTTTTATTTTTTGAGTTTCGACCGCTCTTTTCACCATTTTACTTGACAATAGCTTTGGATTTGTGCTATACTGTATAAGTTAAAATATGCCTTTTTATCTATGGAGGTAAAGGAAAATGAAATGGACATCACTTAACGATTTGCGCGAGAAATATCTCTCGTTCTTTGAGAGCAAGGGGCATCTTCGCTTGCCAAGCTTCTCGCTTGTTCCTAATAACGATAAGTCGCTGCTTCTTATAAACTCGGGAATGGCGCCTATGAAGAAGTTCTTCACGGGTGAAGAGATTCCGCCGCGTAACAGAGTATGCACCTGCCAGAAGTGCATAAGAACGCCCGACCTTGAGCGTGTTGGACATACCGCGCGTCACGGAACTTATTTTGAAATGTTAGGTAACTTCTCCTTTGGAGATTACTTCAAAAACGAGGCTATTGCGTGGGCTTGGGAGTTCCTTACGGTAACTCTTGAAATTCCCGAGGACTTGCTTTGGCCCTCTGTTTACGAGCATGACGACGAGGCTTACGCGCTTTGGCGTGACGTTATCGGAGTGCCGGAAAAGCACATCGTAAAGCTCGGTAAGGCTGATAACTTCTGGGAGCACGGCTCGGGTCCCTGCGGTCCTTGCTCGGAGATATATTTTGACCGCGGTATCAAGTACGGCTGCGGCTCTCCCGATTGCAAGCCCGGCTGCGATTGCGACAGATTTATGGAGATATGGAACAACGTATTCTCCCAGTTCAACAACGACGGAAACGGAAATTACACCGAGCTTGCTCAAAAGAATATTGATACGGGTATGGGTCTTGAGCGTCTTGCTTGCGTTATGCAGGGTGTTGACAATCTCTTTGAGGTTGACACGGTAAGAAATATTCTTAATACCGTTTGCACGATTGCGGGTAAGGAATACGGTAAGAACAAGAGCGACGACGTTTCGATAAGAGTCGTTACCGACCACATCAGAAGCGCTACGTTCATGATTTGCGACGGTGTTATTCCCTCTAACGAGGGACGCGGATACGTTCTTCGCAGAATTCTGCGCCGCGCTTGCCGTCACGGTAAGCTTCTCGGAATAAACAGAAAGTTTATGACCGAGCTTTGCAGAGTTGTTATTTCACAGAACGAGTCGGCTTACCCCGAGCTTGTTACAAAGCAGGATTATGTCCTTAAAGTTATTTCTCTTGAAGAGGACCGCTTCAACGTAACGGTAGACTCCGGTCTTGCAATTCTTGCAGGCATAGTTGAGTCTGTTAAGGGCGAGGGTAAGTCCGTGATTTCGGGCGCTGACGCTTTCAAGCTTTACGATACCTTTGGCTTCCCCGTAGATCTCACCCGTGAGATTGCGGAGGAGAGCGGACTCACTATAAACGAAGACGAATTCGCGGCTCTTATGGAAGAGCAGAAAAAACGCGCCAGAGAGGCGAGAGGAAATATTTCCGGTTGGGCTGACTCTTCAAAGTCGCTTCTCGAAAATCTTCCCGAGACAAGCTTCCTCGGCTACGAGGCTGACGAGTGCTCGGCAAAGGTTCTCACTATAATCGTAGGAGACGAGGCAGAGGAGCAGGTCAGCGAGGGCGAGTGCACAGTTGTATTCGATTCCACAGTGTTCTACGGAGAGGGAGGCGGTCAGGTTGGCGATACCGGTGTTATCGTCGGCGACGGCGTATCTCTTACGGTTCTTGATACCAAGAAAGCAAACGGCATCTACCTTCACGAAGTAAGAGTGGATTCGGGAATACTTAAGGTTGGCGATACGCTTACTCTTAAGATTGATACCGCGCGCCGTAATTCTATAAGAAGAAATCACTCCGCTTGCCATCTTCTTCAGGCAGCTTTGCGTTCTGTGCTTGGCACTCACGTTGAGCAGGCGGGCTCGTACGTTGATGAGAAGCGTGTGCGCTTCGACTTCTCTCATCTGTCCGCTATGACGGCTGATGAGATAGCAAAGGTTGAAGCGATAGTAAACGCAAATATCCTTGCGGCAGAGAATTGCACGACCACCGTTACGGATATAGCGACGGCAAGAAATATGGGCGCTATGGCTCTCTTTGGTGAGAAGTACGGTGACAGTGTAAGAGTGGTTAAGATAGGCAGCTCTTCGACAGAGCTTTGTGGAGGAACTCACGTTTCCAGCACAGGAAATATCGGTTTGTTTAAGATAATTTCCGAGACGGGTGTTGCGGCAGGCGTAAGAAGAATAGAGGGAACAACAGGTCTTGGCGTTCTTGAGCTTCTTGCCGAGCGCGATGCGCTTATTCTTGACACGGCTCGTGAGCTTAAGGTTCAGAACACTCATGCGATAGCAACCAAGGCGTCCAGCCTTCAGGGGCAGCTTCGTGATATGAAGCGTGAGCTTGACAGTGCAAACTCCAAGCTCTCCGAGCTTAAGACGGCTTCTCTTATTGACTCGGTTAAGACTGTTGGAGATTACAAGGTGCTTACCGCAAGACTCGACGATGTTCGTCCCGATGCGGCTCGTAACCTTTGCGATACCTTCAAGGCAAAGTATCCCGACGGCGTAGTAGTATTCGCTCTCGTTTCTGACGGAAAGCTTAATTTCGTTGCGGCAGCAGGAGCTGCAGCTGTTAAGGCAGGCGCTCACGCAGGCAAGATTCTTTCCGAGGTTTCCGCTGTTTGCGGTGGTAAGGGCGGCGGACGTCCTGATTCTGCTATGAGCGGCGGCAAGGATATCGATAAAATAGACGAGGCACTTCTCAAGGTTGAAGAGCTTCTTAAATAAGCTAAAAACTAAACGAAAATAAAAAAGAAAGAGTTAATCTAAAAAAACGGATTGACTCTTTCCTTTTTGACTAAAAACTTTCAAAAACAGCAAAAAGCAAACTATTGTGTGCAAAAAACACAGAATGGCTTGCTTTTTGTTTATATATTTTGTTTTTTAAGACTCAACGCTATAAGAGTCTGCGACGGAACGTAGAAAAACCAGACTATATTAAAGTCGGGATGTATTATTTTATAAAAAACGCTTTCCTCGGAAAGCGCAAGGTAATCGGTGAATAGAACGCCAAGTCCGACGAATATATCGCACGCAATAAAGCATAAAAGACCTATAGAGAAGAGCTTTGACCTTCCCGAAAGAAAAGCAAAGGCTGAGTTAAGCACAAGGTTTGCGAAATAGAACATAGTTATAGCCGTAAGCGCATCGGCATCATCGTGTAAAACGGCAAGCATCAAGCCTTCAAGAATAACGGTAAGTGCCACACGTGTTAAAACGTGATAAGACTTACGGCGCTCCGACCTTTCCTCTTGGTAGAGCCTTACGGCGTAGCAAAGCTGGGTGACGGAGAAGAATAGCATTGCGGGAATTTGCCTTATTGGGTCGAGAATTACGAGGCATAGGTCGGCAAGGCAGGTAAAAATCAGTGCAATTTCGGTAGAGATAACCTCTTTTTTATTTTCAAAAAAGAGAAATGATACAGCTGCGGCAAGAACTACCGATAGAAACTGCAAAACACGTCCGCCGCCCAAGAGAATTACAAGCCAAAGCAAAATCTCTGTCACGGCAAAGGCTATCGAAACGATATTTATCGCTCTCTTTGATTTAAGCATATTTGTTGCCATTTAGTTTTGTTTTCGTTATTATTTTTCTTACGGCAAATATAACCGAATTTACGAGAGTCATCATAATAAACGCAACGAGCCCGAAGCCGAATATATAAACAGCTAAAAATATGGGATATGGAAGAAAATCGTCAACAATGGAGAGAACGGGAAGCGTACATTCAAAGTATGGGCTTATATAGAACATATTAAACGTTTCGTCAATGCCAAGAGCCGTGAGCGCGTGATATCCTACGATGTTAAGCAGCATGGCTGTGCCTGCGAATACGGCGAATACGGATATTGCGCCGAGAAGATAGCTTTTCTTTTTTGGGGGATTTTCGCAGTCGAAGCGGCGCAAAGCGAAGAAGATACCGAGGACTACCTGCAAGCCGTGGTGAACTGTCGTCTGGATATCTATTCCAAGTGTTGAAATATACACGTCATTCGGGTAAATGCACACGGCGAGTCCTGCAAACAGAGAGAAGGTTCCAAGAAATGCAACCAGCGCCTCGCGCACCTTGCCCGACGGCAGAAACGCAACGAGGGGAAGAACGTAGATAGGAGAGGAGCAGAATTGGAAGGGGAAGCTGTACCAGCTATAATCCCAAACAAAGACGCCCTCCTCGAAGGATATGGAGAAGTTAAGCTGCTTATATATTTCAAGCACCACAACCACTATCCAGCACCAAAATGCGATGCGGCGCTCGCTTTTTTCGTCGCTGTTTTTGAAAGCCTTGCAAAGAAAGACGGTAAATGCCACTATTAAAACGAGCGAAACAATGTGAAATGCTCCGTATGAAGACGGCGTTTCTATTTCGTAATCGAGAAAATTATGAATTTTTTCAATGATGGTCATACCAAACCTCGCATAATGATTTCGCATATATTTTAGTGCTTTTTTATCCCTTTCGCAATATGCTTGTCCAAGATTTAATTATATTTAAGATTTCCGCTGTGTCTCTTTAAGGTAAAAACAAAAAGGCTATCTCGTTTTGAAATAGCCTTGTTTGGTAATATGATAAATATATAGATTTTCAATCAGATTTCAATCAGCCAAGGGTTGACGTATAATTCAGCGTGTATTCCACAATTTCCACCGTAGCGTAATCGGTATCATCATATAAAGTTATCGCTACGTAAATCATAGAATATTTCCCGTCCTCTTCGGGCATTTCGTTGTAGCTGCCCGTCGAAGCGTTATAAATCATAGCGGCGGTGTGATATTGGTCCTTGTACCCCTCGGGGAGCATTCCTGCGTAGGTTGTAGGGAAACGTTCTACAAATCTTTCGTCGCTGCCGAGATTGACAAGAGCGTCCTTTTCGGCTTCCAGGTCGAACTCGACCGTTGCTGCATAGCTTGTTGAGGTTTTGTCGTAATAATCGTAATAGTAGTAATTATTTCCCTCGGGAACGTCAATGCCGAGAATATTCTCGTACTTACCGATGAACTCTTTCGCCTCTTCTGCGTTTTGGTAATCAAAATCTAGGTCTACGTCGGGAGTCAATACCGTAAGTGAAATATTTCCCACGAACAAAAGAGATATAAGAGCAACTATTATATTTTTTGAAGATTTTTTGCCTTTTGTGGCAAGAATTATGCCGTAAATGAAGCTTGATATAGGCAAAGCCGCAAGCAATATCAAAAATACAACCGGCTTGCTTTCAAATATATCAAAGGCTACCGCGCTTACAAGAAGCAGAAATCCAAGCGGTATAGCAAGAATGGAAAGAGCAAACAAAACCCAGGAAAGAACGTCGATTCTATTGGCTTTTAAATTGATGATTTTTGACTCTTTTGCATCGTCTTGTGCAGTCTTTTCTCTCTCGTATGAGTAAAAGGAATCGCTTTCAAAGGACGTGGCAAAGGCTTCACCGCTGTCGATTGAGCTTCTGTCGTATTCTGCGGAACGTCCGTTGAAGTTTCGGCTTTCGTGCGGAGCGTTTTCTGCGGGCTCGGTCTTTGGCAGGCGGTTTTCCTCGATGCCGTCGCTTGAATGATTTTGTTTTTCCATAACTGTCTCCTTAAAGGTTGGACTTTGAATCGGAATTGATATATTGCTCTGCGCTTGCCTTGTGGGCGGCTTTCTTTTTTCTGAACTCCAATGTTTTTTCGACGATAAGCGCTTCCGATGAAAGAAGAGCGAAGGATAGCGCACCGACACCTAAAACATAAGCAAGAATAAACACGGGGTAGGGTGCGTAAATTTTTATGGTAGATAGAATAGGAAATATGCACTCGAAGTAGGGACTGATGAAGAACATATTGAATTTCTCATCAAGCATAGCTGCATCGAGAGCGCCCTGAACCGTAACGTTCAGTATAATAGCCAGCGCGGTAAACAAAAGAAAAATCGGAACGGCAGACACAAAATATTTGGTCTTCTTTGGCGGATTTTCAGAGGCAAAACGTCTTAAATTGAAATACGCCCCGAGTATAACTTGACCGCCGTGCCATATGATAGTCTGCAGATTGATTCCAAGCGTTTCAACAAAGACGTTACCGGGATATATGCATACGGCAAATCCGCCTAAAAACGTAAACGTGCCGAAAAATGCGACGAACGCCTCTCTTATCCTGCCTGACGGTAAAAATGCGATGAAGGGTAAAACGTAGAGCGGAGTCGAGCATAGCTGGAATGGAAAGTCTGACCAGGAAATTCCAAATATAAACTGCTCACCGTCAAGCGATATTGAATATATTATTTGCTTATATAATTCCAGCGTTATATATCCTATCCAAGCGTAAAGAGCAATTTTTCTCTCTGTCTTTTCTGATGTTTTTTCGCACTTTTTGCAAAGTAAAGTGGTCAAAAAACCAATTATTACAGCAAAAACGATGTGAAAAATACCAAAAGTTTTTGGCTCTTTTGCTTCGAAGCTGAAGAATTTATATATTTTTTTGAGAGCTTTCATTAACTACCTCTGAAACTGCGATTCGATTACTTTTAATGTAGTATAGCATTTTTAGAGGCAGTTGTCAATTAAAACAAATGCCGCCGTTTGAAAATTAACAAAACTTTGACATTTTTTGCAAAAGCATATTGAAAAAAGCTCTTCCGTGTGATAAAATAAATTTGCCGAAAGGCAGAGGCAAATTTAATGCCTCAAAAGCTTAAAAAAAGAATAAACGCCATTTTGAAGGAAATCACGGTGAAAATCCGTAGCAACAGCCATTGCCGTAACCGAGCGTATTCTGATAAAATGCCAAAAGCTAAAGGCGAATAGGCTTTTTATCTGTTTAAGTTTTATGCTCCCAAGTCGGAATGCTTCACCATTGGCGACTCGTAAAAGAATTCTTGGGCAAGGGGAGAATGACTTTATAGACCGAGGACTGTTTTCTCGGAGGCGGTATAGGCGCATTTTAAAGTCTTCTCTTCGGAGAAGACTTTTGCTTTATCCTTTTTTATCAAAAACGAAAGGATATAAAAATCATGAAAACTATGAAAAAAGCCTTAGCTTTGATGCTTGTTCTCGTTATGCTCGTGCTTGCGGTTGCTTGCGATAAGTCGGAAGATAAGAATAATAACGAAGAAAAAAGCGCAACCGAGCTTCTTTGGGAAAACGCTACGTACAAGGAGGATACAACTCTCGGTAGCGGAAGCAAAACCGTGTACGTAACCGTGGTAGCTCTTGAAAAGTCTATAAAGGTGACCTTGAAAACGGATAAGTCCAATCTGGCAGACGCCTTGCTTGAAAGCTCTCTTGCCGAGGGTGACGTGAGTGAATACGGTTTGTACGTAAAAAAGGTTAACGGCATTACCGCTGACTATGACGTGAACAAGGCCTATTGGAGCTTCTGCCAAAACGGTGAGGCGCTTATGTACGGAGTAAGCTCTGCCGAAATTTCCGGCGGTGAGTCTTATGAGCTTGTATATACGAAATAAGAGACTCTCGATTCGCGAAATGGCTGTGTTTTCCATGCTGGGAGCAATTATGTTCCTCTCAAAAATTCTTATGGAGGCGCTGCCTAACATTCATCTTCTCGGTACTTTGACGATGACCTATACTCTCGTGTACCGCAAAAAAGCTTTGATACCGTTATATATATACGTTATTCTTAACGGTGTTTATGCAGGTTTTTCTCTTTGGTGGGTACCGTATCTTTATATATGGACTTTGCTTTGGGGAATAACGATGCTTTTGCCGAAAAATATGAAACGCTCGGTGGCGTGCGTGGTTTATCCCGTGGTCTGCGGCATTTACGGAATGTTCTTCGGCGCACTTTACGCACCGGCGCAGGCTATTATGTTCGGTCTTGATTTTGACGGTATGATAGCGTGGATAATTGCGGGATTGCCATTTGACGCGCTTTCTGCCATAGGCAACTTCGCCACCGGATTTCTTATACTGCCTCTGTCCGAGCTTATACGCAAAATAGAGAGTCAAAATAAGAACTCCCAACACGATTGAATAATGAAAACAAGCTATCTTAAATGCGAAATTTGCATTCGAGATAGCTTGTTTTTTATAACAGATTATAATACGGTGAATACGTTTCCTAAGCTTTGAGCTTTTCAAAGAAGCTTATTTAAAATCGCCCCTTTTTCTTATCGCCTCAAAAGACTCCTCGCTTATGACGTGCTCTATTTTGCAAGCATCATTTGCGGCGGTCTGTTCGTCAACGCCGAGCGACGTAAGAAATTTCGTCAGAATGGTATGCCTTTGATACATACTCTCGGCAACCGAAAGACCTTTCTCCGTAAGACGTAGGTTTCCGTCACGCTCAACCGTGATATAGTTATTTTCCTTAAGAATTTTAACGGCGCGGCTTACAGATGGCTTGGAGTAACCCATATATTCGCAAACGTCAATAGAAAGAACGCTTTCGTTTTTCTTTGAAAGCATATAAATGGATTCAAGATACATTTCTCCCGATTCCTGCAAAGCCATTTTTACCACCTCGTTTCATTTCTTAGTATTGTATCATAAAATTTAGGTTTTGTCAACGCTCGGTAATATCTACCTCTTTTCCAAGGTGCAGGGAATATATTCCTACTTTCTCGGGCGCTTTTCCAAACATAAGCCGTACGGCATCTTTGTAATATGAAAGCTGGAGCTTATGCGCGCTTATAAGTCGCTCTTCTCCGATAGACGTGTCGGAAAGCTCGTCCTTTGTAAGCCTGTCCGTCTTATAATCGACGAGATGCAGATTGCCGAGGGAATCTTCTATAAGACAGTCTATAACGCCCTGAACGAGAATTTCCGAGCCTGCAAGCTTTAGCTTTTTATCCTCGTCTACGGCAAATTTTTCGGCAGGAAGCTTAACGTTGAATCGCAGCTCTCGATATACCTTCTTTGCGTCTCTTATCTCCTTGAAGAGAGGAGATTTTACAAATCTGTTTATCTCGTGAACTCTAACGCGCTCTCTGTCCTCGCGGGAAATAAATTCTTCGCTCTCGAGTCTGTCAAGCTCGCTCTCGCAACCCTCGAAAAGCAGCTTTTCGAAATCGCAGAACTGCAGCACCATATGAGTCGCAATTCCTTTTTTTGCGCTTTCACGCTCAGAGCGTCCCGTGATAAATTTGGGTAGGGGAGGCGCTTTTTTCTCTTCACTGTCCACCTCGTGCTCGGGGAGTGCGGGGATAAGCTCAAGTGCGGTTTTTTCGCTGTCGTCAAGGAGAGCGGGAGTCAGCCTCGATACCGAGAGCTTTTCAGGAAGAGTCTCGAGGTGACTGTACGGATACTCAAAATTGAAGCGGCCGAGAAGCTCGTCGGTGAGAGCCTCGGAGTCGGGTATGGCGCAACACTCTGCCTCGGCTTGCATATCGGGGGAGCTGTCGGCTTCGTTTAGCGAGGAGTATTCCTCTTCGGCATCGCGAGATTCGATGATAAGGCGTCCGCCTTGTCTTGATAGCATTATGATATCTAAGAAGCTCTTCGATTTCCTTATAAAATAGGGAGAAAGAATTTCTCGCTGCATATCAATGCTCTCGATATATTCATCGGTGTCTGATTTCGGAGATACACCGTAAACGTAAAGTCTTTCTCTCGCCCTTGTCAGGGCAACGTAGAGCACTCTTTGCTCCTCGTCAAATTCCTTTTCCTTGATGTAGTGGCAGATTGCGTTATGAACGGGATTCTCGACGATGGCAAGCCCCGTGTCGTCTTTTGCTTTAATGGAAATACCGAGATTTTCCGTAAAGGCTATCCTGCCCTCGCGGTTTTTAGAGCTGCCTGCGCTTGCGCCCGCAATTACGGTTACGGGGAACTCAAGGCCCTTTGACTTGTGCACCGTCATTATTCTTACGGCATTTGCTTCACCGTCCGACGATGCCTTTGAAAATTCCTCGCCCTTTTCAATAATTTCGTTAACGTAGCTGATAAAGCTATAAAGCCCCTTAAAATCCGTGCCCTCGTATTTTCTTGCGTATGAGTAGAGAAGCATAAGATTTTCTTTTCCGCCGCCTCTTGCGGCAAGCGCAAGGAGTCCGCTTTCACGGTATATCAGAGAAAGAAGAGCGTCGGTAGGCTTGCCCTCGGAGAGTCTTCTGTATCTCAAAAGAGAGGCGGTGAAATCCGCTATCTTTTCTTTTAAGGCGGTATCCGTGTCATATTCAAGAAGTGCTTCCCACAGCGTCTCTCGTTGTGACGCGCGTCTTATCCGAAGCACCTCGTCTGCGCTGAACGAGTATAGAGGGGAGAGCATCACCGCCGTAAGATAGACGTCTTTCCTCGGATTGTCTATGGCGTAGAGGAAGGAGAGCGCCAAAAGCACCTCTTCGCAAAGGAAAAGGTCGCCCGTTTCGGTAAGCTCAGAGGCTATACCGTGTGACTTTAAGGCAGATGAAAGGCTCTCTGCAAGACTGCCCTTTACCGAGCGCAAAAGTATTGCTACGTGCTTTGGCTCAATTACAGATCCGTCGGCAAGCTTTTCTTTACCTATAAGCTCTGAAATTTTTTCGGCTATTGCCGCCGCCTCTTTTTTAGATGCGCTTCTTTCTTCCTCTATCGCCTCGTCTGCGACGTCGGCGGAGTCCGCAGTCTGCCTTTTGGGTTTATCTATAATATGAATTTCCGGAATGTGACCGACCGGCTTGCTTCCGTCGGGGTATATTTTTGAAAATTTCAGCCTGTCCTCATTAACGTAGCCGATGCTGCTTCCGATAAGACCGAAGACCGTGTCAAAAACTCCGTTTACGAAATCAATAACGGCCTCGTCACATCTGAAGTTGTTTGACATAAATATTGCCGCCTGCTTGCTTTCGCACGCACCGTCAAGCATAGGAAAGGCATCTTTCATCTCTGCAAAAATTTCGGGACGCGCTGAGCGGAAGCCGTAAATACTCTGCTTTATGTCGCCAACCATAAATCTGTTGTTTTCTTTTGCTATAGCGGAGAAAACCTTGCTTTGAAGCTCGTTTACGTCCTGGTATTCGTCAACGTATATGGAGTCGAACTTTTCCGAAAGCTCCTTTGCAAGAGGAGTTATATTGCCGCTCTCGTCGTAGAGCGCATTGTATGCATATCTTTCAACGTCGGAAAATTCGCATATTCCTCGCCGCCTCTTCTCGTCCATAAAAATCTCGTAGTATTTTTTGAGAAAACGATAGAGTGTTCCGAGCAAATTGTAAAGTTTAGCGTACAATTCACGCCATTCGTCAGGCGTATATACGAAAAAATTTGAAGAAAAGCTCTTAATATCATCGCTCAAATATGAGTGAATCAGCTTGTATGAAAGGTAAAAATCGGTAATTAGGTCTTTTGCGCTCCTCGATAGCCTTTCGGGAACAAACGCCAAAAGAGTTTCTCTTAAATCACCGTATTTTTTCCTCGAAAGAGCCTCTCTTATAAACTCAAGCTCTTTTATAGCTTTTTGCAGGTTTCTTTCGTCAACCTTTTCGCCCGACGCTTTATAAACCGTTTTTTGATAAGCCCTCTCGTATTCGGAAAGCGCCTCTAAAACGAGCGTCATTATATATTTTCCCATACGGGTGTTTTCCACCGAGAAGAATTTTTCGGGATTGTATTCTTCTATAAGGTCGGCAAGCGTGTCAATTCCGCCTACCGAATAGGTAAGCTTATCAAAAACGAAGGATATCGTTTCGGAGAGCGCGCCGCTCTGCTTTACGTTTGTGAGACAGTCGGCAAGAGCAATGAATTCCTCGGGCGTGCATACGTCGGGTATATCCCCCTCGTATGCCGAATTTATAAGCGCCTCAAGAACCGAAGAGGAGAGAATTTTCGCCTCGGGCGGCTCTGCTATACGGTAGTTCGGTGTAATTCCCGCACTTTCGGCAGATGAGCGCAGAATACTGTTGCAAAATGAGGTGATAGTCAGGATTTTTGCGTCCTTTAAGCGAAGAAGCTGTTCCTCAAGACGTGTGTTATCTGGATTCTCCACGGCAGCCTTTTTTATAGCCTTGCCTATTCTTTCACGGAGCTCGTCAACAGCTGCGTTCGTATAGGTTGCGATAAGCATTCTGCCGATGTCTGCGGGGTTTTCCTCGTCGAGAATGGATTGAATGATTCTTTCTGTAAGAGTTGCCGTTTTTCCCGAGCCTGCCGCAGCGCTGACGAGAAGTGTCTTATCTCTGGTGTCTATTGCAAGTTTTTGTTCAACTGTCCAAGCCATAGATAGACTCCTTTCATACGTCGAATTGCTTTATGGGCTTTATAGCCGCCCCCGTGTCAAACTCACGCACTTCGCCAAGGGCGAAAAAGCCCTTCTCGTCGTAAAGGGTGACGAGTGCTCCGATATCAAGAGATATGCCGATTTTTTTGAGGTATATTTCAACTCCGCATCTCGCAAGGCGCGCGAAAAACGGAGAAAGCGTTACCTTTTCATATGCTTCAAAAACCTTCTCTGTTGGAATTATAAGCTCCTCACGCTCCTCTATTGAAAGAGCTTCTATCTCACCGAGGGCGCGTGCGTCTTCGAGTGTGAAGACCGAGGCTCTCGTTCTCTGCAGCGTTTCCATAACTCCGCCGCAGCCGAGGGCAGCTCCGATATTCGCGCATAGCGTTCGTATATACGTACCCTTTGAGCAGTGAACGTCGAGCGCATATCGTAAGTCGTCGATTTTTTCAGCCTTAATCGAATGAACGGTGACTCGTCTTGGCTCTCTTTCAATTTCAATTCCCGCTCTTGCCATATCGCAAAGCTTTTTTCCGCCTACCTTTAAAGCTGAATACATTGGAGGAACCTGCATAATTTCACCGACAAAGCTTTGAATTTTTTCAAGCACCTGCGCTTCGGTCGGAACGTCACTGCATTCCGTAAGAACCTCTCCTGTAATATCCTCTGTATCGGTGGTGATGCCGAGTCTTAAGGTGGCTTTATAATACTTGTCCGACGAGAGCATATATTCGCTTGCCTTTACTGCTCTTCCGACAAGAATCGGCAAAACACCTGTAGCGAGAGGGTCAAGCGTACCTGTGTGTCCTGCTTTTTTTACGTCAAAGAGTCTTTTTATGCGGTTTACCGCTCCCTGTGACGTTATTCCTTCTTCTTTTTTCAGTACTATTATTCCGCTTTTTTTCATCGGCAGCTCCCAAAAAAATTATCTGATAACACTATTTTATCATAACCGACAAGAAAATTCAACCAAAGTATTGTCAAAAATTAAAATATATGATAGAATAAATGAAACCTAAAATTCGAAAGGACACAGCAAATGAAAGCAGTTATTACCGTAACGGGAAAAGACAAGGTTGGAATCATCGCTCTTACAAGCGCAGAGTGCGCAAAGTACGGAGCTAATATCGTAGACATAAGCCAGACGGTTATGAAGGAATATTTTGCGATGATAATGCTCGTTGAGCTTTCGGGACTTAAGTGCGATTTTGCAGCTTTTGCCGATTGTATTCAGAAAACGGGACTTGAAAACGGTGTTGATATCCGAGTTATGCACGAGGATATTTTCAATTCTATGCACAGAATTTAATAGTATAAGAGGTAGAAATGCTTAATACACAGGACATTCTTGAAACCGTCAGAATGATACGAGAGGAAAATCTGGATATAAGAACGGTAACTATGGGTATATCGCTCTTTGATTGCATATCCGACGACCCCTCGCGTCTTGAGGCGAAGATATACGATAAAATAACAAACTCGGCAAGGAATCTCGTAAGAGTTTGCGAGGAGCTTGAAAAGACATACGGCATTCCGATAGTAAACAAGCGCATAAGTGTAACGCCCATATCCTACGTTGGCTCGGGGCTTTCGGAAAGTGGCTTCGTAAGACTCGCAAAGGTGCTTGACCGTGCGGCAAAAGACCTTGGCGTAAACTTTATCGGAGGATACTCGGCGCACGTGCAAAAGGGTGCGATAAAAGGCGCGTCGGCTCTTATTGAATCTATCCCCGAGGCTATGACCGAGACTGAGCGCGTATGCTCGTCAATAAACGTTGCCACCACGAAGGCGGGCATAAACATGGACGCTGTAAAGCGTATGGGTGAGATTATCAAGGATACGGCGTACATGACGCGCGACCGCGATTCCATCGGATGCGCAAAGCTCGTTGTTTTTGCGAATATTCCGGAGGATAATCCCTTTATGGCAGGAGCTGTTCACGGTATAGGTGAGCCCGACACTGTAATAAACGTAGGCGTCAGCGGTCCGGGCGTTGTTGCGGCGGCTATAAAGGAAGTCGGTCAGTGCGACTTCTCGGTGCTTGCCGAAACTGTAAAGAAAATTGCTTTTAAGATTACGAGAGTCGGTCAGCTTATAGCTTCCGAAGCGGCAAGCCGCCTCGGTGTTCCTTACGGAATAGTTGACCTCTCGCTTGCGCCCACGCCTGCGGCCGGTGACTCGGTTGCCGAGATTCTTGAAAATATGGGACTTGAGTGCGCGGGAACTCACGGCACGACGGCAGCCCTTGCGCTTCTTAACGACGCTGTTAAAAAAGGTGGAGTTATGGCGACCAACCACGTCGGAGGACTTTCCGGAGCGTTCATTCCCGTTTCGGAGGACAGAGGTATGATAGCCGCCGCAAAGAGCGGAGCGCTCACCATAGAGAAACTCGAGGCTATGACCGCCGTTTGCTCTGTTGGACTTGATATGTTTGCCGTTCCGGGCGATACGAGCGCGGCTACCATTTCGGGAATTATAGCCGACGAGATTTCGATAGGCGTAATCAATAATAAGACTACCGCCGTAAGAGTTATCCCAGTTCACGGAAAGACCGTCGGAGATTTCTGCGAGTTCGGAGGACTTCTCGGATATGCTCCGATAATGAAGCTTCACGCAGAATCCTGCGAGGCGTTTATAAACAGAGGCGGAAGAATCCCAGCACCTATTCACTCTCTGAAGAATTGATAATATTCCGTAAAAATAACGCAAAAAGACAAATAAAAGGACAAAAAGCCTACTAAAGTTAGCAAAAAGGCTCTTTGTCCTTTTATTTTCGACCGAAAAAAACATATAGCTCGATACATAATACGACAAAAACGTAAGAGTATCGGGGGTATAATGGATAAAAGGATAAAGAAAACGTTTTTTTCTTTGATGCACCGCTTTCTTTGTCGTTTTTTGAAATATGAGTTTTATTTCGGAGGGGTTATGGAAGTTAAAGAAAAAGAGAGAGTAAAAAGGAGAGGGGTACTTTCCGGGCTTTCATCGGACGTGAGAGAAAGCATAAAAAGAGAAGGGACTGACACGGGAAGCTTTAAGCTTTGGATAAATCTTTCTGCGGTGGTTATCGGATTTCTTTTTGGCGGCTGTCATTTGTTTTTCGGCTCGTATCCCTTGGGGCTTGCCTTGGTTTCTGCCTTGCCGTCGTCGGTTTGGTTTGCGCTTCTCGGAGTTTCACTTGGCTCGCTGACTCTCGGGCGTTCAGGCATAATTTACGCATTGATTGGCGTGCTTGCCGTTTTCTTAAGGGTTATAATATCCGGCGGTGAAAAGGTAAAAGGAAAGGGAAGCGAGAGTGAAAAGGCACTCTTTTCAGAGAATGTAACGCTTCGTGTTTGCAGCGCCGTAATCTCCGGATTTGTTGCGGCAATCTACGAAATATTGCTCGAATCCATAAGCTTTGAAACGGTTCTTTTTGGCGTGTGTATGGTTATTCTTCCTGCGCTTTTCACATTCCTTTTCAGCGGCGCTTTTTACCACGATATAGGGGTAAGGGAGCTGATATTCGGTACAAAGCGTATATTCGTTGCATCCGAAAATCGTGGAGATAAGATGCGCCTGTATTCATTCAAGGCATCTCTGCTTGTATTTATAGCTCTCGCTGCCTTCAGTCTTAATAAATACAATATTTTCGGTATAAATTTAAGCTTCGTGTTTTCTGGCTGTATAACTCTTTTTGCGGCGAAAAGATTTGGAACGCTGTATGGCGCGGTTGTTGGATTTGTGTCCTCGGCTTTGGTCTCGGGACTGTATTCGGCGGGCTTTGCGCTTCTCGGAGCGGCAAGCGGAGCTCTGTTTGTTTTTGGCGTGTGGTATGCGATAGGTCTCGGCGGTGCGCTTCTTTCGATATGGGGAGCATACGTTTCGGGCGTTTCGGGATTCCTTGCGCTGCTCCCTGAGTATCTTATAAGCTGCTGTATCGTATTTCCGACGTTCAGGTTTCTTGAAAGGGAGGAGGCGCCTGAGATTCGTGATAACGTAAAGCGCAGGGCAACCGATATGGTAGGAACTATGGCTCTTGCATACAGAAACCGCAAGGCGATATTTTCCGAGCCCGTTGAGGATTCAATGAAAACTCTTATACCGATGTTAAACTCCTTTTCGGATAGCGGAGTTATAGGTGAGAATTACGCTCTTCTGTCAAAAATTATAGCCGAGTCAAAGCAAACGGCATTGTCCGACAGAGAGATGGACGAGGAGCTTACCGGGAAAATTGAGGGAGTGTTCCTTGACCTCGGCTTTAAAAGCGGTGTTATACGCGCCTTTGGAGAGCGAAAAAAGTACGTTATCTGTTCGGGAGAGGACAAGGACGGAACTCTCATAACCTCGCCTCTTTTGAGACGCGGACTTGAAGAGGCTTCGGGACTTAAATTCTCCGAGCCCGAGTATTACAGGCGCGACGATATGGTTCTTATGCAGTGCGAGGCAACGAAGCAGTATAAGCTTGATTTTGCCCTTGCCTGCGCGGCGGGAACGAGCGGCGAGGTATCGGGCGACTCGGTGGATAGCTTTGAGACGGGCGACCTCTATGCCCACGGGCTTATATCTGACGGTATGGGCAGCGGAAGCGAAGCAAAGAAAACCTCGCGCTTTGCCGTTGATTTTTTGAAAAGCTCTCTCGGGTGCGGCGCATCGTACTCAACGCTTATTCATATGCTTAACTCTATAATCCGCTCGGAGAGGGAGGAGTGCAGCGCAACGGTTGACCTCTTTACTCTCGACCTTATAACAGGCGAAGCCACGTTCATAAAAAGCGGTGCCGCTCCGTCGTATATAAAACGTAAAAGCTCGCTTTTTCGCATCAAGAGTGAAACTATGCCTCTCGGGATAATAAAGCAGGTTGATGCCGAAAAAATAAGCGCTGCGGTTACTCACGGCGACTATATAATAATGCTTTCCGACGGAATTTCGGATAGCTCCGATGACCCCTCGTGGCTTCCCGAGTTTTTAAACAAATCCGCTCCAGAGACCCTTTCTGAATACGCGGAAAAAATTCTTGCCGAGGCGAAGAGAGTTGGCAGGGGCAAGGACGATATGAGCGTGCTCGTTATGAGAGTCGAAAAGCTATGACGAAATTCTTCCAAACACCAAAAACAAACTTTTTTATTTCTATTGAAAAATAAATAAAAAAAGCAATATAATACAGTTGTCACACCATCTTAATATTCAAAAGGCCCACAAGGGTGTATTGCGCCTTTTTTCCGGCAATACTACATTTCGGTAGAAATACGGTATCGCAATAATCGCTGGGAAGTGGGTTATTTTATGGTGTGACAACTATGCGAGAGGTATTCTGCGGTGTCATCTCGCAAGGGGTGGCACCTTATTTTTGTTATGGAAGAAAACGAAACGGATTATTAACCTTTTTAAGAACACGAATACTTAATAGAAAGCATTTAAATCTTAAAATCAAAAGACAAAATTTAGAGCGAAGATGCACGTTTGAAACATCTTCGCTCGATTTTTATTCATATAGTGTAAATATGCCGATTTTTGCTTATATGCAAATGATTGTTTACTTTTTGCTTGATATTTGATAACTTATTTTAAGCTTATGCCGTAAAGGAGAAGATGATAACCCTCGGATACGCTGCCTATGGTTATATTTGAAATCTCTGCATTTTTTGTTTTGATTCTGAAGAGATTTACCACGTAATGCTCTCTGTCCATATCGTTTATTACCGTGAGCGCTCTTTCGGCGTTCGAAGCGACGGGGTTGATGCGTGATGGACCGTACCAGCCTGCAGCGGTGGTTATTTCCTTTCCGTTCCTTAACGGGATACTCTCGCTCTCATCGCCTTGGTAGGTTATGGTAAGAGTTGCCGCCACTTCACCGTAAGGGGCATCTATGGGGAAGCCCTTCGGCATACTTACGTTACCTATAAAGCATATCTCGTCGGCAATTTTTTTTACGGGAATAACCAATGGCGTTTTGCTGTTTATAACCAACGGCTTCTCTAAAAGCTCCACCTTAAGCTCTCCAAGCGCAGTTATCTTTTCGGGAAGCGTTGGACCGTTTTTCATTATTCTCAATCTGCGCGCATTGTAGTGAAAACGGGGGATTGGTTTTCTTGCCTCTCTCATCATTTCTTCCCAAGCGAGCATTTGCCTCTCGGAGTTGGCAAAGAACTCAAGAGTCAGGGGCGTGTAAACTCCCGGAAGTGAAAATTCGGTTTTATAAACGTTCTTTTTTGCTTTTTGCGGAGCTTTGATTTTTCTGAATTCCTCGACAAAAACATCAAAGCAGACGTTCTTTTGACGGTGGTTATCAACAAGTCCCTCGCACAAAACTCCGTCGTAGCAGGCAGGGGCGGCTCGGTTGAATTCGTAAACTCCCGCCCAGCACCATATAGATGCTCCCGCAAGCACGGGCGCATCGTCGGGATTTTGCCATAGCGAAACTATGCGTCTTATAAAGGTTTTGAGAAGATTTAAATTATCATAGACGAAATATCCTCCCCATTCGGTAAATACGAGAGGCTTATCGTCAAAATACTTTGCAAGATAGGTTAATCTTTCCACGTCGAAGGTGTAAGGATGCATCGTGTAGAAATCCAGATTGCAGGCAGAGAACTGCTCTTTTGTTATCTCCTCGCCCATGCAGTTTGCTCCCGAGACCATTCGGTATGGGTCGTTTTCGCGGCAAACCGCAGCAGATGCACGAAGATATTCGGGGGTAAATTCGCATTCGTTAAAGCTTAGCCAAAAGGCAACGCTGATATGATTTCTGTCACGCAGAACAACACGTCTTAAGACCTCGAGACTTGAAGAGAAAATCTCCTCGTTTGTTACGTCGTTAAACCAGAGTCCCGGCTCTTCCGAAACTAAAAGTCCAATCTCGTCGGCTATTTCGAGCGTTCGTTTGTGATGAGGATAATGCACCAAACGAACGTAGTTGGCTCCTGTTTCTTTTATCATCTTAAAGTCGGAGTACATATCATCTTCGGTAAGCAGATGACCTTTGTCACCGTACAAGTCATGGCGGCATACACCGAGGAAGAAGAAGGGCTCTTTGTTGAGATAAAAACGCTTGCCCTTTATCTCCAGCTTTTTAAATCCGACACGGCATTCGTATTCGTCAGAGCATACTCCGTTTTCACAAAGAGCTACGTTAAGCCTATAGAGCGTAGGGGTATCGGGGGACCAAAGGGAAGGATTGGCGACGGTGAAGTGTATATTTTTTTCATCACCGATAGGCGCATCCCCCTCATAGACCGAAAGTCCCGAGGCGTCGGAAAGAGTTATTTTGACGTATCCGTCCTTTTCATCTTTGTTGGTTTTTATTTCGAGCGAGCATTCGGCAAGCGTGAGGTCATCTGACAATTCCGCATGCCAAAATACTGATTCAAAAATATAATCCTCGGTGTATTCTATGTAAACGTCACGGTTAATTCCGCTGTAATTTTCCCATCCTTCCGCAGGACCGAATACTACGTCGGTATCTCTTATTGAAACGTTAAGGAAATTGTCCGTATCCTTGATTATATCGGTTATTTCATATCTGTATTCGCTGTATGGGAGCATAGAGCCAAGCTTTTTGCCGTTGAGAGTTACCTCGGCTTGATAGGTTATTCCGTCAAAGACCAAAAATGCGCGTTTTCCCGACGTGCTGTCTAACTTATCAAAGCAGAGCCTACATTCAGCAAATCCAACGGGAAGCTCGGAGTAGGGAACAATTTTTTTTGTAAAGTCGCCGTCAGCAATACGGAAGTCCCATACACCGTTAAGAGATTGAATTTTTCTTTTCATAATCGTCACCTTGAGTTTTTTGGTAAGGACTGTTAAATTTGATATTTTATGCAAGAGTGAGCTTTCCGCCGTCTTTCATATAAGATTTGATAAAATCACATTTTTCAAGAATAGCTTTGCCAAGCCTCGAATCCGCTTTAATACCGCAGATGCTCTCGAGAAGCTCTTCTGTGCTATGCATTGCGCGAAGCTCTTCCCACGCCTTATCCGAGTCGTGACTGTAAAGGAGCGCCGCAGCCGCTGTGAGAAGGAGAACCGAGGTGTCCTCGCCGTGCTCGTCGATAAGAGTGAGCGGGCCTATGATTCTCTCACCGAACGCAAGCTTCCTTTGAGGCTCGCGCGCATTTCTTGAAACGGTGTCGGTGATGGTTCTGTCTGTAAATTTCTGCTTTGAAAGGGCGGCAAATTCGCGCTGGTCGTCCTCCTCGTATCCGTAAACCTTGCAAAGCACGCGGTTCGTTACCTCGTAGTTTTTATCAAGAAGGGCAAGGATTTCCTCGTCGTTTGCTGCCTCACCGTAGTCCGAATAGCCCTTTGCGTATCCGAGGTAAGCTATAACGCAGCTTGCGGCGTTGTAGGTATAAAGCTTTCTCGTTAAGAAGTTCTCAAATCCGCTTATTGCCTTTACGCCCTTAATGCCAAGGTCGAAATCTCCAAGGGGTGCTGCATCGCATTGAAGGTAGGGGTAGTTTTCGGAAGAAATGTCAATATCACCATTCTCGATAGTGGTGCAGAAAACGGTGGATTCGCTTACAGTTATATTATCAAGACCTATTGCCTCAGCGAGCGTTTTCGCAGGGTGAGATGCGTTTTCGCATACTATAATGTGTCGCATTTTGCCGTCGTTTATAAGTTCTTTAAGACTTGCGCCGACGTCCTTAAGATTCATTCCGCCGACCGAAACGAATATAACCGTAACGTCTGATAAATCCGCGTCGCTGAAGGTTGAAGCCTCGTAGTTCTTTACCTCAAGCGCCTCGCGCGAATTACCGAAAAAGCTGACCGTGAACGAGCCTTTTTCGTTAAGAGCCTTGATAAGAGCCTCGTTTTTATCAATAAAGGTGATTTTTTTGTTATCCTCAGCAAGAAGTCTGCCGATGAATCCGCGCCCTGTCTTGCCTGCGCCTATGACCGCTATTCTATCCATTATTTCAACCATCCCTTTTCTTTTATAAGCTCGATTTTTTCTTTGATAAGAAGTCCAAGCTCGCCTTCGGGGTCAAGCTTGCATACGTCGCGTATAACCGCGTCGATTCCCTGAGTTTCACGTATTTCACGAAGCTTATGCGCAAATTCATCACCTTCGTGGAAGTAATGTATCGCCGCCGCAATAGCTATACAGAGGTTGTGAGGCTTTATTCCGTATTCGAGAACGAGCCTTGCCGAGCCTACCAGACGGTCGTCGGGACCGAGCTTTCTTATCGGGTCGCGAGCGTTTCTCTCTATAAAGTCAACTATGGTGTAGTCCTGAAGCTTTGCTTTTGAGGTTCTTGTGAATGCCATCTGCTCGTCGAGAGGGAAATTGTGTTTTTTCGAGAGTGCGCGAGCCGTTTCCGAATAAACGCCCTCAAGAATTTCGAGTATGCGCTCGTCATGAGCAGCATCCGCTATTTTTTCGTATCCGAGAAGTGCGCCGAGGAAGGACGTCGTGCCGTTTGCGGCATTGTAGGTGTAAAACTTTCTTTCGAGGAATCCGGTGAAGGATTTTATAAGCTTAAGTCCCTTTATTTCGGGAAGAGAGCCTTTGAGTCTTGATGCGTCAACGGGCAGCTCCCAGAAGTTCTGAACGTTTACGACGAGCGGGTCCTTTTCGAGCTGGTCCTTTCCGGCTTCGATTGCCGAGCGCATAATTACCGCCTCGGTTATACCGACGTTTGCGTTAAAGTATTCGAGCTCCTTTTCGTCAAGAAGCGGAATGACCGCGTTGCGTATTATATCTGCAGGGAGCTTCCAGTTCTCGCAGGTAACTATGTTAAGCTTCCCACCGGTCTTTGCTTTTTCCTTTATACCCATAGCGATAAGGGGAGAGATTTCGGGAAGATTCTTTCCGCCGACTGCGGTGAAAACGGCATCTGCCTCGGCAATCGCCTTTGCAACCGCCTCCTCTTCAGCGAAATTTAAAGCCTTAGCGCCTGTAACGGTGCAGCTTTCCTCGGGGTTTCCGAGAATGTTAACAAAATAACTGCCGCGCTCGTTTATAAGGGCGGTAAGCGAGGCGAATTTTTCGACGTAAGTGCAAGGGATACCGCTTATGTAAAGAAGATGACCTATAAATCCTCGCGCGATTTTGCCCGCGCCAAAAATAACACAACTCATAATATTTCTCCTATAGCTTTTAGTTTTTTGAATTCGTCTTTCAGTGAGACGTAAAGCGATTTGTATATTTCATATCGCTCCTTGAGGATGCTTTTTATTGATATATCAGGCTCGGTGCTCTCTCGGTATATCCGAACTGCTTCAATGGCTTCTGTGAGCGATTCGTAATCACCGATGCCCACCGCTGCAAGAAGCTGCGCTCCGAGAGCTGAAGCATCATGTTCGGCACTCACCCTCACGGGTGTACCAAAAAGTGAAGATTTGATGACGTTGAGGCTTGAGTTTTTTGCTCCCCCACCCGACACCGTGATGAATTTTGCCTTTGGCTTACCCATAGTTTCGTATACGTGATAAACCGAAAAGGCAACGCCTTCAAGAACGGAGTAAGCCATCTCGTGAGGCGAAGCGTCAGCGTTGATTCCAAAGAAAGCTCCCCGTGCATCAGGGTCCCATATGGGCGCTCTCTCTCCCGAAAGATATGGAAGAAAAATCGGGGGATTTTTTGATAGAGCAAGCTTTACGTCCACCTTATCCAAAGGATAGAGTGACTGACCGAATTTTAGGGATTTTCCACAGGATGCGGTAACTCCGTAGTGCGCACTTCCAAAGAAGTATTTTCCCGAAACGAGACCGTCGGAGCCGTCGGTCGTTTTATCTTCTATAATTCCCAGATGCTCGCTGGTTCCGGTTATATCGAATATTTCTCCCTCTCCCGAAATTCCCATACCTATAATCCCCGCAAAGAAATCGTTGCATCCGAGGTAAACGGGTGTACCCGTGGGAATTGACGTCTCTTTCGAAGCCTCCGGGGTAACGAAGCCCGCAAGGTCGGCAGGCTCGCAAAGCTTGGGTAGCTTTATACGTTCAGCGCCTATATGCGAAAGAAGCTTCTTTGAATATTCGCAGCCGTCAAGGTTAGCAAGACCGCGCCAGGAAAACTTATCGCTAACGAAATTTCCCGTGAGCCGCTCGCAAATAAAATCCTTCGGCATACATATTTTTTCTGCGTTCGGATAATTTGAAACGATGTGTTTGATACGTGGCAGAGGATAGGAAATTATCGAAGGGTGAGGCATAGATATCTGCTCTTTGAATACCTCGCTCGGTATTTCCGAGAGAAGCTCTGCGAGCTCTTGCTTTCCTATACTCGAATCCCAGCCTATTACGGCTTTATCATCAATTATGTACGTTCCCACCTGCGATGAAAGGCCTATGCCTCTGACAGATGAGAGGTCGAGCGATTTTGACGCCTCGCATATGGCATTCCACCAGCCGAGTGGCGTCTGCTCCGAGTATTCAAGGCGCACCTTTTTGACTTCGTCCCCGCAAGTTAAGATAAGCTTCACCGACGAGGTTCCAAGGTCTATTCCAAGTATATCCTTCATCATAATGCTTTAAAATTTGAAGATGGCCTTGATGAAGCCGTGAGGACGGGTTCTTGCCATATCTATTGCCTTTGCAAAATCTTCAAGAGGCATAGTTTCGGTAACAAGGGGAGAGAGGTCAATAATTCCGTCAGCCATAAGCATCATAGCGTTTTTATGCTGATTCCAGTTGTTGCCTGCGCCAACGACGTGAAGATTGTTTATATGTATATCATCGACTCTTATAGTCATATTGGCGCCTCTTCCGTAGCCTGCAAGAGCAATCGTTCCGCCCTTGCGAGTGATTTTGAGAGAGGTTTGAATGCATGATTCAATACCGGTAGCCTCTATTACCACGTCTGTTCCGTCGGGGTGAATCCTTTTAAGCTCCTCAAAAATATCCTGATTTGCAGTCGATATTGTTGCATAAGCACCCATTTTCCTTGCAAGTTCAAGTCGCTTTTCGGATGCCGCAACAACCACTATCTTTCTCATACCCATAGCCTTTGCCGCAGAGAGCATGCAAAGTCCTATTGAGCCCGCACCGATAATGACGAGAGTCTGACCGAATTTAGCGGAAGCCTTTTCGAGAGTTCCGAGAGCAACTCCGAGAGGCTCGCAAAGAGCTGCGGTTTCAAAGGGGACGTTATCGGGCTTTTCGCAAAGGCCGTAAACAGGAGCTATTACGTATTCGGCGTAAGCGCCGTTGCGTTTAAATCCGATTTCCTCAAACTCGCGGCAGTATCTCCAATTTCCGCTTCTGCAGGCATCGCATTTAAGACATACGACGTCGTTGCTTCCAATGACCGATTTTCCAACCCACTTACTGTCCTCGGAACTACCGACCGACTCAACGATTCCGCTCCATTCGTGGCCGGGAATAAGAGGATAGTTTGCCGGAATTTTTCCGTCTATAACCTCAAGGTCGGTCGCGCAAACCGCAGCCGCCAAAACCTTTATTCTGGCAAATCCTGCCGGCACATCCGGAATAGGCGCCTCGATAAGCTCTACAACGCCGGGCCTTTTAATTTGAACTGCTTTCATTTTATAATCTCCTTATTATGTAAGAAAAATGTCTTATATTGTAAACCATTATTTGCTTTTATACGTCTATTTGCTCCAAAGAACGCTCTATCGCTATGAGAGCCGCGCCAAAAGATGCGTTTTCAACATCGGTAAACGATATCTTAACGTCGGAGTTGTTTTCGCTGACGTACGACGTGAGCTTCTCTAAGAATAGGTCGCTATACTCGCAAATGCTTCCGCATAAAATAACGTCGTTAAGCGAAATAAGACGTGCTGTGTTCGATATACATAAACCAAGATGCTCAGCCATTTCGTCAAAGTAGCCTATGCATTTTTCGTCGCCCTCTCTTGCCAATTCGGCAAGACGAGAGAATTCTAAGTAAGACGCCTTTTCGATTCCCCTCATGGATACGTATTGCTCAAGGCAGCCGCGCCTTCCGCACATGCAAGGTCTTCCGCCTCTTACCGCAGTAGTGTGTCCTATTTCAAATATTCCGGATTTTGCAATTATTTTTCCGTTAAGAGTTGCCGCCATTCCAATGCCGTTATCAATACGAAGGAGCATAGTGTCCTTTGTAAAATCCGATTTAGAGGCATATAAAATGCAGTTGGGGTCGTGCTCTATATAGGTCGGTATTTCGAAGCGCTTGCGTATTGGAGTAACCACGTCCAAGGTTTTCCAGCCGCAAATACCGGGAAGGGAATAGGATATACCCGACTCCGAGTCAACCACGCCCTGCATAGCGATTCCAATGCAGTGAATCCGATGAGAGCCAAGGCTCTCGGTTATACGTTCTATTAGTGAGATAACAGACTCCGTGAGTATGGAGCTGCTCGAGAAATCGGAATCCGCTGTCCAGCGCCCGATAATGTGATTCTTCAAATTCACGAGCACCGCCGAAAGTCCTGCACGGTTAACGTCAATTCCGATAGCGAAATGCTCTGCGGAGTTGACCTCAAGGTAGGACGGTGTTCTGCCCTTTGCCGTCGGCAAATCCTTTTTAACCTCGGATACGTACTCCTCGTCGATAAGTCTTGCGCATATACCCGATACCGCTCCCCAACTCATACCGAGCTGCTTTTCAATATCACGACGAGTCATTTTTCCGCTTTCGCGGATGAGGTTAAATACGTCTGCCGCATTGGACTGCTTCATATTTTGCTGATCTATAAATTTTTTCATATAATGCTCCCTAAAGCCAAAAAGAATAAGATATTTACCTATTGACAATTATATCACCCCGTGATATAATTGTCAATAGGAACAACAAAAAAATTCCGAGTGTTCTTGGAGCGATAAACCAATATAGAATAATATATAAATTGTCTACATCTGATATAGAATAATATTTAAATTATTTACATAAAGAGTTTTCATAAATAATCTATATATGAGTCTATACAAATAGTCTATATATGAGTTTGTATAATAAATAAAGGGAGAAAAAATTATGAACAGTATACTGAAAAACAGAATATTAGCTACGGATATAACAGACACTCAGATTGCTGTATTTTATTTTGGTCAGGAAAGCATCTTAATAAAATCAAAGGGGAAATATTATCTTTTTGACGCATATCTTTCGGATTACGTTGATAAAAACTGCTCGAACGAGCTCGTTAGGTGGGAAAGACTTTATCCTGCGCCGATAAGAGGAGATGAGCTTGATTTTGTTGATTACGTTTTTTGTTCCCATGCGCACTACGACCATATGGATCCCGAAACCATAGGAGCGATAGCTAAAGTAAATAAAAAGGCAAAATTTATAGTTCCCGCACCATCCAAAGATACGGTTACAAGCTATGGCGTGAAAGTCGAAAACGTCATACCTGCGATTGCGGGGGATAGAATTGACCTTGGCGGTGGCGCGTCGGTTATGCCGATAGCTTCTGCGCATGAGGAGCTTGTGACTGATGAGTTTGGAAGATACGACGCTCTGGGTTATAAGCTTTCGCTGGGCGAAATAAGCGTTTATCACGCAGGGGACTGCTGCATTTATGACGGTCTTGAGGAGGCTATAGGTAAGGTTGATATCGCTTGCCTTCCCGTGAACGGACGCTCCTACTACAAAAGATATATAAAGGACATAATCGGCAATATGGATGCTTACGAGGCATCAGAGCTTGCTATACACGTCGGTGCGGACCTTCTTATTCCTATGCATATAGACCTTTATGCAGTAAACGGTATTTCTTTCGCTTCCTTCACTGATGCAGTAACGGCCGTGAGTGGTGAGCTTTGCTTCCATATATTCCGCCCGGGCGAGAGATACATCTATTCGAATTGATAAAGAAAAGGGAAGAAAACAAAAGGATTTCAACCGGAAAATTAAAATACATAAAATTTTAGAGCGAAGGGGTGCTTTCCATAAAGCAGGTTTTACCTGCCGCAAATACAACAAAAGGAGTACGGGCAATTTTGCCTGTACTCCTTTTCACACCTCTTGCCCTGCAAGGTATAGTGTGTTACACTTTTGTTTTTCGGGTGGTAATAGGTGAAGTTTTCACTAACGTGAAAGTGAAGTTGC
>JAFTRA010000012.1 GCA_017462485.1 Clostridia bacterium | reverse complement strand
ACAAACGCCCTTTAAGGGGCGGCAAAAGAGGCAAAGGCAATAGGCTTGAGTATACGAAAGCCAGCGACTTGAGTCGCTGGCCGGTAGTATTGGGCTTTTAGCCCTTGTGCAAACCACCCGTTTGACGGGTGGTTATGATTTGTAGTTGTAGAAATGTTTTTATCTGGTGACGGAAATTTTTTAGTCTTTAATTTATTTAATCCCACTCACAAATAAAGGCTTTTCCACCCGAAACTGTTCCTGTAAAATTGCCATCGTTCCATTGTCCATTTGTATATTTCCAATAAAACATTGCCCAATCCTCACTAGATGATTCGGAATTAGGTTCGCCACTATGCCAATTTGTGTAAGTAGGAGAATTACCCGTTACGGTTAACCATGTACCCTCTTTTTGAGAATCCGTTAGTCCAAAAAACGCATTTCTGTATCCCAGAGAAACCAATCCGGAATATACTGCATCATTTTCCTCTTGTGAATCTATAATAGCTAAATGACCTCCTATATTTTCACAAAAAGCTTTGGCTTCTTCCATCGAACCACATATATTATCGAAAAGCATATAATAGTTTCCTTCAAAACTAAAGCTTCCAACCCCCAATGAAAGCATAAGCGCCGTTACAGGCGTTTTCGCGCCTTTATCCTCCAAGTTACAGTATGCCTGATACATTCTTTGTGAAATATTTTCAAAAGAAAGATACGTTTCCAATCTATCCGCTTTAATATCTTCTATTGTTTCTATTTGAGAAAGATACTCTTGTTTTAGAGTATCACTCATCCCAATAGACTCAACTCTGCTTTGAAGCAATGCAGCAGAATAATCCAACCCTAATAACACAGTGCGCTGGAATGTTTCAACGGCATAAAGATAATTTGAACACTTTTCCGTATTTGAATAATCGAATTCATTATTTTCGAGTATTTTTCTGATTGCATTTTCAAATCCAACAACAACTTTTAACTGATAGAAGGCTTCTGTCGTTGCATCAAGATTGAAAAGTGTATCTCCAAGGATAGCAACGCCTTGAAATGCGAATTGAACAACCATAGCCTCAGGAAAAACATTCTTTAAAAGGAAGCCCCAAGACTCAGACACAAATACTTTAAGCACATATTCCGCAGATTCTTCTATATACTCTTGCGCCAAAATATCTTGCATAGTCGTATTGCAAGCATTTTCAAAGTATTCCATGCATTTTAAAGCCGCATTTCTTAATGCCGTTTCATTTGATGTATCATCATATATCGCCTGTAATACATTTTTAAATCCCTCGCTCATATTAGATATTGCTTGATATCGAGCACACGCTTCAAGTGCATCATATAGATTGTCAAATGTATCAAAAACATGTCCAACAATATCAAGATTATCGAAAAGATCGCCGTTAAGCATAGATTGTTTGTATGCCGTAGGATCAATTTTTTTCAACAGTTCCCAATCCATCTCCACATCAGAAGTACCGAAAAGAATTTTTACGGCATCATACATATAATCCGTACTGTCATTTTTGAACAAATCCATAGGATTTTCAAATTCGCCACTGTTTCCAGTTAAAAGATCGTATATAACAATCACATACAAATCCTCTTTTGACAATTCACCTATCGCATAAGACGGATCTCCAACTATATGTATACCAGACCACGTATTGATTGCCAACATAATAGCGGCATCATTTTCAATTCCCGTTAAAAATTCGTTTGCGTAGGAAAAATCGAAATTAGAAAACTCCTTAGCATACCACTCGGCTTGAAATTCGGAATAACTTACGGGACTTTCTTTGATTTCCTGTTCGATATCTTCATTAGAGTCATCATCATTTCCCGAGTCATCATCTTCAATATTTCCAGAACCTCCGTTGTCATCGCCATCGGGAGTTGTATCATTTGAATCATTTATAATGTACCACATATTATCAGAATAAGTGTCCGTTAGATAAAGCACATTTTGCTTCGAGTCAGATACGTCTACCGCTTCACCATCAATGAACCATCCTTCCGTGTTTTCAAAAATTATATGAATAAGCTTAGTGTCGTAATGATAAAATGCACCGCTGTGAATCGTTTTGACACTTGTGGGAATTGTGATACTCATAGGGTTGTCGATATAACTAAAAGCACTCCAGCCAATTTCTTCAACGCAATCAGGAATGACAAAAGAAGATTCTGGTTTTCCCAAGGCATACTGAATAATAACGCTACCGTCCTTTGTGTAAAGATTTCCATCTATAGATTTATAATATTGATTATTTTCTGAAACCGTTATAGATGTCAAATGATTACAACCATCAAAAGCAGAGGTATCAAGCTCTACTATATTCTCATGTATGTATATTTCAGTAATACCTGATTGCATAAATGCCTGCACGCCTATCGAAGTTACGCTCTGAGGAATTATGAGGTTTGTAAGATTACTACAACTATCAAAAGCATGCGCGTATATGGTTCTAATCCCCTCAGAAAGTTCGATATTCGTTACATTAAGCGAAGCAAACGCACCTTGTCCTATGGCAACAACAGGCATAGTTTCAATTTCAGAGGGCACAGTGAAATTGTCAAGATTACCTATGTAATCAACAATAGTTACTTCACCGTTTTCTACGGTATATAAAAATCCATCGGTGTTTTCAAATTCCTTTGGTGCCTCATAAGAATATTTATACCAGTAGTATCTCTGACCTCTATCGGTTAAAAAGATAACATTTCTTTCAGCATCAGTAACATCGATATATCTATAACAAGACCATCCTATGGTATCCTCAAATACAATACTTGTCAACTCATTGCAATTCGAGAACACACAGCCGCCAATAGTTGTCACGTTTTTAGGAATCATAATAGTTGTAAGTTTGGTGTTTGCAAATGCATACGATCCGATTCTCACCAAACTCTCTGGAAGTACAATGTTTTCTATATTACTACCATAAAAAGCATCTTCGTCTATAACCGTTACAGGTTTTGAATTTATTGTTTCTGGAACAATTACATTAGTGTTTGTACCCCTATATCCAATTATAGAAATCGTAGCATTCTCTTCCACGTATACGAATCCTTCTTCGGTAAATGACGAGCCAACAGGGTAAGCATAAACTTGTACATAGTCGTACCAATAATCGTCTCCACAAATAATTTGCACAGAGTTGGTTCTATATTGAAGAGTCGTGTCATTTAGAGTGAAGTTCGTACAGTTCAATACAGTACCATTCTCATAATAAAGCGTGATAGAGATATCTTCTTTGGTAACTACATCGCCTATGAATCTAATTGTGTCGCCGATATATACCGACTCGACTTCACTTACTCTTAAATATTCATCGCAGAATTCACAACAGAGACAAAGATTTGAAGGATCAAGTACCGTGAATGAATGCGTACAAGCAGGTACAGCTTCGGGCAGTTCAACTACAGTAGTTCCATATTCTGTGTATGTCGCTTCTTGCTTTTGAACACGACCATCCTCGTAAGTCATTGTATAATTAAAGCCAACAAGTGTGCCATTCTCAATAATTACCGAGATGTTGGAAATTGTCATTCCGTAAAGATCCATCGTTTTAGTAGTGGACGAGTATGTATTGGTATTTATATCATATTCAAACTCTGCGTAAGAATTCTTTAATTCTGTCCAGAGAGTAGAAGGCAATACAAGATCTCCCAAAACATAAGGAATATCATCGTAGGAATACTCTGTCTTTACCCAAACCCAAGCACCGTTTGAATATTCTTCTTCAAACTCGTAATTGATGCCGTCTATTTTTGCATAATAATATTCGTCTACGTAATATCCACCGCCGCTTGCAGGTATTCTGCTGAACATATAAAGTTTATAGTTGTCAAGCAGATAAAACGCATAAGCTTCTATAGTTTCATCGCCATTTTCAATTACAGTATTGATATTTACTGTGACATTTGTTGTGGTTTTTGCTTTTTCAAATGCGGAGTTCCAACTGCTTTGGCTTTGAGCATAAACGATTTCTGTTTTTGTTTCCGAACAACCCGAGCATGAATATGTCTTGATTCCACTTTCTGTTTCGGTAGGCTCTGTAGTGATCGTACCATCATCCCAATCATGAATATGTGGAAGTGTAACAGCGGTTGTACCATAATTTTGGAATGTCATGGTCACTGTTCCAACCATATCTTCATCCGTCATTGTATAAATGAACTGCGTAAGAACACCATCAACAATAACCAAGGATATGTTTGAGTAGGTGGAACTTAAAACGATTTCAAAATTGGGTGCGCTATACGTGTGAGTAGCCTTATCATAGTTGAATCTATCAAAAGAATTTTTCAATTGAGTTAAAAATTCAGTTGAGCAGAGGAATTCTACAGAATAATCAACATCCCACTCATATATTTCCTTCAACCATTCTCCATTATCTTCATAGTAGCAGTAATTCACTCCATCGATCTGCTCATAATACTCACTAAATTCATAGTAATTTTCCGCATTGTTCGCATCAATTTCTTTGGAGTAAATATACATTTTGTATCCGTCAAGATACCATTTGGATTCTCCTGTTGAACTTTCGTCACCATAAGTAAAGGTTGCGCCACCAATTACTGTAACATTAGTCATGCTTTCAGCATTTTCAAAAGCTGTATTCCAATTGTTTTTTCCGGCAGAACGTATAACCTCCGTATAGGTTTCAGTACAACCTGAACATGAATAAGCTATAACGCCATCTTCTTCCTCGGACGGCTCTTTAGTGGTTTCACCCTCGTTCCAATCATGTCCAGGAGCTACAAGTTCTTCGGTTGTTTGGTTGGTGTATGTATTTCCATCAAGTTCAATTGTTGCTGTATAAGTTTTTTCGCCGTTGACGGTACATAAAACGGGAGTAGTAACCTCCGAGGTAATCACGGCGGTTAAATTTTCGCTATGACCACAATCTTCGGCACAAGTAGCAATTGCGGCTGCTGTTTCGTAACCTGTCCATATCCACTCAATGCCATCCGCATTATAGGTATGCCCGTTTGCAGGTAGCGTTTCGGTTTTCTCGTCACTATATTGCGCATTATCAATCTCGACGGTTGCAGTATAGCGTTTAAGACCGCCCACAGTACAGCTCGGCTCATCTTCAATCTTGCTCGTTATCGTTGCATTGAAACTCTGCTGATGGTTATGATCGTTTTGACATATTAAAACAACGGATGCCGCACTAAAACCATTCCATTGCCAAGCAAGAGTACTGATATCGAAGTCGTGTTCCAATGCAGGCAATATTTCTTTCTTTTCGTTTGTATACGTTTCGCCGTCTATTTTAATTGATGCGGTATAAATTTTTTCGCCTGCCTCACCACAATTAGCGTCCTTTGTTGTCTTTTCTGTGATAGATGCTGTAATATTTCTTGTGTGGTTTTCGTTATCAATACAACTTACGGTTGCTATTGCAGAGTCATAGTTACTCCACGACCAAGCAATGTTGTCAATATCGTAATTGTGTCCTTTACTTTCGCCATATTCAAATGTTTCTGTTCCTTTAAGACCACACAAACACGAATAGAAATACACAGCTTTTTCCGTACATGTTGCTTCACTTTCTATATACTGTACATCGATGTTCTGTTGGTTATATACATGCGAATGTATTTCCTCAAGTTTAGGAATATCTTCTGTTTTGGTTTTATTGCAGGATTCGCAGGTAAAGGTCTTTATGCCTTTACTTGTTGTTGTGGGTTCTGTAGTAATAACCCCGCTATTCCAGTTGTGTTCAGCATAATCCTTTTTTTCGGTTATATGTTCACAGGTTGCTGAATACCAATGATGAGTTTCATTAAATGACCACGTTTCGGAGAAGGTATGCTCATGAGTATCAAGCACAGGAATACTTTCAACCTTTGTGTGACCGCAAGTGTTACATGTAAAGGCTCTCGAGCCTTCACTTGTTTCCGTTGGCTGTTGCGTTACTATACCAGAATTCCAATCGTGTTCTGCTTTGTTGCGAGTTTCTTCACATCCTGAACATGCTTGCCAATGGTAAGTTGCATCTTTAGACCACTCGTTAGAGTAGTTATGGGTGTGATCATCCCCATCGCAAGACGCAAGAACAAAGATGCTACAAAACAATGCCAGCACCGACAGAAGAATAGTAGATAGTTTTGTTTTTTTCATAGAAGGCCTCCAAAAGATATAAAAAGGTGCGTAACCGAAGCTACGCACCGAAAAACGCAAACTCCGATTGTCGCTCAACAAAACTAAAATAAAATTAGGGTATTTGATACCATAACTATTTAGTGGAGTTTGCATTTTTACCAAATTCCAAAAATAGTTATGGCTAAAAAAGGGTATAGTATTCCCATAAAAAAAAATACCACTAATTTTAGATATTTAGTTTTGTTGAGCGTTATTAGTATATCACATTTTTATGAATAAATCAAGACATTTTACAATTCATACTCAAATAAATCTACACAATTACGGCTGAAAGAAAAAATCCATCATTAGCTTTGTGCCTGATGGATTTAGTTCTCTTATTCAACCAAGGTTTCTATTGCTATCTGCATTCCCAACTTGAAGGCATACGCGAAAATGGCTGCTTCAGCGAGACTCATATACTCGCTCCAACAATCGTGGAACTTTTCGAATGTTTCCTTCTGCTCGTCCGTGAAGCTCTTTTCGAGATCCTCGTGATGCCTTGCCATGTAACCGAGCAGTTCCTTCATCTCCTTGGAGTTTGTTCGGCTGTCCTCTTGCGGTATTATATTTCCGTGCCATACTTCTTTTATCGGGTTGTTCATGTGTTGCACCTCCTGTTAGCACAACAACATACCACAGAAAGAGAAAAAAGTCCAGTAAACAAACTGTTAACTCGCATTATCTGTGAAGATAATTTTATAACTTTATAACTTTATTGTAGATTTTCATTGACTTCTTACTTGAAGTATGGTATAATAATAAATAATTTTTTCAATAAAGTTCATATGAAATACATTTTTTTCGGTTTTTTATATACTATTGTTGAAATATTTTTTATTTGTGATATAATTAACATGTGTGAATTAATCATATATTCAAAATAACTATTTCGTTTGGGGACAACATGACGAAGAAAGTATTAACGGCAGAAGAAAGATTCGTTAAAGAAAATAAGATATCTTCAAAATATTCACTTGCTAAGAAGATAGATCCAAAATTGTGGGAAACAATAACTAAAATAGAAGAACATTATACTGAATATTCTAAAAATTGTGATGCGATTGTAAAGAGAACCTTACTGGAAATCCTTGATGCCAAAGAGTTAGAAGGAATTCATTCAGCAAGATTTAGGGTAAAAACTACAAATAGTTTATTGGTTAAAATCATATCCAAGAAAGCCTTTTTATCGGAAGATAAAATGGATGACTATGAAATAGAAAAATATAGAGATTTAGATTCGTCAAACTACTATAAGATAATAACAGATGTAAGCGGTATCCGAATTTTAATTAGGTATCGTGAACAATGGCAAACTGTTCATAATTGGATTTGGAACAAATTTTATAAAGGTGATGAGTATTATCTTAAAAACTTTGTTAGCGATTACAGACAAAATGAAGGAAAATCTTTTATTGCCGAAAAGCCTAAAGTTTATTATAGAAATCAAAAAGATTTGTTTTTCTACGAACAATTAGGACGGGATATCTTTGAATTTAAAGAGTCTGACGAGGGATATAATAGCATCCATTATCTAATTAATGTTGATGGAAAATATATCGAAATTCAAGTTCGAACAATTTTAGATGAGGCTTGGAGCGAATGCACCCATGATGTAGTATATAAGTGCAAAAATTCTTCAAAAAAGAAAGAGCTAGAATATTTGTCTCAGTGTCTATCTCAACAAACTATAGCGGCTGAAATGATAACAAATCTTATTTATGAAAAAGCCACAAATAGCGGAGTGCTTTTCAGTAATAAAACTGAAGGAAAGCTGAATAAAAATAATACTACATCCTCCACGGATAAGTACCCTCAAAATGAAGTAAGAGATCGAATCAAGCTGTTGGAAAAAAGCGAAATTGATTTTGATGGCAATATTGATTCATTAATTTAAACATAATTGTTAGGAGATATAATGAAAGAACAAAATAGTAGAAACGCAGCAACAAAATTTGTTGAGTTGTTGCGAAATGGACAAATAAGAAAATCAATATTGCCTAATACAGCATTAAGTTATTCTAATTGTCAAGAAGCAAAAGATTTAAGAAATTATAAGAAATTTTTACAATCATTTGCATATGATGATTTAAAGAATACTGAAGTGAGGACATATGATGGAGACTAATAGAAAAAGTTTTGATTATAGCGAAATCCTTAACTCATTCGGTGAAGAAAAGATCGAAGATCGATATGCAAATTTATATGAATATTTAGAATCATTCATAAAAAGGCATAAATATGAAGACAAAGTAACTATTGCAAATAGTGTGTTAAATCAAGTGGTAATAGATTATTTTGCTGACATATATAGACTGAAAAATTTTCATCATATAGAAGCTATCAATTATATAAAAATTCATGCTTATACTGCGTACTGGATCTTGAGAAGAAAGCCTTTACAAATAATACAAGACGATGTTAATGATGTGAATTTAGCATTTGTAAACGAAAAATTTGTTGCTTCCTATCTAATCCAGTTTACGAGAGGAGAAAATGACAAAGTAATCATTTTAGAGGAGGAGCGACAAGCCTATTTTGAATTTGTTAAGAATTTGGAGTATTTCTTGCGGTATCGGCTTGTGACCCCACAGATGATAGAGACAATGCTTGAAGCTTATATGGCGGGAAAAGCATTTCAAAAGTCATTTGATTATTCAGAATAATCAAAACGGAAAATAGAGTTCTATCTGTTTACCGTTTTTGATATTTTAGGTAACGTATAAAAGAACATAGGCCTTGTGAATTTCGATTCACAAGGCCTATGTTCTTTTCCTGCCTTTTCCGTATCGGTCTTTACCCAGTATTCACTTTTTGTCCCTATGAGTAAAAACCCTTGGTACATCTGAATTCTTAATGACACAGCCCCTTATCATTTAAAGACTCTGAAAAAAATCGACGGCCATCCGTTTTGGACAGCCGTGAATAGGAATTATTGACTAATTAAACCAATCCGAGACCGAATACTGCAGCAGCAGCTATAGCAGCAAGTACAAGGAGTACAAGGAAAGCCTTCTTGAACTTCTTGCCGCGAGCATACTTGCGAGCCTTGCGAAGGTATGCAGAAATGGGGTCCTTCTTGCGCTTCAAGGTCTTGTTGAACTTCTTGATCCACTTAAGGTCATACTTAGTGATCAACTTGCTCTTCTTGATAGCCTTTGCGTCGTGAGCCAAAACATTTCTGGCATTTCTGTACTTGTTAAGATGATCAAGTACTTCGTCACGCTTGGGAGCGAACTTTGCGCTCTCGAGACGGTTTATGTACTCGGTAACGCCTCCTGCTTTAACACCAAGCTTATCGCAGCAGTTGCTGTCAAGTTCCACATAGAGTTTGAGGAACTTCTTGTTGAATTTCTTGCTCATTTATCATTCCCACCTTTCTTAAAATGTGCGCTGTGTAACTTATTATATACTATTTTTTCTAAATTTGCAATAGCTTTTCGAAAAAATTTATGAAAAATTGTAAAAAATTTGGAAATTTGTTTTCCTCAACCCCGAAAACTAATCTTTAGGCTGCGTTTGTGTCTCAAAAAAGAAGCTTACTTAAAGAAAAAAACGGAATTTCGGAAAGCGTTGGTATTGGCTAAACTTTTCGAGAAATAGCGTGGATTTTCATCACTTTAGGTGTGTTCGGTTTATGTCGGTATTGGCTAAATTACAACAGCCTGATTCCTGCCTTTCGGCAGCCCTCAACGGTCTCCTTATCCCAAATGGAAGACTGAACCTCGCCTATGTGAGCTGAGCCCATCATAAGCATACAGAGTCTTGACTGACCGATACCTCCGCCTATCGTAAGCGGCAGCTTGCCCTCAAGAAGCATTTTGTGGAATGGGAGATTTTTTCTGTCCTCGCAGCCCGAAAGCTCAAGCTGGCGCATAAGGCTCTCCTCGTCAACTCTTATGCCCATAGAGGAAATCTCAAAGGCTCTGTCGAGCACCTCGTTGTAGAAGAGAATATCGCCGTTCAGCGACCAGTCGTCGTAGTCTGGCGCTCTTGAATCGTGCGGCTCGCCGTTCGAAAGCTTACCACCTATTCCGATAATCAGAACGGTACCGTATTTTTTTGTTATTTCATATTCACGCTCTTTTGCTGTAAGCGTGGGATAAAGATGCAAAAGCTCTTCAGAGTCGATGACCTTCAGCTCTCTTGAAAGGCTTGTGTTAAGGGTTGGAAAATCGACCTTTAAAAGCTCGTTCGTGTCGCAGATGGTGTTAACGATTTTCTTAACGGTATCGACGAGGTATTCGCGTGTTCTTTCTTCTCTCGTTATAACCCTTTCCCAGTCCCACTGGTCAACGTATATCGAGTGAATGTTGTCAAGCTCCTCGTCGCGACGTATTGCGTTCATATCCGTGTAAAGACCGTTCCCGACGTAGAAGCGGTATTCCTTAAGCGCCATTCGCTTCCACTTTGCGAGAGAATGAACTACCTGTGCCGATTCGCCGACGGCGGGAATGTCAAAGGTAACGGGACGCTCCTTGCCCGAAAGATTGTCGTTAAGGCCTGACGCCTCGGTAACGAAAAGGGGCGCTGATACTCGTTTTAGCCTGAGAGCTGCCGCAAGTCTGTCTTGAAATGTTCTTTTTATGAAGGATATGGCCTTTTGCGTGTCGTAAACGTCAAGCTTCGGCACATATCCTTTTGGAATATATAAAGTATTCATAAGGCTGACCTTTTAAAAAATGATAACGATTGTTTGGATTTTTAGTGTTTTAATGTGTTTTTGTAAATGATTGTTTACTCTGTGTAAGAAAGAGCCTCTTCTTCCGTGATTTCAACTATTGACGTGATTACGGGCTGCTTAGTCTTGTCGTATATAACGTCATTGTAGGTGTAATTTACACATTTTGCAGTAATGTTGTCAACGACGTCCATTCCGAAAATAACGTAGCCGAATGCTGCGTAATTGCCGTCAAGATGCGGTGAATCGGCATTACATATGAAGAACTGACTTGATGCCGAATCATAGGCATCCGAACGCGCCATAGAAATTACTCCGCGTCTGTGGGATATGTCGTTCTTCACACCGTTTGCGGAAAATTCACCCTTGATTTTCTTCGAGGAGCCACCGCCACCCGTGCCTTCAGGGTCACCGCCCTGAATCATAAAGTTTTTAATAACTCTGTGGAACGTGAGACCGTCGTAAAATCCGTCGTTTACGAGATTCATAAAGTTTTCAACCGTTATCGGCGCTGTTTTTCCGTCAAGCTTGAGGATTATTTCTCCGTAGCTCTTGACGGTCATCTTGACGTAACGAGTCTTGTTTTTATTGCTTATGGCGCAGAACGTAATCGAAAGCGCGACTATTACGAGCACCAATGCTACGCAAACTATGGAAATTACGGTGTTTTTGTTAATTTTCTTGCTCTCGGGCTGCTTTGCCAGAGGGTTATTGTGGTAATTAGAGTTTTTCCTCTTTTTCTTTTTGTTACTCATTTTTGTGTTCCTCGCAGATATTTTGATAAATTAGATGTACTGGCAGATAAACATTTCGAGAGTTTTATATCCCGAAATACCGCCGGATTTTGATTCGGCATCGAGCTCGCGGAGTCTTGCCGTTGCAAGCGAGAGCTTTGCGAGCCCCCATTTTTTTGCCGAATTTATACATATTTTTATTTTGTACTGATTCCAGCCGAGAGCGTTTTCTATGTCCTTTGCGTCCATGCCCTCATCGAGAAGAAGCGCGACGGTAACCAGTTCTCCAAAGCTCCTCGAAAGAGTTGCAAGCACGGCGCTGGGCTCTATTCTCCGCATCATCATATCGCGGAGGGCGACAAACGCCTTTTCTCTGTTCTTGTCTGTTATAGCGCCGGAGAGAGCAAACGCATCGCACTCGAGCGTTGCTGATGCAACGAAATCAACCTCTTTTTCTGTTATAGCCCCGATCGTGTTAGCTTTTGCATACGCCGAAAGCTTCTTTACCTCGTTTGAGAGAATCTCCATAGAATGTCCCGAACGGAATATCAGAGCCGAAAGCGTTTTGTTATCAACGGCAATTTTTTCTGCATCAAAATGGCGCCTTAACCAGCCTATAAGCTGAGCATCGGTTGACTTTTCGAAATTTATAACGTTAAATGATTTTGCAAGCCTTGAGGCAAGCTTTGACGGGCGCTTTTGCGTTCCGGGGTTGAAGCCGTCTATATCCGCAAAAAGAACAAGCGTTATATAAGGATAATCCTTAAGAGATAAGGCAATTTCCTCTAGCAGCTTTTTGTCGCTCTCCTTCATGTGCTCAAGGTCGGGATATTTCCACTCTATCAGCTTGAAGTCGGACATCATAGGCGGTGATTTTATCGCTTCGGCAATCTCTGCCATATCTATGTCGGCTCCGTCGAAAATAACACGGTTGAACAGACCAAACGCTTCGTCGGGGCAGCAAACGGAGGCAAACTCCGAAAGGTAATGCTTTTTGAGGTAATCCTCTTCGCCCGAAAAAACGTAAGCACCGCCGACGTCGCCGGATTTTATTTTGTTTTTGAGTTCGCTTACGGTCACGGCATTATACCTCGCTTACGGTTATTTTCATTTTCGTGCGCTTTGCCGCTCCGCCGACGTTCATCTCGTAAATTATATCAAGCGCCCCGCCCGATTCGGTAAGGGTGTTTCTGATTTTTTTTGTGGTGACAGAGATATCGAATTTGTATGGCGGAAGCTCATATACGGTATTGTAAACCTCCCCCTCGGAAAAACGAAGAGTAGATACTATCGCACCATTTCTCATAACGGTAACTCTCCCTTCATCTGCGAGTATATATGAATGAAGCTCGCCGCTTTCGGTATTCTCATTGTAAGAGAGGCTGATTCCGTCACCGTTTATTTTCATCGTTCCCAAAACCGAAAGCTCGCTTACCTCGGTATCTCCCTCGGGTAGTCCCGCGGAATCAAGATTATCTATGTGGGATTTTATAAAAAGCTTAACCTTTTTCAGCATTTTTAAAGCTCCGTCTTCTAAAGAAAAAATTAAAAGAGGCTGCGATATCGGTCGGTAAGACGAACGCAGCCGTGTTCTTTGGAATTATATAATTCCTCTTTTTTTCATATTGTATGCGCTTCTCGGGTTGATAAGCTCTCGCCAATTGAGGCTTCCGTTATCAAGAGCGATAACGAGCGCTTCGGCGGTAGCGATATTCGTTGCCAAAGGAACGTTATGGACGTCGCAAAGGCGGAGCAAGGTGCTCTCGTAATCGTGAACCTCTTTAGCGGGGTCGGTACTGCGGAAATAGAATACTATATCAATTTCATTGAACGATATTTTTGAAGCAATCTGCTCCATACCTCCGGAGCTTCCCATAAGGAAAGTTTCAATATCGAGACCGGTTGCTTCGGAGATGAACTTGCCGGTGGTGTGGGTTGCGCATAAATGGTGTCTGCTGAGAATTCCGCAATACGCTGTGCAAAATTGAATCATCAGCTCTTTTTTGTTGTTATCTGCGATAATTGCAATATCCATTGTGAACCTCCTTAACTTTTAAAGATGGAAGAGAGGCAGCGTACGGGGCTTAAAACCCAAGAGCGCCTACTCTTTTGATACCAAGAGACCAATATAGCAGAATTATATCATTAAATTTTTTTTTTGTCAATCATTCTGGCTTAATTTTTTGTGTCGGTCACACAAAAAAATTCATGTTTTAGGTAATAGTATATAAACGAAAGGCGAAAAATATATAAAAAATTACAAAAGGGATTGAAAAAAGCAAAATAATGATGTAAAATAAAATAGCTGTAAAAAACAAAAGACAGGTGAACAAAATGAAAAAAATCAAAAAAATTGGCGTATTAACCTCCGGTGGTGATGCTCCCGGAATGAATGCCGCTATAAGAGCGGTTGTAAGAAGCGCTATTGCGAACGGCGTCGAGGTCGTAGGAATTATGCGTGGATATTCGGGACTCATAGATAAAGAGGTGAAGCCTCTCGCTATCCGCGACGTTTCAAATATAATAAACAAGGGCGGCACGTTCCTTTATACAGACAGATGCCCCGAAATGCTTACCGAGGAGGGAAAGCAAAAGGCTATCGCAACCTGCCGTGAGCTTGGAATAGACGGTCTCGTTGTTATTGGGGGAGACGGTACCTTCAGAGGCGCTACCGAGCTTACTCTTCGCGGTGTACCCTGCGTAGGAATTCCCGGCACGATAGATAACGACGTATCCTCGACCGATAATACCATAGGCTACTATACCGCTATGAATACGGTTATCGAGCTTGTAGATAAGCTTCGCGATACCTGCGAGTCTCACGCAAGATGCAACGTTGTTGAGGTTATGGGAAGAGATGCGGGAGACATAGCTCTCAATACCGCTATCGCTTCGGGCGCTACTGCCGTAGCTATCCCGGAGTTCGAATTTGACGAGGAGCGTCTTTTTGAAAAAATCGCAACATCGAGAAAACTTGGAAAACGCAACTTTATTGTAATAATTTCCGAGGGTCTCGGAGCGGATTACGCCCCCACTCTTGCGACTAAAATCGAGTCCAAGACGGGAGTTGAGACCAAATTCGCAAGATTTGCCCACATTGTAAGGGGAGGAACCCCCACTTTGAAGGATAGACTTCTTGCGACTCAAATGGGCTCTTACGCGGTTGATATGCTTCTTGCGGGCAAGTCGAATATCGTTATTTGCGAAAGAAACGGTGAAATAGTTGAGGGCGATATCACTTACGCTCTTAAGCTTGACAGAATGTATAAGGGCAAGCTCCTTGAGGGCGAGCTTGACGAGTATTCTCCCGAGGTTATCGAGGGAATGAGACGCGAGTGCGCAGAGCGCAGGGTCGCTATGCAGAAGCTCTACGATATTCAGATGAAGATTAACCTTTGATTTTCAACATAAGGAGGATACGGACTGTGTTATACGGAGACGGTGTTTGTGATGATACTAAAGCGCTTCAGGAGCTGCTTGACAAAAGGGGAATTGTTACGGTTGATAAGCCGGGTACCTATATGGTTTCAAAAACGCTTATCATTCATTCGAATACCAGATTTATACTCGCTCCCGGCGCTACTCTTAAGGCTGCGCCTTACTCAAGGTGTGCTCTTATAGAGAACGAGCATTTTGCGGGGGGCGGACGTGATGAAAATATTGAGATTGTCGGTGGAATATGGGACGGAAGCTGCGACGATATGGGACTTGACGGAGAATACGAGGCTGTTCACCGTCTTGACGAACCTTACAGTCCGAAGCTCTTCAAGGGAAAGCTTGTAAGATTTGCTCATATCGACCGCATAATTCTTACCGGCCTTACCGTTAAGAACCCCGTCAGCTACGGCATTCAGATAGGCGACGTAAGAGGCTTCGTTGTAAGAGATATCTTCTTCGACTATAACTGGCACTTCGGAACCACCGACGGTGTTCATATTAACGGCCCCGCGAGAGACGGCGTTATTGAAAACCTTTGCGGTACAACAAACGACGACATGGTTGGAGTTACAACCATAGATGAATGTCACGCGGAGATATCGCGCGGAGATATCGAGAATCTTTATATCCATAACGTTACAGCGAAAAACGGATATTCGGGTGTAAGACTTCTCTCTGCGGGTAATTGCTTCATGAGAAGAATCGTGGTAGATGGAGTTTACGGAGATTACCGTCACAATGCCGTTCTCGTTTCTCAACACGACATGACTCCGGGCGAGGAGACCTGGTTTGACGACATCACTATCGAGCGTATCCACGCGTCAAAGAGCTGCACTCCTCTCGGTGACGATTGCTTCACCTATTGGGAGAAAGAATGCTATCGCGGACCTATCGTATGGTTTGAGAAGGGCATTCACGTAGGAAGCGCCGTTATACGCGACGTTGTAAGACACGAAAAATCCACCGTAACCTGCGGTCATCTCATCAAGCTTGATAAGGATGCTACTATTGAGCGTCTCATAGTTGAAAACGTATATCAGACGAATGATGAGGGCGTTGAAGCTCCCGTATGGTTTAACGAAGCGACGATAGGTGAGCTTATCGAGCGCAACGTAATGAAACAATCATTTGAACAGCTTAAAAACTAACGTTTATGCTTCGCGCGAGCGAAATTTACGGCGGCATACGCTTGTAAGCGTTACGTTAAACAAGACTTAATAAATCCCTTAACGGTCAGTTGATGCTTTCGGCTGGCGCTAAGGGATTTTTTGTTTATTCGGTAAAATCCTTCTTTTTGAATCTGAAAAGGTGATGAAGCATAGCCTTGGCATCGAAGGGAACGAGGGGATAAAGATAGTTTCGTTTGCCGGTAACCGTTACGTTTGTAATAACGAGAATTGCAAATAGCAAAAGTCCGAGAATAAGTCCCGGAAGCCTTAAAAAGTAAACTAAAGTTAGAATAATTACGCGAATAAACTTGAAAGCGTAGCTTAATTCTTGATTTTGCTGGGCAAAATTTGCTATTGCCACGCAAGCCATATAGAATATTACGTCTTCGCAAAACCAGCCTATGCTGACGGCAAAATCCCCGAGTATAAGAGCTCCTACTACCGAGAGGGAATTGGAGAGCATATCGGGAGTGTTCATTGAAGCAAGCTTCAAGCCGTCGAGCGCAAGCTCCGCCATAAAGAGCTGCAGAATAATAGGCAGAGCACCCGGCTCGTCAGGAACTATAAAGCGCAGAGTCTCGGGAAGCGTTGCCGCGTTTTCCACCGCAAGATACCAAAGAGGAGTTATCACGACCGAAAGCAAAAGTATAGCTATTCTCACGAGCCTTAAATAAGAACCCGTAAACGGCGGAAAGGCATAATCGTCCGCTTCCTCCGAAAAATCAAAAATAGAGGTTGGAAGTATCATTACCTCGGGGGACGTGTCGCAAAATACCAAGACGCTCCCCTCAAGGACCTGCGCGGCAGCCGTGTCGGGACGCTCGGTCGTTCTTACCTTAGGAAACGGGTTAAACCAGCGGCGCTTGATAAGAGATTCGGCAAGGCTTTGAGTACCGAGAGTGAGAGTTTTCGGTTTAGCTTCCTTTATCTTTTTTATCACGGCATCAACGTAATCACTTTTGGCTATACCGTCCATATAGCAAACCACGACGTCGGTGTGCGAAAGCCCGCCAACGTCAAAGTGCCTCATAGTGAGTCTCGGGTCTCTTATTCTTCGACGCAATAGTGCCGTGTTGACGATAAGCGTTTCAACGAATCCGTCGCGAGCTCCCTGCATCACTCTGTCGCTTTCCGGCTCGGAAATGCTTCGCACGGGGTAGGTCCTTAAGTCTAAAAGTATTGCTTCCGCTCCAAAGGTTTCGGCAAAAAACGCTGTTTGCCCAGAAAGGACTGCGGTGATTATCGCTTCGGTGTCGCTCGAGCGGCTGACTTCGACGTAGGGAATGATTTTTTCGGTCTCGACTGCGTTACCGAGAGCCTTTTGATTCAGAAGATACTGCATAACCCTTTGCATTTCTCCGTCTTTAACAAAGCCGTCAAGGTAGAAAAAAGTTATTTCAGAGCTTGCGGCAGAGAGCTTTTTTTCGAGCACGTCGAAATTTCTTTTGTATCCCAGCCGCTCTTCCATATAGCGAAGATTTTCGTCGTAGCTTTCGGTGAGTGTTTTCATTTTTCGCCTTTCTTTTGCCGTGTTACGTCAAGCTATATTGAAGCTTTTTACGGCTTTGATTTTAGTGAAAGTTTTTGGCAAAAGTGTGAAAAATATTCACTCCTTCGATAAAGTGTGAAAAATGTTCGCTTGTCGGCTCGGTTGGTATTGACATTGTATTTTATTTTTGTTAAAATTAAAATACTACGGGCGTGAGGAGGTTGATTTGATGACTGAAAAAGACTTTGTAATCTTAATGAAAGAAGCCTTTTTAAGTGAGCTTCCCGAGTCCGAAATTTTTGTTTTTGACAATATAGACTCAACAAACACAAGGGCTAAGGAGTATGCTCTTGAAAATGGGAAAAAATCCGCCTTCTTCATAGCGAAATCGCAAAGCGGCGGAAGAGGACGCAGAGGAAGAAGCTTTCTTTCTAACGAAGGGGGGCTGTACCTGTCTTATCTCTGTTATCCCGAGCTTTTAGCAAAGGACGCTATAAAGCTTACCGTATTTGCGGCGGTTGCGCTTGCCGAAACGGTCCTTGAGTTTTCGGGCAAAGAAGTCGGTATAAAGTGGGTTAACGACCTGATTCTCGGAGAAAAGAAGCTTGCGGGAATTTTAACCGAGGGAGAGTTTTGTGATTCGGGGAAAACGTTCAGATATGCCGTTGTCGGTATAGGAGTGAATTTATACCGTCAAAGCTTCGGTGAGGAGCTTTCGGGGATAGCGACAGACCTTGAGAGCGAAAGCGGGGAGCGTGTTGATATTTACGCCTTTGCCGTATCGCTTGCGAAAAGGCTGGCTTCCTTTAAGACGTCACGCTCGCAAGAATATATGGAGAAATACCGTAAGCTTTCGGTCACTCTCGGACGTAGAGTGTCCGTCACTGACGCTGACGGTGCTTATCCCGCTACGGCTCTTGAAATAAAGGATAGCGGAGCGTTGCTCGTCAGGCTTGACTCGGGAGAAGAAAGAGAGCTGAACTCGGGTGAGATAAGCATAAGATTTGAAAGCAAAGAAGAATCATAAGAATAGCAAAACGTTTAATATAGCTTGGAGGTAAGCGAAATGCCGTTTGGATTGCCAAAGTATCACGAGAATTTAAAGACCTTGCACGTTGGCTCTGAGAAGCCGAGAGCCTATTTTATTCCATATGAAACAAGAAAAAAGGCTTTGTCGGACATAAGAGACGAATCAAAGTTCTTCAAAACGCTTATAGGAGAATGGGATTTTAAATTTTTCCCGTCGGTTGCGGAAATTTCCGACCCGAACGCAGTTGAATTTTCGGCGGGGGAGAAAATAGACGTTCCTATGAATTGGCAGAATGCGCTCGGCAGAGGGTATGACGTGCCTCAGTACACGAACGTGAACTACCCCTATCCAATAGACCCGCCATATATTCCCGACGAGAATCCGGCAGGGGTTTACAGAAGAACCTTTAAGCTCACCGCGGAGCAGATGAGAAACAAGGATATAATGCTGAATTTCGAGGGTGTTGATTCCTGCTTCTATCTTTACGTAAACGGCAGCTTTGCGGGCTACAGTCAGGTAAGCCATATGACGAGCGAGTTCAACGTAACGGGGCTTCTTCGCGAGGGCGAAAACGAGATTCGCGTCGTTGTTCTCAAGTGGTGTGACGGCTCGTATTTAGAGGATCAGGATATGTATCGCGCCTCGGGTATCTTCAGAGAGGTTTACCTTCTTATGAGAGACCGCGCGAGAATAAACGATATCTTCTTAAAATACGACACGGCAGAGGACTTCTCTTATGCTGACGTTTCGCTTGAGGTTGAAGCAAACGAAAATATAGAGCTTAAATACACTCTCTCCGACGCAGAGGACGCAGTGCTCTGCGAGGGCAAGAGCACGCTTAAGTGCGGCAAGGTAGATATAGGAAGAGTTGAAAAACCGAAGCTCTGGAGCGACGAGATTCCGTATCTTTACAATCTTACGCTCGAGTGCGGCGATGAAATTATAAATCTTCCCGTCGGTATCCGAAGAATCGAAATCAAGGGAAGCGTTATTTATATAAACGGCAAAAAGGTAAAGGCGCGCGGTGTGAACAGGCATGACAGTCATCCGATTCTCGGCCACGCAACACCCGTGGAGCATATGCTCCGTGATATTTATATCATTAAGCAGTTCAACTGCAATATGATTCGTACCAGCCATTACCCGAACGACCCGAGATTTTATGCGCTTTGCGATAGGCTCGGTATATACGTTATCGACGAGACCGACCTCGAGTGCCACGGCATAGGAATCTACAGAGACGGCAACGAGCTTACCGATAACCCCGAATGGACAGAGGCTTACCTTGACCGCGCCGAGCGTATGCTCGAGCGTGATAAGAACCATGCGTCAATTATAATCTGGAGCGTTGGAAACGAGTCCGGCCCCGGTATCAACCACAAGGAAATGGTAAAATATTTCAAGAGCCGCGATAACTCAAGGCTTGTTCACGCCGAGGACGAATCAAGACGCGCTATGGCGGTTGATGACCAAAAGCTTCGTGGCGCAGATATGCCCGTTCCCTCGGAAAAGTACCGTGAGTACATAGACTTTGAGAGCGGTATGTATATTGATTTCTGGTCTATAAAAAACAAATATCTGCCGAAGGGCAACGAAAAGTATCCCTTCTTCCTTTGCGAGTATTCGCACGCTATGGGTAACGGCCCCGGAGACGTGGGTGATTATTGGAAGCTTATACGTGAGATGGATAGCTTCTTCGGCGGCTGCGTTTGGGAATTTACCGACCACTCGGTTGCTACTGGCGATAACGTTTATAAAGACCCCCACTATACCTACGGCGGAGACTTCGGTGAGTATCCTCACGATTCGAACTTCTGCGTTGACGGCTTGGTATATCCCGACAGAAGAGCGCACACGGGCTTCTATGAGGTGAAGCAGGCGCAAGCGCCCGTCAAGGTTGAATACGAAAACGGTACGCTTACAGTAACGAGCTACCGCTATTTCACCGATATGTCCGACCTTTCTCTCGTATATACCTTTGAGAAAAACGGCAAGGCGATAAAGTGCGGCAGGATAGGAGAGCTTAAAATAAAGCCTCTCGCTAAACGCAAATTCAAAATTGGACCGCCCGACGTAAATTGCGGCATACTCACGCTTAACGTAACGGTTAAGCAGAATACCGAAACCGAGTGGGCGCCGATAGGTCACGAAATAGCCTCGTGGCAGTTCATACTCTGCGATAATCTTGAGAGAAAGACTCCCGATATGATGGGCGCTTCGCTTAAAGATTCCTTCGGTTATTACGAGATTGAATTCGGTGAAAGCGTGGCACGCGTGTCAAAAACAAGCGGTCTTATAACCTCTCTTGTCCACGAGGGCAAGGAAATGCTTGATGCCCCGGTAGCTCCTACCATATGGCGCGCCCCCACGGATAATGACAGAAGAGTAAGACGCGAATGGGAAAAGCATAATTATCACAGAATGAGCGTTAAGTGCTACGGAACCTCATACGAGGAGCAGTCCGATAGAGTGACGGTAACGAGCGAAATCGCGCTTGGCTCGGCTCCTCTTAAGCCGGCGCTTCGAATGACACTTAAATATATCTTCTCCGAGGGCTCTGCGATAGCGGTATGCTGCGACGCTAAGGTGAGAGGAGATATTCCGCCTCTTCCGAGATTCGGCTTCAGATTTACACTTCCCGAGGGCTTTGAGGATATAAGCTACTTTGGCTACGGACCTTACGAGTCGTACGAGGATAAGAGACTTGCGTCAAGACTTTCACTCTTTAAAACCACCGCAACGGCTAATTTTGAGCCCTACGTGAGACCGCAGGAAAACTCGGCTCATCACGGCTGCAAGTGGGCGAGCGTGACAAGTACCGTAGGTCACGGAATGCTGTTTATGGCTGATAAGTTCTCGCTTTCTGCCTCTCACTTCACGCCCGAATACCTTACCGAAACACGTCACGACTTCGAGCTTAAAGAGGATAAGAACACTACCGTTATAATAGATTACAGAACGGCAGGCATAGGAAGCCATTCCTGCGGTCCCGAGCTTGACCCGAGATTCAGAATTTCGGAAAAGGAAATTCACTTTGAGTTCTCGTTCTCTCCCGAGTTTATGGGAAATATAAATCCCTTTGACAAATATTCGAAGAGATAAGAAAAAACGTGCGGCATATGAGGCGGACAAATCCTGTCAAAGCCTGCCACACGGCAAAAATGTAAATAAAAGTTATATTTGGAGATAAAAATGGATATTAATACTGCCATATGCGCGCTTCTAGATTATGCGGAAAGGGTGGAGCTTATAGATAGACTTGACAGAGCATATTCCGCAAATAAGCTTCTCGAAATTCTTCATCTTTCTGAATACAGCGAGGTGGGCGTTTCTGAAAACTACGAGCTTTGCGATATTCTTGCCGCGATATCGAAATATGCTTACGAAAGCGGTGTTATCGAGGCAGACTCTGTTGTTTATACCGACCTTTTCGATACGAAGATAATGGGAGCTTTATGCCCAAGACCGTCAGAGGTGATTTCCACCTTCGAGGCTCTTTACGAAGAGAATCCCGAGCTTGCGACCGATTATTTTTATAAGCTTTCGATAGACTCGAACTATATCCGTTCGGATAGAATAAAGAAGGACCTTAAGTGGAAGGTGGATAGTGAATACGGTGAGATTGACATTACGGTAAATCTCTCAAAGCCCGAAAAGGACCCGAAGGCAATAGCGGCAGCGAAGCTTTTGCCTCAGTCGGGATATCCAAAATGCCTGCTCTGCCACGAAAACGAGGGCTACGAGGGCAATCTATCGAAGCCCGCAAGGCAGACGCTTCGCCAGATACCGTTTGATATGGCGGGCACCGATTGGTATTTGCAGTATTCGCCTTACGTTTACTATAACGAGCACTGCATCGCTCTCTCGTCGCTTCACACGCCTATGAAAATAGACCGCTCGAGCTTTGCCAAGCTCCTTGCTTTCGTAAATCATTTTCCTCATTACTTCATAGGCTCTAACGCCGACTTGCCTATCGTTGGCGGCTCGATACTTTCTCACGACCATATGCAAGGCGGAAGATATACCTTCGCTATGGAAAGAGCTCCGATAGAAAAGAAAATTTCCTTTGCCGGATTTTCCGACGTTGAGGCAGGAATAGTCAAGTGGCCTATGTCGGTTATAAGACTTTCGTCGTCTGACAGAGAAAGACTCGTAGAGCTTGCGGATAAGATTCTCGTTGCTTGGCGCTCTTATACCGATGCCGAGGCGTTCATTTATCACGAAACCGACGGAGAGCCTCATAACACCATAACCCCCATAGCAAGAAAGAGGGGAGAGAGGTTCGAGCTTGACCTCGTTCTTCGCAATAATATCACCACCGAAGAAAATCCTCTTGGCGTATATCATCCTCACAAGGAGCATCATAACATAAAAAAGGAAAACATAGGACTTATCGAGGTTATGGGACTTGCCGTTCTTCCCGCAAGACTTAAGTCTGAAATAGCGGATATGAAGGACGCTATACTCTCCGGGGGGGATTTTGCTTCTTCCGAGAGTATCGAGAAGCATAAGGAGTGGTTCCTTGCCTTCCGTGACCTTTACGATTTTACCGAGGAGAATACTGAGGATATAATCAAAAAAGAAATAGGTAAAACCTTTGTCAGAGTCCTTAAGGATGCGGGCGTGTTTAAAGACAACGCCGACGGCAGACGCTATTTCGACAGATTTATTGACTTCGTAAATGCATAACATCGCAGTGAGCGTAAGTGCCGAAACCCTGAAATTCAGGCTTTGAGCGTGTTCGGATTGCTTTTCTCTTGCGGATAAAAACGTGTAAAAAAGGAGCTTTCATAAAATGGAAAATGAAAACCCTATAAACGAGCTTCAGACAGATGAAGCCGAAAAAATTGATATAACCGAAACATCGGAAGACCTCACCGAGCTTGACTCTTTCGAAGAGGGGGCAGAGGAGAACGTTGCCGCCGTGCCCGAATACGAGCCGAAAAATAAATACGAGAAGTTACTCTACCGTGTATATAAGGACGAAAACCTTTCGGAAATGCTGAAAATATCGTCGTATGCTATAGTGGTGCTTACCATCTATGCGTTTTTGTCAAGCCTTATCACAACGGCGGCAGAGAATTTTATTGGCGCTATAGAGCTTATTTTGATAACAGGCATACCGTTCGTTCTCGTCAGCGTTTTGAGATATGCGGTAAATGCTCCGCGTCCCTACGAGCTTATTGAATTTTATGAGAAAAAGCCGAAGGATAAAACGGGGCGCTCATTTCCAAGCCGTCACGTCTTTTCGGTCTTTGTTATCGGAGTAGCTCTTATACCGACCAATATTCTGCTTGGAATAACGCTTCTCTTTCTTGGTATAGCTCTTGCCGCGATAAGAGTTCTTATGGGAATACATTTTATAAGAGACGTTCTCGCGGGGGCGGCTATCGGTGTTCTCTCGGGAGTCATAGGACTTCTTATTCTTCATTTTGTTTAAAAAATCAGCGAGGTATTGTATATGAACGTTACTTGGATAACCCAGGCGGGTCTTGTATTTGAAAACGGCAAAATAACCGTTATGGTTGACCCCTATCTTTCAAATTCCGTGGCAGAAAATTTTGACTCTAAAAAACAGCGCAGAATTCCTGTTGACGAGAGCGTGTTTGACATACGTCCCGACGTAATTATTATCACTCACGACCACCTTGACCATCTCGACCCCGAAACGCTTGAAAAATTTCTCTCAAGAGAGGATAAGCCCATTACCGTGTTAGCTTCTTATAATGCTTATATGAAGATTCGGACGTTTGGCGGTCCTCATAATTACGTTCTTCTTGCGCCTCACTCGGTATGGAGCGAGGGTGGACTTACGTTCTATGCGGTACGCGCCGAGCATAGTGACAGAGAGGCGGCAGGATATATAATCGACGACGGTGTGAGAACCTATTACGTAAGCGGAGATACGCTTTATAACTACGACGTTATAGATGACGTTATCGAGCTTTGCGAGGACGGTGTTGACTATGCCTTTCTCCCGATAAACGGAGTGGGTAATAATATGAATGCCCGTGACGCTGCGGACTTTGCCTGCGAAATAGGCGCAAGATGCGCCGTACCCTTGCACTACGGTCTTTTTGATAATATTGACCCAAGGGAGTTTGATTTTGACAACGCGCTTATTCTTGAGCCGTACGTAAAGGGAACTCTTAAATAAAAACGAAGGCTCGGCTTCTGTTTGCACGTGATAAGCCGGGCCTTTTGGTATTACAATGTTGAAAAGAGGATAAAAAAGTGATATTTGAAAAGCAGATTAAGGCTATATTCGCATCAAAGCTCCTTGTAAGATATGATGACGGGGGTACGGTTCGTTATTTCAGCGCGGATGATTTCCGGGGACTTCAAAAAGAGCCCTTCGAGTTTTTAGGCAATAAGGGACAGAAGCTTTGCGGAGCGATTTATTACTATGGAGAAAAAAGCGCAGAAAGACTCATTGTTTTTGAACACGGTATGGGCGGTGGCCACCTCTCCTATATGAAGGAGATAGAAACTCTCGCGGGGCGCGGATATACCGTTCTTTCGTATGACCATACGGGCTGTATGATGAGCGAGGGAGAGAATATAGGCGGATTTGCGCAGTCGCTTGCCGACCTTGATTTTTGCATAAGAGCTCTTCGCGAGAGGGAAGAATATAAGAATTTAAGCCTTTCTGTCGTGGGTCATAGCTGGGGAGCGTTCTCGACTCTTAATATAGGCGCAATACATAAGGATATAACGCACGTTGTCGCTATGTCTGGCTTTGTTTCGGTTAAGGCCATGCTCTCGCAGTTCTTCTCGGGAATTCTTTCGATTTACGTTCCGTCGCTTTATAAGGCCGAATGTGAAAACGCTCCCGAGTACGCTGTCTATAATGCAATAGAGTCGCTCGCCGCTTCAAGCTGCAAGGCTATGATAATTCACTCTGAGGACGATAAGACTGTAAGCTTCAAGAAGCACTTTTTAAAGCTCAAAGCGGCTCACGAAAAAAGAGAGGGGACTTTGTTTTATTCGGTAAAGGGAAAGGGGCATAACCCTAACTTTACCGCTGACGCTGTTGCTTATAAAGACGAATTCTTTGCCGACCTCACGAAAAAAGCGGAGAGCGGATATTTCACTACCGACGAAATAAAGGCTGAATACAAGGCGTCGTGGGATTTTGAGAGAATGACGGCGCAGGACGAAAACGTATGGAATGATATTGTGGAATTTCTTGAAAAATAACACAATTTGTAAACTGTTGTTAGAAAAAACAATCCTAATGATAAAAAGCAGGAGTGATATGCGTCCTCTCCGTTAAGGATACAACGCCGGCGCTCCTGCCTTTTTTATATTATTGAGACTAATTTTTTATTTTTTATCAAAAAGCCATTTGGATAACGTTACTTTTCGAATATAACCATACCGCTCTTGGGGATAAGAAGCTTTGTAAGCCCCGACTTGCACTGCACGTTTTCTACCGTATCTCCCATACAGTTCAAAATCCTGCCCGAAATATCCGACTCGGAATCAATTATAATTTCTGCCGATGCCGTTCCGTTTACTACTGTGTAGCTTGAGAAATCGGAAGGAATTTTTTCTGTGAGTCTGTCGTAAAGAGTGGTTATGGTGTTGCCGTTCTTTGAGGCGCTCATTCTCGAATACTGAGTCTCGGGGTTATCTGCGGTAAAGCTACCGAAAAGAAGCGTCTCTCTGTTATCTCTCATAAACGAGAGGTAGAACTTCAGCATTTTCAAGTGGTCTTCGGGAAGCTTTGCGAGCTTAACCGAAATTTGAGCAACACCGTAAAGAATTGACACGAGTGCTACCGCAGCATCCTCTACGTCAAGCGTTTCGTTCCAGAGAAGCATATCCGAGTGAACTGCCGTTTTGCCGCTCGTCAGTCTTAAATCACCTATTCCGCATCTATTTCTTAAGGGGTCTGCAGGGCAGTCACCGACTCGGAGCATATTTCCGTATTTGCGAACGGTCGGACCTACGTAATTCTGTCTGAATTCTATAAGAACGTCGGGGTTTATCGCCGTAAGCGTGCTGTAAATTTCCGATAGAAGCATATCGAGTGCGTCCTCAAGCGATTCGGTGTCTCTTCCCTCGTTGTGAGCGGTTGAAGTGCTTGTAAGCTTAAAGGAGTCTATAAAGTCGAGCTTGAAGCCGTCAAGTCCGTAGTTTATTATGGCGTTTTTATAAATATCCGCAAGGTACTTTCTTACCTCGGGGAATCTCGGGTCTAGGCAGAACCACTTTTTCTTGTCGTCGTAATCAAGAAGCTTATCCTTGAATCTCTCAAACGCCTTGCTGTATATTCCAACGTAGGGAACAGAGTACCAAAGCATAAACTTCATACCGACGCCGTGAATTCTGTCAACGAAATTCTTCATGTCTGGAATCTTCTTTTCGCATATCTCCCAGTCACCGCAATAAGCGTAACCGTGCTGTATATCCTCGGTTTGCCAGCCGTCGTCAAGAATGAGAGTTTCCATGCCGAGAGCCTTTGATTTTCTGCATTCCTCAACGATATCGTCTACGTCTATTTCCTGGTGATAGCTATACCACGCAGAGTTCATGGGAAGCGTTGCTTCGTTCGGTACGGGCGCCGCAGTATATCCGCATTCGTTCTCCCACCAGGATACAGTGTCCGAAATCGCTTTTTCATATCTTACGGTTCTCTTGTCTATTCTGACGGTAACCTCAAACGACTCGGTTGCCGATATCGGAGTTGGAAATAGAGTGATAGTAGCTCTCGCAAAGCCGCTCTCCTCAATCATACCGATAGAAATTTCGGCGGGGATTTTCGTATCCGAAAGCGAAACGGTCATAGCGTTCATGCCCTCTCTCGTTACGGCGGTGAGCATAGGCATATTGAAGGCGAGCCTCGATGAGTTGACGTTGGGCCTCCACGACGGGTTAAGATTTCTCGTGCTTCTTACGTCAGAGGAAAAGACAGAGTAAAGATTTTTTAATTTTGCCGTAAAGGTGAACTTCGTAGGCGATGGAATGGTTTCGGTATCATAGCGTATCTTTACGTCATAGTATTCTATTTCCGAAGAAGCTCTTTCGTTTATAACGATTTCCGCATTGTCTTTTTTCTGAATGTAAAAATTCATAATCGTACCTCTTTTTGACGTTTTACAGTTAACGCCGAGCCGATAAAAAACACGGCTCGGCGCTGTTTTTATTACTTGAAAAGCTTAAAGATGTAAATATTACTTTACAAGATGGCGTTTAATTTTTCTCGAAGTGGTCTTCTCAAAGGGAACTTCTCTGATTTCGAGAGCCTTAAGCTGCTTGAATGAGGGGAGAGTTCTGTTGAGGTCAAGAATCTTTGCGTGAATATCGTTATAAGCCTTTTCGGTGTCGATAGTCTCGCCGTACATCTCGGCCTTGGGGTAAACTATGGCGGTGAGTTTAACGGTTTCGCCGTCTTCGGCTTTTCTGCCGACTACAACAACCTCTTCGATTCCCTCTATCTTTTCAAGATATTCCTCAATCTCCTCGGGGAATACGTTCTTACCGTTCTCAAGAACGATAACGGACTTAAGACGTCCGGTAATGAAGATATAACCGTCCTCGTCCATATAACCGATGTCACCTGTTCTGTACCAGCCGTCATCGGTGAACGCCTTTGCGTTTTCCTCTTCGTTTTTGTAGTAACCGAGCATTACGTTTTTGCCCTTGACCTGAATTTCACCCTCGTCAAAGCCTTTGTCGTTTTTGCCTCTTGCGTCAATACGAACAGTGCAGCTGGGAACAGCGGGACCAACCGAGCCGCTCTTAAGAGCGTAGTAGGGGTTAACCGAGATAAGAGGAGAGCATTCTGTAATGCCGTAGCCCTCGGCAATGGTAATTCCAAATCCGTCGAACTGCCTCATCATTTCGGGGTTAAGAGGAGCGCCGCCGCTGACTATTTTATTGATGTTTCCGCCAAATGCGCCAAGGACCTGCTTGAAGAGAACACGGCGCAGGTCAATGCCTACGTGACGAAGAGCATTTGAGACCTTCATCATATTCATAAGAAGCTTGTATTTGCCGCTCTTCTTTGCGTTATCTATGATTTTCGAATACATAGTGTTAATGAAAAGAGGAACGAGAACAAGGCCCGTAGGCTTGAACTCGGCAAAGTTCTTCATAATATGGCGAAGCGAGTCGTTAATGCCTACCTGCATACCGTAAACGAGAGCCGCAAGCATAACGGCAAGCTCGTATGTATGGTGAAGCGGAAGAACCGAAACTATAACGTCATCCTTCGAGAATTCAACTGTTTGGCAAGCTGAGTTTACGGTGCTCCAGATGTTTCTCTCGCAGAGCATAACGCATTTGCTCGTGCCGGTAGTACCCGATGTGAACAGCATAACCGCAAGCTCGTCGGTTGAACGTTCGGATATCTTAAGCTCCTCGTCCTTGCCCTCGCCTATGAGGCTTTCGAGGTTGATTATATTGTCGGTCACCTCTACCGAGGAATCCATAGGAATAAGCTTCTTTACGGTTGCGTGATTTTCAGCGAGATACGCAAGCTTTGTGTTGAAGCTCTTGCTGTAAACTATAGCCTCAGCCTCGGCGGTCTCAAGGAAGCCGTCGATTGCGGTAACGTCAAGCTCCTTGTCCATAGGGATAACTACACCGCCGGTAGTGAGAACAGCGAGATATGAAGCAACCCATTCAACAGACGTTTCACCGATAATGGCAATTCTCTTGCCGGCAAGTCCCGCCTTCTGATAGCCCTTTGCGATAGCGATAACCTTTTTGTGAAATTCGCCGTAGGTGTTAGACGTGTAGCTCGAGGGAGTTTCAAGCCAACGGTAAAGCGTTCTTCCGCCGTGTCCCTCTATAACGTTAAGAAATTCCTTGATACTGTTTACAGGGGTAAATATTCTCTCTGTTTTTTTCTTCTTCATAATATGTCCTTCCTTTTCTTCGTTAGAAAAACGGGAAATGCGTCAGTTTCGTTTTTGCTTCGATGCGAATTTGTTACCAAAACAAACCGACCGAAAATACCGTTTTTACGGTGCTGATTAGTTTTCAGCGAGCCACTTTTCAGCAGCGGCCTTGGACTTTCTTACGATATCCTCGCCCTTGTTGTACTTCGACTCTGCGCCGCCGTTGGTGTAGAGGAAGTAGAAGCCGTCCTCTGTAACGAAGAGCGTCTCCTCAAAGCCCTTGGGGTCTCCGTAATAGCCGCCCGTCACCTTTTTAACGACGGTAGCTGTAGCGGTGTCGTAAACCTTTTTGCAAATTGTTTTCTGCATAATAATTCTCCTTGTTTTTTAAAAAGCGTTACGATAAGTTATCTTATCTATACTATTTTATCATTAAAAATGGACTTTTTCAATAGGAAATGTAAAAAATAATATAAAAATACTGGTTTTTCAGGCATTTTTATGTGGAATTCAAAGCTTTCGTAGAAAAAGAGCCGACTCGGTAAATTTACGTACGAGTCGGCTCTCAATGCTTTTAGAATTGAATTAAAGGGTTAAATCAGTTTTCTTCGGGGGGAACGATGGTAACAACACCGTCAATAATTTCAACCTTGACGTTCATATAAGCCGCAACTGCGGTGACAGTCTTTTCGGTGTCTTCCTTGCTTTCATCGTCAGCCGCATCAAGCTTTTCCTGAAGAGTATTTACAAGGGTTTCCTGCTGGCCCTCGGTGATTTCCATTCCCGTGTTGAGCGGGTCCATCTGGGGCTCGTCGGATTCACCGTAAACGCTGTCAACGATGGTCGAGGAAAGAATTTTAGAATCCATAACGTTTGAAACGTAGTTATCAAACTCGATATCCTCGGAGCTTGCAGTTCCGTCGGACATAGACATGGTAACGTTAAGAACGTTGGAAATTTTTTCTGTCTCTGCCGTAAATTCTTCGTCGGACATACCCTCGTCCTTTGCGGTTGCGATGTTGTCAAATACGTTTGAGAGCACCTGCGATACGCCCTCCTTACTTTCCTCGCCTACGCCAAGCTCTACAACGAGCTCGGGAGTTACAAGCTCCTTAAGAGCGCCCGCGGTTTCGGGAGTAAGAGTGTTAATAGCTTCCTTGATGCTTTCCTCATCTACCGTTTCGCTTGAGGAAACGTTTGAGAGAACGTCAATGGTATTGGCAATATCACCCATAATTACGCTATAGCTCTTGGTGTTTGTTCCCTTAATTACCGATTTAGCGAAAGCGGTAGCTTGAATGGGGTCCATAGAGAGCGCGCTCTCAACGGATTCCGACTGAAGAAGAGCGGTAACGAGATTGTCAACGCACTCCTTGCCTATGAGCTGTGTAGCGGCAAATTTGTCAAGCGACTCTCCAAGTGTCGTAAGCATATCCGCAATGCTGTTATCCTCTCCGGAGAAGAGTCCCGAAAGAGTGGATATGGAAGCAAATATATCCGCAAGCGCATTAGCCTCGGCTCTCGAGTCGGTAACCGTGTTGCCGTGGGAGGCAACGATTACGTCGGAGGTCATAATCAGCGTGTTTGCGGCGAATACGTCGCTGTTGCTTAAATCAAGAGTCTTTGCTTCACCGTTCACGTTAACCGAAACGGCTGTGAGATGAGACTTGATTCCGTCCTCGGTCGCACCCTCGAGAGTAAGACCGTAGGAGCTGTTAAGAGCTGCCGCTAAAGATGCGGCGGATTCTTCGGGAAGGTCGATACCGTGCTTTGCGAAAACGGCGTCGAGCGCTATTGCCAGAGCTTCCTCACTCTCGCAAGCGTTGGTTGCCGCAATAGCTGAAAACATAGAAGCGTGGAGTTCGTCGAGACTCTTCGGAACGCCGAGTGTATCGGTCAGCATCGAGATGCCCGTGTCGATAAGTCCGCCCACGAGAGTTGAAAGACGGTCGTTCTCAAAGAAGAGATAAAGCAAGTCGGAGATAAACTTTTTGTTTTCGAGCATGAGCATGGGGTCGCTCGGGGGATTGTCTATTATATCGTTTTCCACAACTACGACAAGCACGTCGAGTATGGTTTTGAAGTCCTCCTTGACGGTCTCGGGAGTGGAATCCTTGAAAACTATTACCGCATCGGTAAGAATTGAGCCAAGAAGCTCGTTATCTCCACCCGGAAGCTCGGTACCAAGGAAGGTCTCACCCTCGCTCCATGCCGTCGCCGCAGCGGAGATTGTTTCGGAAATAACGCTGGGGAGAATTGCCGATGAGTCAAACGCCTCGGATACCTTGGCTACAGCCTGCGAGCTGTCTTCGGTGCCGGCTTCCTCGTCCATTATCACCAATGCCGCATCGGCAACCGCGCAAAGAAGCTCGACTTCCTTTGAAAGAGTGGCTTTTTCACTGCCGATATCGTAGGTTGTAAGAGCGTCGTATATAAGCTTGCCGCCAAGCATGTTGTTGGTTTTAACTGCGGTGCTGTTTGTAACAGAGTCCGCAATTTCAATTACAGGCTTAACGTCATCTCCGATAGCGTCTAGCTCTGCGTCAGCCACAGTGCCCACGATAGAGCCGATTACAGAAAGACCGCCCATTATTGGGGCGAAGAATATTATAACGCCAATAAGAGCGCCTGCCATACCGATAGCAATACCAACGGGGTTTTTGCCGCTTGCATAATATCCGGCCTTTTTCTTCGGCTTCTTTTCGCGTTTTTTCTTCTTTCCGTCTTCTTCGGGGGTTGCCTCAAATGCATTCTCGGAGACTTCCTCCACGTTGACAGCTTTCAATATGAAATCTTCGTCACCAGACTCGGAAGCGACGGTTTCTTCGGATACGTCACCCTTCTCCGACTCACCGTTCGTCTCGGATACAGTTGCCTTTGCGGCAGCTTTAGCGGCTTTTTTCTCGCTCGTTTTGTCCGAAAGCGACATAAGAAGCTTTCTAAAGAGAGGCGCGAATATTTTAAGAATAATTTTCGCAACGAAACGAATCGGATAGAAGAGTATGGGGGCAAGAATCATAGAAACCACCGCCTGAAGAACGGCGGGAACAGATTCAAGCTCGCTTAAGGTTGCCTTGATTTCATCAGAAAAGGCCTCTGCCTCAAGCATTCCGTAAAGTGTAGCGGATAAATTTTTTGCGACCGCGACAGCAACAAAAACTGCTATCACTGCGGAAAGTATGCTGACGAGCATACGGGTAAGAGTGTATTGCCATACGAACTTTTTGCCTCTGAAAAGACCTCTTAACAGAGCCAGTGCGAGTATGGCAAAAAATGCTATGGTAAAAATAGCGCCGATATCCATGATGTCCTCCAAATTATGTATTTTTGATAGAATAAGTATAGCACTGCAGGAATTGTTTGTCAACAAAGTATTGCGCGCGTTTTTTAATTATTTTTATTTATTTTGGGGCTTGAAGCGTAAATAGGTTGCTCAAAAGGCGGTTTACTTAGTTTCTCTATGCTTTTTTCTCATAGATAAAGGGGTGGTTTTCGTTTTATTTTTGAACTCTCTATGGAAGTATGACTCGTTTTCGTAGCCGACGCTGTTAATTATATCTCCTATAGGAAGGTCGGTTTTTATTATAAGCTCGGTTGCTTTTCTCATTCGCTCCTCTAAAAGAAGCTCCTTGAAGCTTTTTCCGAAAAGAGCCGTTATGGTTTTTGAAAGGTATGGAACAGAGAGAAACATTTTTTCGGAAAGCTCGGAAAGGCTTGCGCTTCTGTAGTTTGCTCGAATATACCCGAGAATTGCCGAGCGTCGCATACTGTCCTTGTCAGGCAGGCGCGAGGCAATCTTTAAAAGCTTGTTACTCTTCCTTGAAAGATAATCGAAAAGCAGCGTCGTGGTGCAAGAAAGTATTTGCATATCGGCGGAGTATTCGGTAAGCTCGAAGAGCAGATTTTCTATAATGTTGCTTATTTGCTTGTTACCCTTTGTCGAGAAGCAAAGATAAATTCCGCTTCCGTCGGGCTTTGAGTTCTGGCGTACCAGCTCGGAAAATACCGTCTTTGAAAGCTCCTCTCCAAGCGATTCAACAAAATTATCCGAAATTATGATATTGACGCCTATATCGGGGGTGTCCGCCTTGTTTATGGAGTGCGAAACGTGCTTGTTCAGTATAAGTATGTCGCCCTCGGTAAGAGTTATTTCCTCTGCCCCTATCATATGCGTAATACTTCCGCCGAGCACTATCATCATTTCAAGGTAGTTGTGCTTGTGCAGCGGGAAGTCGGTGTACCTCGTGTGCGTTCTTACCGCTATATCTCTTCCGCCCGTCATTATCTTTTCGGTATTCACGACAAAGTCGTGCGCTGTGCTGTAAAGCTCCTTTTCGATGTCCTTGCCCAGAAGGATTTTTTTCTCCTCCTCGGAAATTTGGGCTATTTTGGTCAAAAGGAATTCTTCCAAACTCGTGTCCCCCTTTTTTAAAGCCTTTTGCTATTACGACTCTATTTTAACATAATTTAAAGCAAAAAACAACAATAATGTTAAATTAAGACAATTTTTTGTGTAATTTTAAACCTTGTATACAGATATAGGATATGTTATAATGAGTGTAATAGGGCATTCTTGATAGGCAAGAAGCCTCTGAATTTTGCAAAACAGCCATAATTTAGCTGAAAAGGAGATAATATGAAATACTATCTTGCTATTGACATCGGCGCGTCCAGCGGAAGACATATCATAGGATATATGGATGGCGGCGAGCTTAAGACCGAGGAAATGTACAGATTCCCGAATGGAATGGACAGCGTTGACGGAAGTCTCGTCTGGGACGTTGACAGACTTTTTAACGAGGTCGTGAAGGGAATTGCCGAATGCTTCAAGAAATATCCCAAAATCGAGAGTCTCTCTATTGATACCTGGGGCGTTGACTACGTTATTTTGAGAGATGACGAGGAGGTTCGTCCTGTGTATGCCTACCGTGATGCGAGAACTGAGGCGGTAGTGGAAGAGGTTCATAGCCTTATCCCGTTCAAGACTCTTTACGAGCATACGGGTATTCAGTTCCAGAAATTCAATTCGATATATCAGCTTTATGCGGATAAGCTTGCGGGCAGGCTTGACGGAGCTACCGATTTCCTTATGATTCCGGAGTATCTTATGTATAGACTTACGGGAAACAAGGTAAAGGAGTTCACCAACGCAACCACCACGGGTATGGTAAACGCCGCAACTCTCCGTTATGACAGAAAGATTTGGTCCTGCCTCGGTCTTCCGATAGCGCTTGACGCAAATCTTGCGGCGCCCGGCACTTTCGTCGGAAAGCTTAAGAGCGATATTGCAAAGTGCGTCGGCGGCGAGCTTGACGTAGTTCTTTGCGCTACTCACGATACCGCAAGCGCCGTTGAGGCAATTGATATGCCGGAGAACGCGCCCTATATTTCGTCGGGAACCTGGTCGCTTCTCGGAGTTAAAACTCCTATGGCGCTTACCGATGATAAGAGCCGTGACTCAAACTACTCAAACGAGGGTGGAGTAAACTACAATCGCTATCAGAAAAACATCACGGGTATGTGGATAGTTCAGAATCTCCGCTCCGAGCTTTGCTCCGAATCCTCGTATGACGATATCGTAAAGCTTGCCCGTTCGAGCGAGTTTGAAGAGGTGTTCGACGTGAACGACGATATGTTCACCGCTCCCGAAAGCATGAAGAGCGCTATTGACGCATATTTCTTTGGCCACGGAAAGAAGCTTCCCGAATGTGACGCCGATTATTTCAAGGCGGCGTATAACAGCCTCGGCTACTGCTACGGAGAGGCTATTTCGGATATGGAAGAAAACACGGGTAAGACTTATAACGAAATATACATCGTAGGCGGCGGCGCAAAGAATAAGTATCTCAACGAGATAACCGAGAAATACACCGGTAAGACCGTAGTTGCGCTTCCTATCGAGGCTACCGCTGTCGGAAACCTCAAAATCCAGATAAAGAGATAAAATAAAAAAGACATAGACCGAAAGGAAAAATACTATGAACAGTTACGAATCGGCAAAGGCAAAATACGCAAAGTACGGCATTGATACCGATGCGGCTATGGAGCTGCTTAAGGACGTACCCGTGTCAATTCATTGTTGGCAGGGCGACGACGTAATCGGCTTTGACTCAAAAGAGGCTCTCTCCGGAGGTATTCAGACCACGGGTAATTATCCCGGCAAGGCAAGAACTCCCGACGAGCTTATGGCGGACATTGACAAGGCGTTTTCTCTTATCCCCGGTAAGAAAAAGCTCAACATTCACGCTTGCTACGCTATCTTCGAGGACGGAGAGTTCGCAAACAGAAACGAGCTTCAGCCTAAGCACTTCGCAAAGTGGGTTAAGTTCGCAAAGGAAAGAGGAATGGGCATTGACTTCAACCCCACCTTCTTTGCTCATCCCGCTGTAAAGGATAATCTTACGCTTTCTTCGCCCGACGAGGCTACCCGTAAGTTCTGGGTAGAGCACGGTAAGGCTTGTGTAAAGATTTCCGAATATTTTGCGAACGAGACAGGCGAGCCCTGCGTTATGAATATATGGATTCCCGACGGCTTCAAGGAAATTCCCGCAGATAGACTTGGCCCGAGAGCAAGATTCAAGAAGTCTCTTGACGAAATTCTTTCCGTACCTTATGACAAGTCCAAGGTTTACGTAACCCTTGAATCCAAGGTGTTCGGTATCGGACTCGAGTCCTACACCGTAGGCTCGGCAGAGTTCTGCCTCTCTTACTCCACAAAGGCAGGAATAACTCCTCTTATGGATAACGGTCACTATCATCCCACCGAGGTGGTTTCCGATAAGATATCCTCGCTCCTCGTTTTCAACGAGAAGATAGCTCTCCACGTAACCCGTGCGGTTCGCTGGGACTCCGACCACGTTGTTATCTTCGATGACGAAACGAAGGAAATCGCAAAGGAAATCGTAAGAAATAACGCTCTTGACAGAGTGTTTATTGCTCTTGACTACTTCGACGCTTCTATTAACCGTATAGCAGCTTGGGTTGTAGGCGCAAGAAATATGCAGAAGGCTCTTCTTTCGGCACTCCTCTTGCCCTCGGCTGCTCTTAGGGAGTATCAGGATAAGGCTGACTACACCAAGATGCTTGCTGTAAGCGAAGAGTTCAAGACCTTCCCCTTCGGAGACGTATTCGACGAGTATTGTAAGAGAGTCGGCGCTCCCGTAGGTATGGAGTGGATGGACGAGGTTGACAAGTACGAGGTTGAAGTGCTTTCCAAGAGACAGTAATCTCTGAAATGCAAACAAATATTGTCAAAAAACGCTTGTTAGATTGTAAACTCTAGACGCTGTGCATGAAATTTCGGACATTTTGTTAAAACGACTTTTTAAATTTGTTATAAATTATTTGAGTATTAAAATTGAAAGAGGTACATAAAATGAAAAACATTCTTGAAGCTCCTTTTATGGTTGAAGCGGTAAGAACTCTTACCAATCTTTACAGACTTGGCTGGGATGAGCGTAACGGCGGAAACCTCTCTTATCTTCTCTACGACGAGGATATTGAAGGCTACCTTGACACTACCAAGGTTATCCGCACTATTCCTATGTCCTTCGACGCATCTGAAATTGCCGGAAAGGTATTTCTTGTAACGGGTACCGGCAAGTATTTCAAAAACGTTCAGTACGACCCTGAAAACAACCTCGGTATCTTGCGCATAGCTGCTGACGGAAAGAACTGCGAGCTCCTTTGGGGCTATCGTGACGGCGGTAAGTTCACGAGCGAGCTTCCCGCTCACCTTATGAGCCATATGGTAAGACTTGCTATCGACCCCTCTAACAGAGTAGTTATGCACACTCACCCCACCAACACTATCGCTATGTCGATGATAGTAGGTCCTTCCGAAAGAGATTTCACCAGAGCGCTCTGGAAAATGCAGACCGAGTCTATCGTAGTATTCCCCGAGGGAGTAGGCGTTCTTCCCTGGATGGTATGCGGAACCAATGATATCGGTATCGCTACCGCAGAGAAGCTTAAGGAAACTCGCATTTGCGTTTGGACAACCCACGGTATCTACGGTGTGGGTCGTGACCTTGACGAAGCCTTCGGACTTATCGAAACCGTTGAGAAGGCAGCACAGCTTTATATGCTCACCGTAGGCTGCGATAGAAAGAATGAGATTAAGGACAACGAGCTTAAAGACCTCGCCGCAGTATTCGGACTTAACTATAAGACCGAGTATCTTGATTAAAATTATAAAAGTCAAAAACGAAAGGTGCTGCTTCATTTGGGCATAACCGAATAAAAACACCGAGGTGTTGTATTACGCAGCACCTCGGTTGTATTTTTTACAATTTTCAAGAAAATCAAGGTTGAAAACCACCGGTTTTCTTTATTTTTATGGTGTTTTTATTCTATCGCCGTTTCCTCGCTCACCGTACTTTTGTACGGCTGTTGCTCGTACTCTATTTGGTGAAAAGATTTCATCTTTTGGTGCGTCACACCATACTCACTTACAGTGAGTCACCAAAGAGCAATCTGCGCTTGCTCGCTT
>JAFTRA010000011.1 GCA_017462485.1 Clostridia bacterium | reverse complement strand
GCTGAAGGTGAAAGCATTTCCAAGCAGCTTAAGGAAGAGGCAAAAGTTGCTTCCTATGATTTAGCAAAATCAAAAGCAGAAATGCTTAACGATGCGAAAGCCGCAAACCGTGAAGCTGCGGTTAAGTCTTACGATGCCCATATAGCTAAGAGAGCTGATATACTCGGAAAAGCAGAAATGCTTCTTGCCGCAAAGCAGCTCGAACAGACTAGTGCAGCAACTCTTTATGACAACGCATCTCTTAAGGCCGAAAGAAAGAAGGCATATAAAACTGCTGCCGCCGCTTCCGACGGAATCGTTGAAATATTCGCAAAATCGACTAACAAGAAGCTTCAGCGTCTTGAAATGCTCGAAATCGCTACACGTCACCGTGACGATAAATTTGCGAAGCTTTACCGTTCTGCTATGGAAAAGCAGGCAGAAAAGGACGCTGATAAGGATACAAAGCGTTCTATGATTCGAGACTACGAGGATAACGCTGCTATAAGCCTCTATAACAAGAAGCATCAAAGCGAATATCCTATTGCTCCCGAAAATTCGACAGAGGCAAGACTCATCCGCGAAGAGCTTCTTCGTGAAGCTACAAAGCACCGCGAAAGCGAAGATATGCAGGCTCTTGCAAGACGTGATTTCCGTCGCTATATGAAAGACGAGAAGCATGACGAAAAGAGCATTATTAAGGATATCAAGCGTACTCGCGCGGGATACGACAAGACCTCTGTAAAATCCTACGCTATGCCGAGACTGCGCGAAAGCATTGGCTTCTCGAGAGAGCTTCTTGAAAGATATGCCGACGTTTATAGCGCCGCTCTCGCCGTAAGAGACAAGAAATATATCAAGCTCTATAAGAAGAAGGTTCTTCACGCTACCGACGAATACAGAGCAGATCTTGAGTTCTGGACGAGAGTTACAGGCGAGGCAACGCCCATAGTACCTAAAAATCTTGAGGAAGAGATACGACTCGGCCGCAGCATCACGATTCCCGAGATTGACGCTGAATTCACCCCGAGTGAAAAGGTTTCGAGACGTCTTAAGAAGAAGGACCTCGAAAAGTTCATTAAGGACGAAAAGCGTCGCAGCATAGAAGCTCTTGAACGCGAAGAGGCTATCAAGAACGCAACGATGCTTGACAGTGATGAAATAATCATTTCCAAGTATCATATGCAAACAGACCTCGACACCGTAAAGAGCCGAATTGAGTACAGAAAGCAGAGATACATTCAGGATTTAAAACGTGCTCGTTATACCTTTGGCGAAGAAACGCTCAAGAGCGAGAAGAAGCATATAGCCGAATCTAAAAAGCTTCGCAAGATGAAGAAGCACACGAGAAGATTTATAAGGTTCACAAAGAAGAACAACGAAAGGTACTTCGCTCTTGCAAACCTGAACGTTGAAAATATCAAGGTAAGATCCGATGTTAAGCGTGATCGACTTGAGGTTCTCAAGAACCGGATCTTAAGTCTTCTCATTGAGCGTGACGAAGTCAATATGCGACTTCTTACCCTCTATGCCGACGAGAACGCTAATCCCGAAAAGAAGCGTAAGACGCAAAGAGACCGTATTGACAAGATCAAGCGCAAGGCGTCAAGACGCGAATACAGAAAGCAGAGATTCCTCTATAAAGAAGCTGCTTCGTTCAGAGTACCTCTTGCGCAAAAGGATAGAATCTACGAGGTTATGAACAGAAAGATAGAGCTTCGCGCATATCTTGCCGAATGCAAGTACCGCAAGCGTCACGAGCACCCCGGTAACAAACGTGCGAAGAGAGCTATCAAGAAGCAGATAAAGAATACGAAGAAGCGTTTGAAGTATGCGGAAAGAGACCTTGATATACTCATGACCAAGGCAAGCCGCCGCTCGAAGAGAACTCCGAATCCCAAGATTCAGTTCCTTTGGTTGCTTCTTATCGTGGCAATTCTCGCGCTTTGCGTATTCGGAGTATCATTCGCTCTCTCCAATAAAGACGGTATTATAAACCTTGCCAAAAAGGTGCTCAAATACGGAGTCGATTTAATCAAGCCGTATATTCCCGAAAACTTCAGCTTGAGATAAGGAGGTATTAAAAATGTTTAAAAAGAATAAAAAGGTTCCCGGAAGCGTTTTTGATATCGCCTTCACCGAACGTGATAAGGAAATAATAGCACTTGAATTTCAGCGTTCCGACGTTGAAGAGGATCTCGAAGATGCTATAAAGGAGTTTGTTAAAATCAGCAAGCTTCGCCGCTTCAAGAGAAAAAAGAAAAGGCTTACTCCGCTTCTCAAGGATGCAAAAAATCCCGATAAGCTTAAGCCTTAAATCGCTATAACGGAAAGGCAAAACTCAGTCTTGCCGTTACAGCACTGTGAAGAGAGGTCTTCCCCGCTCTTCAAAAAACAGCGAGCGCCGATATAAAAGTGTCGATGGCTACGCATTAAATAACTTATTTTATCCCCGTGGGTTGCCTTTGCGCTGTGGCTCCCATGGGGATTTTTTACCCTCACGGCCGTAATTCTCATAAAAGAAGCCGAATATTCTCCTATTATTTATTATTAAGGAAGAATAATTGGATATTTTTGCTTCTTTTTCTGTTTTTTGCCCTAAAACTATTGATTTTTTCAAAATATATGATATAATATATATGTAAATAAGATTAAGAAAGAAGAGTGGCTTGCGAGTCACTCTTCGTTTGTTGTAAAGAGAAGCTCGTTTTTTAGCGTTAGACGCAGCCTCTCAATACTGCAAGCAACGGAGGAAAAATGAAAAAAAGCATAAGAGAAACGGTTAAGGAAGGCATTGAGGCAACCGTTACCGAGCTTGGATATCGCATATGGGATATAACCTATACAAAAATCGGTGCCGACTATCATCTTGAAATTACTATCGACAGTGATGACGGTATCGAGATTTCCGACTGCGAAAAGGTCCACCGCGCGATAGACCCAATTCTCGACGAGATTGACCCAATCGAAGATTTCTACTATCTTGAGGTATCCTCTCCCGGAGTTGAGCGTGAGCTTCGCACCGACGAGCATATTTTCCTCTCGATTGGCGAGCGGGTTGAGGTAAAGCTCTTTGCTCCCAAAGACGGAGTTAAGTCCGCTGTGGGAATTCTCTGTTCGTATGAAGACGAAGTTTTAACGATAGAGTCCGAAGGCGCTACCTACTCCTTCACGAGAGCCGAGGTCTCGAAAATAAAAACAATTTACTTTGATAATTAAAAATTTGTATAAAGAAAGGAATCGTAAGGGATAATTATTCAATAGTCCCGGATACGAGGTAAACCAGAAAATGAACGCAGATTTCTTCAACGCCCTTGAGCTTCTTGAGAAAGAAAAGGGCATTCCCAAGGACTACATGATAGCAAAAATTGAAGCAGCGCTTGCAAAGGCTTGCCAGAAGGAAGTCGGTCTCTCTACAATAATCAGAGTTCAGCTCGACCCCGTCAAGTGCGACTTCAGAGTATTCCAGCAGCGTACGGTCGTTCCCGACGGAGAAGCATTCGACCGTTACAATCAGATTTCCTTAAGCGAAGCAAAAGCTCTCAGCCGCCGCAATAAGCTTGGCGGTGTTGTTGAAACCGAGCTTAAGACCAAGAACTTCCGCCGCCTCTCCGCTCAGGCAGGAAAGCAGATGATAATTCAGGCTATCCGTGACGCAGAACGTGAAAGACAGACTCGTGAATACGAGGATAAGAAGGAAGAAATTATCACCGCAATCGTTGATAAGGTTGATACCACAAACGGTAACCTTATTCTTGATACGGGTACAGGCTACGCTACTCTTCTTAAGAGCGAGCAGATTCCCGGTGAAACTCACGACGTTGGTGACAGAATCAAGGTATTTATATCCGAGGTTAAGAGCGGAGAGATGAGAGGTCCTATCGTAACACTCTCGAGAGTTCACCCCAACTTCGTTAAGCGTCTTTTCGAGCTTGAAATTCCTGAAATTCAGGACGGAACGATAGTTATTAAGGGCGTTTCGAGAGAAGCGGGCAGTCGTTCCAAGGTTGCTGTTTATTCAAGAGATGAAAACGTAGACGCGGTAGGCTCTTGCATAGGTAAAAACGGAATGAGAATTTCCGCAATCCTCGAAGAACTCGGACAGGAAAAGGTTGATATAATTAAATATAGCGATGATATCGCAGAGTACGTTGCAGAGGCTCTCTCTCCTGCAAAGGTTCTTTCGGTTGAGATGGAAGACGAGCGCTCCTGCAGAATCACCGTTTCGCCCGACCAGCTCTCTCTCGCTATCGGTAAGGAAGGTCAGAACGCAAAGCTCGTTGCAAGACTTACCGGCTGCAAGATAGACATTAAGGCATAATATGGCAGAAATCGCGGTAAAAAAGCAGCCCACCAGAAGATGTACCGGGTGTGGCGAGCGCTCCCCAAAATCTGCGCTTGTAAGAATTCTTCGAACTCCGGACGGTAATATCGTGCTTGATAAAACGGGAAAGCTTTCGGGCAGAGGCGCTTATTTATGCAAAAATCCCGCCTGCCTCAAAAAAGCCCGTAAGGTCAGCCGACTTGAAAGCTCTCTTTCCTGCTCAATCCCGAGCGAGATATACGAGAGACTCGAAGAGGAGCTTTTATGACGGTAGAAAAAAGCCAAAGACTCCTCGGTATGCTTGGATTCGCCATGAGAGCCGGAAGGCTCATCATAGGAACCGAAATGGTATGTAAGGCTATGCCACAAGGCGCAAAAGCGCCAAAGCTCGTTTTGGTTTCGGAATCGGCATCGGATGGAACGAAAAAGAAAATTACCACTAAGTGCGAGTTTTACAAAATTAAATCGGTACAGATAAATATGAGCACCGACGAAATCGGAAATTTGCTTGGCAAAACCTACTCCCCCGCCGTCATAGGCATCACAGACGACGGATTTGCAAGGGAGATTGAAAAGCTGATCGTTCGGTGACGATCCTTTGGATTTTAAGAAATCTCCTCAAATAGTTTCATAAAATCCTATTCGGACCCTACTATTTTCGGAGAATTATCCAAAGACAATAAACTATGAAAGGAAATCGGTGATTTATATGGCTCAAGGATCTATTAAGATTTCTCAGATATCAAAGGATTTTAATCTCAAAACTAAAGATATTACAGATACTTTCTCGAAAGACATCGGAATTGAGAAAAAGAGCGGCGCAACCGTTGATGCGGTTGAGTTTGAGCTCTTTATAGAAAAGCTTACGCTCTCTCATCAGATAAAAAATCTCGACTCTTATCTTTCCGGTGAAAGCAAGATAAGTATTAAAAAGGAACAAAAGGCGGAGGTTAAGGCAGAAGCTCCGAAGGCAACTCCAAAGGCGGAAGAAAAACCTGAGGTGAAGCCCGCAGCGACTCGCGAGCAGGTACATAAGGCTCCCGAGACCGAAAAGCCGAAAACCGAGACTCCCGTAAAGCCTTCCGCAAAGCCCGAGCTTAAGGAAAGACGTCCTCAGGCAGAGCAGCAAAAACGTCCCTTTGACCAGACACAGAAAAACGGTGCGACGCAGAGAACGGGAAATAATAACAAGCCCTTCGCAAACGACAGAAACAGAGGCTTTAACAACTCCTCGAGCTTTGACCCGTTTGCAAAGAAGCGCGAGAATATGAACCGTCAGGCAGAGGGCTTCAAGCGTGGACCCCAGGGTGACGTTAAGCGCCCACAGCAGCAGAACGCTCCCTTGCAGACAAAGCCCGCAGAGGTAAAGTCATCTCCGTCGGCAAGTCAGAACACAGCGCGTCCCGCGCAGCTTGCGGCACTTGAAAAGCAGAAGCAGGCAGAGCTTCGCGCAAAGCAGACCGCTACGGCAGCTCCCTCTCCCGCTCCGGAGAAAAAGGAGCAGAAGGCAAAGGCGCAGAAGCAGCAGTTCAAAACGATTACTCCCGGCTCCTCTAAAGAGGTTAAGGGCGGCGTAAATATTTCGTCTGATTATCATACCGAGTCGGTTTCGAAGACGAGAGTCGTTGATACCCGTATTTCCGACGTAAACCTTTCGAAGTACGATGACCGTTACAATGACCAGTTCTACGCTATTGCAAACGGCACCGATACAAAGGCTCAGAAGCAGAAGCTCAAGAAGCAGGATAACAAGGGTCAGAACGCAAAGAGCGCTAAGGATAAGGAAAGAGCAGCTCAGGAAAAGATTAAGAGACTTGAGGCTGAAAAGGCAAGAAAGAAGCAGCTTGAAATCACAGTTCCCGATGAGATTACTGTCGGTGAGCTTGCTATAAGACTTAAGAAAACCTCGGCTGACGTTATCAAAAAGCTTATGTTCATGGGCGAGATGAAGATGGTTAACGATACCATCGACTACGCAACCGCAGAGATAATTGCGGATGAATTCGGCGCAAAGGTTACGAAGGAAATTATCGTTACCAAGGAAGAAAAGCTCTTCACCGAGGCGGAGGATAACGCTGAGGACCTCATCGAGAGAGCTCCCGTTGTTTGCGTTATGGGTCACGTTGACCACGGTAAGACCTCTATACTTGACGCAATCAGACACACTAGCGTTACAAGAGGCGAAGCAGGCGGTATCACCCAGGCAATCGGCGCTTACAGAGTTAAGGCTCAGGGCAAGGATATCACCTTCCTTGACACTCCCGGTCACGAAGCGTTCACCGCTATGCGTATGCGCGGAGCAAAATCAACGGATATCGCTATCCTCGTAGTTGCCGCTGACGACGGCGTAATGCCCCAGACCGTTGAGGCTATCAGCCACGCAAAAGCAGCCGGCATTGATATCATAGTTGCTATCAACAAAATGGATAAACCCCAAGCTAATCCCGACAACGTGCTGAATCAGCTCACTCAATACGAGCTCGTTCCTGAGGAATGGGGAGGAGACGTTATCTGCGTTCCCGTTTCGGCGCACACCGGTATGGGTATCGACTCGCTTCTTGAAAGCGTGCTTCTCGTTGCTGAGGTTAAGGAGCTCAAGGCTAACCCCAAGAAGAGAGCTCGCGGTCTTGTTATAGAATCGAAGCTTGACAAAGGAAGAGGTCCTGTTGCTACCGTGCTCGTTCAAAACGGTACTCTCCACCAGGGTGACTACGTTATCGTAGGTAATGCGGTTGGTCGAGTTCGCGCTATGGTTGACGACAAGGGCAAAAACGTTAAGGAAGCCGGCCCCGCAGTTCCCGTTGAGATAGTAGGTCTTGACGACGTTCCTCAGGCAGGTGACGAGCTTAACGCCGTTGAGGACGAAAGAATGGCAAAGGCTCTTGCCGAGGAGCGCCGTGAAAAGCAAAGACAGGAAATTCTGAACGCTAACGCAAGAGTAAGCCTCGACGACATCTTCAATCAGATGGCTGAGGGCACAAAGACTCTTAACATTATCGTTAAGGCAGACGTTGCAGGATCGGCAGAGGCAGTTAAAGCTTCCCTCGTTAAACTCTCGAACGAAGAGGTTAAGGTGAACGTTATTCACAGTGCGGTAGGCGGTATCACCGAATCCGACGTTATGCTTGCGACGGCATCTAACGCTATCATCGTAGGCTTCAGCGTTCGTCCTGACAAGAATGCTCTCGATTCCGCAGAGCGCAACGGCGTTGATATTCGTACTCACAGAATTATTTACGAAATCATTGACGAGGTAGAGGCTGCTCTTAAGGGTATGCTTGACCCCACGTTCAAGGAGGTTATTCTCGGTCATGCCGAGGTTCGCCAGACTATCCGCGTTCCCAACGTTGGTACTATTGCGGGCTGCTACGTTAAGGACGGTAAAATTTCCCGTTCCGCAAAAATCCGTATCGTTCGTGACGGTATCGTTATCGCAGAGGACGAAATCCAATCTCTTAAGAGATTCAAGGACGACGTTCGTGACGTTGCCGAGGGTTACGAGTGCGGCGTAGGACTCAACAAGTTTAACGACATCAAGGAAGGCGATATGTACGAGGCCTTCATTATGGAAGAGGTTAAAAAGTAATTTTTTTTACCTACCAAGAAAAATACGGACTTTGGCTTTCGCCCTAGTCCGTATTTTTATATTTAAGACTGATTTTATAACAATAGTTTACATTTAAGGCTATTTTTTGTTTTTAATAGCATTTTAACTGCAAATTTCTTTTTCAAATTCCCTTGCGTTGCTCACCTTTTTTGCAACTGTTCGTTGCTGCTCTTGACAAGCTATCGCCTTGTATGATAAAATATTCAAGGACAAAAAACAGAAAGGAAAGCGTATTTATGCTTATCTATTCGAGAGCCGCCGGGCTTAAAATACTTGACGATTTAAAAAAATTCACATTTATATACGGCATAGTGATTCAAGGATTCTATATATGCTACCTCGTCTATGCCTTAATAGTATCAGCGGGAAATTTATGGGCTAATATAGTTCTTGCGCTTATCTCCTCGGCATACCTTGCGTTTTCCGTAGTCATACATAAGCGACCGGAGCTACTCTCCCGTGTAGGCATAAGAAAAACGAAGCATATATACAATATTTCGAGGCTTGCCATACGTGCCTTTACCCTAGCGCTTACGCTTTACGGAATTCACATAGCGGCATCTCACGTCAGCACGCTTTCCATAATTCTTGCGGCTCTCACCGTTATGGGTTGGACTCTCGGGGTACTGTTCGAGCTTGTCAAATTCGTATTTGAAAAATACTTTGACCTCATGTTCACAGCTATAAAGGCAGATATTCAGCCGATTGCAAACGTCTATAATAAGCTTTTGCGCAAGGAAGCCGAGGAAAAGGGCGTGCCTACCAAAACAGAGATATACCTCGAGTCTCTCGCAAGCGACTACAGAAAAGAGCTTGAGAGCAAGAAGCTTCAAGCAAAGGCTGATAAGAAAGCTAAAAAGGAAGCCGAGAAAAAAGAACGTATTGAAAAATTCAAAAGCTTCTTTAAATCTAAGCCGAAAGCTTTAACCGAAGAGGAAATAACAGCGAATAATTTGGAAGATAAAAAAGAAAAGATAACAAAATAATATTAAAAAAATTTAAAACACTAATAACAAAAAAGGGAGAACAAATCGGTTTATATCCGAAATGTTCTCTCTTTTTTGCGGTATGCCAAAATCTCGCAAGAAATTTATATCGCTGCGCGTTATCTATTAAGGGCACAACCCCGTATAAAGATCGTGACCGTATCTTATCATAACCGTATCTCTCGGATCGTCATACCAGGTTTTCATATCGCCAAAGGTGTAATCGAATTTCGTGGTTTGGTTAATTCCCGCTCCCATACAAAGCGCCTCTTTCGAGAAAACGACACCGCCTATGTAGGCAAAGCAGATGTTTCCGTGGTCGTCGTACCTCATTCGTCTGCCTCTGAACGTATAAACCGTATTCTCATCAAACTGCCATTCCTCTTTGAGCTTGATATCCCATATTCCCCTATCATTCACATTATTATAGAAGTAAAACATTGCCGGGATAAGACCGTATTTGTTTTTATATGCTTCAACGTCGGCGGCTGAGCTTTCCATAAACTCTGTCATTTTCGGTGTCATATCGACGACCTTAAAACCGAACGACTCATAATTCCCCGCCGCGTCGTATAATATTCCGTAGGGCTTATCTGAAAAGGCATCGGCACCAAATCTTTTAAGATACAGCGGATTATACTCGTCAATTCCCCGAAAGGACTGATAACAGCAAAAATTCTGAATTACCGTTAAATCCTCGTACGAATAGCTTATAACCGCATAATTCGCGCTGAATGCATCGGTAGTTCCTATTCTTTCGTAACGGTAACCGAGGTAATCTCTGTTGTAGGTTTTAATATCGAGCGAGTTCAGTGAAAACATATCCGTATAAGACGAGTCGTATGGATTTTCACGCATTATAAACCACTTGTCAAAGCCCTCGGGCAGTGTTTTGTTCTTAACCGCCCACTCGCACCTTTCCATAAGCTTCCCGTAATATCGCTCCATATCCTCTACGGTGTCAAAGCTTAATTCGAGATAATAATCTCTGTTAAGCGTCTGCTCCTCTCGGAAAAAGGAGAAGGAGGTAACACTTGCGTATTCGGGAATCTCATCAAGAAAATACGAGGCGGGTACTATATAGTTTTCCTTGTTATAGTCGGCTACGTCCGTAGTGTAATCATCAAGACTTTCCTGCTCTTTTCCGCACGATATAAGCATAAAAGCAATAAAAGCCACCGTGAGCGTTAAAACGCTCCTCGCAAACGTTTTCATAAACACCCCTTACCTTTACAAGAGTGATAAGCGCTGAAAATTCAGGCTCCAGGTCGATTTTATATTGTTCCCTCTTGCTTGGAATTGATTATTCTTATGTAGTGGAATATATACTGCTGAGCTACTCCTGCATATCTGCCGAGCGTCTTCGGGTCAAGCTCACCGCCAAAATATTCGTCTATGGCGCGACGCATCCAAACGTCAACCGGAAAGGCGTCAAGGTTTGAAAATGCAAACAAAGCTGTACAAGAAGCGACCTTTTCACCCACCCCCTTGATTTTCATAAGCTCCTCAACAGTAGCTTCATAGGAGCTTGCATTTTTGATTTTTTCGAAATCAATTTCTCCGCTCGATACCTTTTGCGCCGCATCGGTAAGATATTTATACCTGAATCCGGGGTGAGAATCAAGCAAGCGTTCCGGCTCGCTAACAACCGCTATATCTGTTGGAAACGTGTAGCAAATTCCGCAGGATTTGCAGGCACCCGTGTCAAGTTTTGCACCGTTTTTACAACATTCAAGACATTCTTTCGGGCATTTGGAAAGTCCCCTGCGCTCAGCCAGATTTTCACCGTAGGCTGCGCAGATATTTCTGATTATTCCTTTTATTCTCGGAATATTGTTGTTTTGCGATATTATGAATGAAAATAGGGTTTCCCAAGGGTCCTGACGGAGAATTCTTATGCCCGAGGCGCACTCTGCCGCTTTTTTTAAGAAATCCGAATCGGTATTTTTGAGAATATCCTGCTTTATCTCTCGGTAATCGAGGTCAAGAGCAAAATAAGGAACGCATACCTCGTCAAAATCCCTCTCGCTTATTCCGTAAAAAATAAGCTCGCTTCTGTCTCTCTGACCAATGAAAATAAGCCTATCGCGAACGACCGTCATATATTCGACGTAGCCCGGGTAAAGCTTACCGACCGAATTTTCGCTTCCATCGTCGGCGGGTGAAAGCTTTACGAAGCGAAACGCCTGACCGCATTCAAGAGTGTCGGAGAGTGAATAACCGTCAAGTCCCGACGCAATTATGGCGCATCTTCCGCAAATTTCGCTGATTTTTTTGACAAACATTTTTCCCTGCCCCCTTGAAAATGGCGTAACCATAGTGTATAATATTGTTGTAATATTATATTTTATAATTATTTTAGCATATTTTTGCTGAATTTTCAACCCCAATAAAATATCAGACCGACTTTTTCGGGGAAAGCATCAAAATAACGAGAGGAGACGAGCCTTGGAGCAAATTTTTACAATTCCCGTCAATGAAGAATTTGACGCTTGCCGTGACGACTCATCAAACGGCTGCCCGTTTTGCAAGCTTTACAGAAGGCTGCAAAGAGACGAGCTTGACATAATACTCGGAGCTTCAATGATGGAGCCCGACATAAGAATGAAAACCAACGAGCTCGGCTTTTGCAATAAGCACTTCGGTATGATGCTCGTAAGAAAGCGTATGCTCGGTATGGGCTTGATACTCGAGAGCCATCTCGACGAAGTCAAAAAAAAGATAACCAAGCGCGCTCTCTTGAAGGACCCGTCGGCTCCTAGTATGGAGATGCTCGGAAAGCTCTGCGATGACTGCTACGTATGCTCGCGCATAAATAAAAACCTCGACGCTATGATATCAACAGCGGTTTATCTTTACGAAAACGAGGACGATTTCAGAAGCAAATTCAAGGCGCAGCCTTATTTTTGCCTGCCGCACTATACGAAGCTTGTCACCTACGCGTCGAAGAAGATGAACAAAAGGCTGTTCAAAGAATTCTTCGACGAAGCAGAAGGCCTTATGGAAAAATATATTGACACCCTTAAGGGTGACGTCAGTTGGTTTTGCAAAAAATTCGATTACCGATACGACGAAGAGCCCTGGTATAACTCCAAGGATTCCGTTCCCCGCGCCATCAAGTTTTTGACAGGCTCGGAAGAGGACGAGGAATAGAAAGGACGAAAATTTATGATTATTGAAAGAATTGAGATAAAGAGCTTCGGTCAGCTCACCGATATGACTCTTGAGTTTTCGGATAAAATAAACGTTATTGAGGGTCAGAACGAAGCGGGAAAAAGCACGATAGCGGCATTCATAAAATATATGCTCTACGGCTTTGAAACCACCGAGTCGAAGGACACGGTTGGCGAACGTAAAAAGCGTATCAACTGGAATACCGGCGTTGCCGAGGGCTCGATGACGGTTTGTGTCGGCGGAAAGAAATATCTTATAACGCGCTCTACCGTTCAGGTTGACAACAGTGACAGAACGTCGTACAAGGAGGACTCCTCTATAATAGACCTCGAAAGCGGAACTCCCGCATTCGGTAAGCTTCCCGCGGGCGAGGTTTTCTTCGGTGTTGACCGCGAGCTTTTCGAGAACACTGCGTTCATAGGTCAGGTTGGAGACACTTCTATATCCGAGGGCTCTGTAAAGCAGTCGATTGAGAATATTCTCTTCTCCGGAAGCGAGAGAATAAACACGCAAAGAGCGGCAAACAGAATTGCCGAGAAGATGGAAACTCTTCTCCACCAAGGCAACACGGGCGGCGCTATTATGGACCTCATCAAGAAGCAAGACGAGCTTACAGAAAAGCTCCGCGCGACCGATGAGGATAACAAGCGTATTCTCGCAAAGGAAGCCGAGCTTCACGAGATTCGTATGCGTAAGAAGGAAGCCGAGGACAGATGCAAGGGTCTTGGTGAGCTTGACGCCTGCTACTGCAACGTCAAGATAATTCAGTCGTTCGACGAGCTTCACAAATATGAAGAGGAGCTTGACAGAAAGACCGAGGCTTACAATGAATTTCTTGAAGCAAATACCGTAAACGGCTTCGTTCCCACGAATGATTATATAACCGACATAGCGCTTGCGAAGCGTAGCGTTGACGATTCCTACAGGCGCGTTGAGGATGCGCAGCGTACCTACGCAAAGGAAAGAAGCGCTATCGGTATAACACGAGAAATCGAGAGCGCTATAGAGCTTTCCGACTCTCTTGGCGGTGAAGAAAAGATAAGAGAAGCCATAAACGGCTACTCTATGAATAAGATAAAGTGCCTCTTCGGCGGTATCGGAGCCTTGCTCGTAGCTATTGCGGCGCTCGTGGCTATAATAGCCGCAGCTTCTATGGCGCCCGTGGCAAAGGTATTTCTCGGAATTCTCGGTGTCCTCGCCCTTGGCGGCGCGGGAGTGCTTACCTACTTCTGTATTGGCGCGGCAAAAGGACTTGGCGAGCTTTCCTCTAAGTTCGGAACAGAGAGCACCGATGAGCTTCGCGAAAAAATTTCGGTTATTGCGTCTGCGAGAAGCAAGAGAGATGCGCTCGTAAGCAGCACCGAAAACGCAAGGGTTGCGCTTGAGGGCGCAAAGGTTGAGTACGAGGCGGCAAAGAACGAGCTTTCAAGAGTCGCTTCACGCTGGAGCGAGGAGCCGGCTATGACAGACGGAGCTTCGCTTAAGGCTCTCGAAGAGAGAGTACGCAAGTTCCTTCATCAAAGAGGAGCGCTTCTTGAGGATAAGACGAGAGTTGAGATAGCCGTTAAGGAAATCCGCCGCACTCTCTCCGATAAGAGCGAGATTGAAATAAGAGGAAAGGTATCCCCTCTTAAGAGAAAGGTTATTTCCGAAATAGACCACGACGAAATTCTTACGAGCATCGAAGAGGCAAACGCCGTTATAGCCGAGCAGGAAAGACTTTCCTTTAACGTGGAAAGCGAGCTTGCCGACCTTAAGATGAGAGCTCGCGACCCCGGTGAGCTTTATTCCAAGATACAGGCGCTTGACACGAAGATAAACGAGCTTGGAGCGAAGCACAAGGCTTACTTCGTAGCTCTCAAGGCTATAAACTCGGCGTCCGACAATCTGCGCCGTGAAATTTCACCGAGACTCGGGGAATTCTCTACCGAGCTTCTTAAGATTATGACCGACCGCAAGTACTCCGAGCTTGATATAAACGACGAGCTTAAAGTTACCTTTACGACAGGTGACGGCAAAGAAAAATCGGTTGACTATCTCTCGGGCGGAACACGCGACCTCACGTATATTGCCGTGCGTATGGCTCTTATTGATATGCTTTACACAGAAAAGCCCCCAATTTGCTTCGATGAGACGTTTGCAAATCAGGATAACGCAAGAGCTGCGTCTATGATGAGAGCTATAAAGAAGCTTTCCGACGACGGATATCAGAGCTACGTATTCACCTGCCGGCAGAGAGAAGCCGGAATTGCGTCCGAGCTTCAGCCGAGAACGGCTATCTTTAAGCTGTCTATAACCGGAGAATAAAAAATTCTTTGACAGTTTTAGAATTTTACTCACGAAAATGAAAGGAGTGGCACAGGTATGAAAAAAATCCTTCTTATCGGAAGCGCAAATATGGACCTTTCGATGAATTTATTTAAAGTTCCCGAGGCGGGCGAAACCCTGCTTGACGACGGAGGCATAGCATATACCCCCGGCGGTAAGGGCGCTAACTCCGCAGTTGCGTTTGCGAAGCTTGGAGGAGAGTGCGTATTCTGCACGAAGCTCGGACGTGACGTTCACGGTCAGAAGCTCTTTAACTACTATAAGGAAACGGGCATAAACACCTCGTTCATCAAGGTTGACCCCGAAGCTCCCACAGGGCTTGCCGTAGTTATGAAGGAAGCCGACGGAAATAACAGAATAGTGGTTTACCCCGGCGCGAACAGAACTCTTAATAACGACAACATAATAGAAGCCTTCAAGTCGAATCCCGACGCTCTCTACATTGGCTTCGAGATACCGTTTAATATGGCGCTGGCAGCGGCAAAGGTTGCGAGCGCAAAGGGCGTTCCGATATTCGTTGATGCTGCTCCGGCATCAAAGGATTATCCCTTAGAAACTCTTCCTCCTGTAGAAATCTTCTCCCCCAACGAAACGGAGACGTTTGAATATACGGGAATAATGCCCAAGGGTACGGACAGCTGTCTGCAAGCGGCTTACACTCTTTACAACAAGGTAAAGGCGAAATACATAGTATTGAAGCTTGGCGCCAGAGGCTCGTTCTTCTATGACGGAAAGCACTTCGACCTTATTCCCTCATTCCGCCCTGACGACGTGGTTGACACTACTGCCGCAGGCGATACCTTCACTGCCGCTATGACGCTCGAATATCTTCGTTCGGGTGATATCAGAAGCGCTATGACCTACGGCTCGGCTGCTGCGGCTATCGCGGTTTCGAGAAAGGGCGCGGGAGCATCCGTTCCCACGGCAGAAGAAGTGCTTGACTTCTTAAACAAGAGAGCGAGAAAGCAGTAAAATTCGGTTTCCATTCAATTATCTCGGGGGCATCTATGAATTACACACTTTCGAATATAACCTTTAAATCAAGTGACGGTAAGAACACCATTCACGCCAAGATATACATACCTAAGGTCAAGGATATAAGAGGCATCGTTCAGCTTGCGCACGGAATGACAGACCACACGGGAAGATACGAGGCTCTTGCCGACTATCTTACCGGTGAGGGATACGTTTTTGCAGGCAACGACCATTTAGGCCACGGAGAAAGCGCGGCGTGCGATGAGGATTTCGGCTTCTTTGCCGAAAAGGACGGATATGATCTCGTTCTTCGTGACCTTCACGCTATGAACAGAATACTTCGCGAACGCTTCCTCGGAATAAAGCCTGTTATTATGGGACATAGTATGGGCTCGTTCCTCTCGAGACTCTACGTGGAAAAATATCCTCACACTATATCGGGGCATATAATACACGGAACGGGCGGTCCCATGGGACCCGTTCTCCCTCTCGGAAAAGCTCTCGTTAAGCTTATTATGCTCTTCCGCGGTAAGAGATACCGTTCAAAGCTCGTCGCCAATATGGCCTTTATGGGTTACAATTCAAAATTCCCGAAGGAAGAGGGCAGCGTTGCCTGGCTTACGCGCGACGTTGCTCGAGTTTCGGGGGACGACAGAAATAAATATACCACCTTTATCTTCACCCTTGCGGCTTACTACGACCTCTTTACAATAGTAGGAAAATCCAATTCTAAAAAATGGTTTGACTCTTATCCAAAGAGTCTTCCGACTCTCGTTATGAGCGGAGATATGGACCCCGTAGGTAATTACGGAAAGGGACCCGAGTACGTATATAAGCATCTTCTTATGGAGGGAGTTGGCGAGCTTTCACTAAAAATGTACGAGGGCGCGCGCCACGAGTTATTTAACGAGACCTGCCGTGACGAAGTTTTTGCCGACGTAAAGAGCTGGCTTGATGCAAGGAGCTGACAAGTTTTCAAGGAGTTTTAAATGATTCACGCATTCGCACTTACCGGTCCTACGGCTTCGGGCAAAACCGCCGTCTCGATTGAGATTGCCAAATTGCTCGGCTGCGAAATAATTTCGCTTGATTCTATGCAGATTTACAAGGGTATGGACATTGGAACGGCTAAAGTAACCCCAGCTGAAAGAGCGGCAGTTCCACATCATATGATAGACTTTCTTCTGCCAAGCGAGTCATTCAGCGCCGGAGAGTATAAGAACATGGCTCTGAAAATAGCTGAGGATATCGTATCACGAGGCAAAATTCCCTTTTTCGTCGGCGGTACAGGTCTTTATCTTTCGACGGTTTTGCGCCCCGAATGCGAGGAGCCGCCAAGGTCAGACCCGGAATACAGAAAAGGAATAGAAGAGACTCTCACAAACGATGAGGAAAAGCAGAAGCTTTTTGAAAGGCTTCGACAAATTGACCCAATTTCCGCTGAATGCTTGCATTATAATAATACCAGGCGTGTTATACGTGCGCTTGAGATATACGATGCAACAGGCAAGACGAAGAGCTATTTTGACGCTCTGACTAAAAGACAAAACGAAAACCTAAAAATAACCCACGTAACGATAGATTTTCACGAAAGAGAAAACCTTTACAAAAGAGTGGACGTAAGAGTTGACGATATGATAAAGGAAGGTCTCTTAGACGAGGTAAAAGCGCTTCTTCTTGAAGGTCACCTCGATGAAAAAACTACGGCGGCACAAGCCATAGGATATAAAGAAATGATAGGCGTTATCACTCGCGGTGAGAATCTTTCCTCGGCTATCGAAAATCTCAAGCAGGCAACCCGAAATTATGCGAAACGCCAGCTCACCTGGTTTCGCCATATGGAATCTGCTCGACCTGTTTTTGCCGACGACGAGTCAGGCTCTATGAAACAAAAAGACGCTCTTATAAAAGAGTGCGAAAGGATTTTCAAAGAGTCACTTAATTGAGATGAATACGCTTGATATAAGCGAAAATGTAAACAATATTTTTCAAAAAGGATAGCATAAATCAATGAAAGCATCAGAACTTAAAAAAGTTATACTCGAGGGCGCCCTTGAGAAGTATTCGAATTTGTATACTGACACCGAGGCGCAGAAGAAAAGATTTCTCGCGGCTCTTGACTCTTACATAGAGCTTTACGGTGACGAAAGCGACGAGGTTGGAATTTTCTCGGTTCCCGGCAGAAGCGAGATTTCGGGTAACCACACCGACCATAACAGAGGCTGCGTTCTTGCGGGAGCTATTGACAGAGATATTATTGCCGTTGCGGCAAAAAACACCGACGGTGTTATCCGCTTCAAGTCAGAGGGATATCCCAAGACCGAAATTGACCTCTCGGCAATAGACGAGCCTGCGAATTTTGAAAATTACACCTCCGACTCTCTCATAGCCGGACTTGCAAAGGGCTTCGTAAACGAATCTTACTCTATCGGCGGCTACGACGCTTACGCTACCACCGAGGTGCTTAAGGGAAGCGGAATTTCCTCCTCAGCAGCATTTGAGGTTATGATAGGCAACATCTTCAATTACCTCTACAACGACGGCAAGGTTTCGAACGTCACGATAGCAAAGCTTTCGCAGTTTGCCGAGAACGTTTATTTCGGTAAGCCATGCGGTCTTATGGACCAGATGGCTTGCGCTGTCGGCGGCTTTGTTTATATAGACTTTGAGTCACCAAGCGACCCAATAGTTGACCCTATTTCCTTCTCTCTTACAGATGCGGGCTATTCGCTTGCGATAGTTAACACGGGTGGCAACCACGCTGACCTCAACGACGACTATGCGTCTGTTCCATCCGAGATGAAGGCTGTTGCAACAGAGTTCGGGCGAGACGTTCTCCGTGGTCTTACCGAGGCGGACGTCATCTCGAAAATTCCTCAGCTTCGCGAGAAGCTTGGTGACAGAGCTGTTCTCCGTGCTCTTCACTTCGTAAGAGAAAACAACAGAGTTACTAAAATCAGAGATGCTCTTAAGAATTCCGACGTTAAGGCATTTCTTGACGGTGTTCTTGAGTCAGGATCGTCATCGTTTAAATATCTGCAGAATGTTTTCACGACCATTAACGTAAAGGAGCAGGGACTCTCACTTGCCCTCGCTCTTACCGAGGGATATCTTGCGGGCAAGGACTGCGCGTACAGAGTGCACGGCGGCGGATTCGCGGGAACTATTCAGGTATTTATTAAGAATGAATATATCAGCGGCTTCACTGCCCTTATGGACTCGGTATTTGGAGAGGGCGCAACTATGAATCTCAAGATTCGCCCCGTAGGAGCGTGCAGACTCTTCTAATCCATCGCGCATAAAGTAATATCGCTATGCTGCAGTTATATGTAACCTGCGTACCTGCTATTTATCCGAGGTACGTCAACTGTTTTCCGCATTTTTAAAGAGGAATATGCCCTGCGATTTTTATGGGTGCAAAAAGAGCTTTTTCATTTTAGCAAGGTGTCCAATTTATCGGACACCGCCTATTGTATAATATGGGTGTAAAAACGTTCGGGAAGCGTCACACAGTGGCAAAATTCCCTATATCTAATAACGGAAGGAAAAACAAAATGGCAACAAAGAAAACAGCGGCACAGAATAAATCGGTAGCTAATGACAAAAAGGCGGCTCTTGAAACCGTAATGGCGAGAATTGAGCGCGAATGCGGCAGGGGCTCTATTATGCGCCTTGGCGAAAACTCATCTCTCAACGTTTCCGCAGTATCCACAGGCTCTCTTGCGCTCGACTTTGCGCTTGGAGTAGGAGGAATTCCCCGCGGAAGAATCACCGAAATCTTTGGCCCTGAATCTTCAGGTAAAACTACGATAGCTCTTCACGTTATAGCAGAGGTTCAGAAGCAGGGTGGTACCGCTGCTTTTATCGACGCAGAGCACGCTCTCGATCCCATATACGCAAAGAAGCTTGGTGTTGATATAAACGAGCTTCTCGTTTCGCAGCCCGACTGCGGAGAGCAGGCGCTTGGAATCGCTGAAACTCTCGCAAATTCGGGAGCTATTGATATTATCGTAATAGACTCGGTTGCGGCTCTCGTTCCCCGTCAGGAAATAGAGGGTGATATGGGCGCCTCTCACGTAGGCGTTCAGGCAAGACTTATGTCACAAGCTATGAGAAAGCTTATGGGTACTATCGCAAAGTCGAATACCATAGTTATCTTTACCAACCAGCTTCGTGAAAAGGTTGGCGTTATGTACGGAAACCCCGAGGTTACCCCCGGCGGTAGAGCTCTCAAATTCTACGCATCGGTACGTATCGACGTAAGACGCTCCGAATCGCTTAAAAACGGCAGCGAGGTCGTTGGCTCGCACACAAAGTGCAAGGTCGTTAAAAATAAGGTTGCTCCTCCCTTCAAGGTTGCGGAGTTCGATATTCTCTACGGCTCGGGTATTTCCAAGTCCTCCGAGATAATAGATATGGCTATACAGCTCGGAATCGTTGAAAAGAGCGGCGCTTGGTTCTACTACGACGGAGACAGACTCGGTCAGGGTAAGGACAACGTAAGAAAGCTTATTGAGGGCAACCAGGAGCTTATGGATAAGCTCGAGGCTCTCGTTCGTGAAAAGGCTAAATCCGAGCTCTTCGATGAGGACGGTGCGCTTGACGGCGAGGAAGACGACGAATTTGAGCTTGAAGATTTCGGCGATGAGGTTTAAATCTTAAGCGTGGGAAACAAGGTTTTATCTGTCAGAACTAAAGAAAAAAAGACGCCCCTCGTAGTTATCGACCTGCTGGTCGGCGAGGAGCACAAAAAATACACGGTCAGTGAGGGGACATACCGAGAAATCGGCTGTCCCCTTTCGGGCGAGGAAATAGATGCGAGCTCGCTTGACGCTATCGCGCGTGAGGACGAGGAAAGACGTGCGCTGGCAAAGGCTCTAAGGCTTCTCTCTTACACAGATAACAGCGAAAGACAGCTTAAGCAAAAGCTTATTATGGCAAGCTTTTCGAAATTTTCCGCAGAGGCTGCTGTAAAAGAGTGCGTAAGACTCGGCTACATAAACGAAGAGCGTCAGCTCGAAAGATTAGTTTTGAGCTATGCGACGTCTCTCTTCGGCCCGAGAAAAATAATGGCAAAGCTCATTGCTCGCTCTTATTCAACAGAGCAAATAATCAAAGCTATAACATCTCTTGAGGACGACGGAAAAATAGATTTCAAAAAATCAAAGGAAGCGCTTATCAGAACGAAGCTCCCCGAAAATGCCGATTACCAAGAAAAAAGGAAGCTTCTCTACAAGTATGGGTACTCAAAATGATAAAAAGATTTATAAGCTATTACAAGCCCTATAAGCTGCTGTTTTTCATTGATATGGCGGCGGCTATAATAATTGCGGGGTGCAATCTGGTATATCCCTCTGTGGTAAAGGATATTATCAACAAGTACGTTTTCGAGGATACGCCGAAAATGCTGCTTATCTTCTCTGCCGTTCTTCTCGGAATATACCTTTTGAAATCCGCCTCTACCTACATAGTAAGCTACCACGGACACCTTATGGGTATCAAGATGCAACGTGATATGCGCGGCGACCTTTTCAAAAAGTATCAGTCGCTTTCAACCACGTTTTTTGACAACAACAAAACTGGCGATTTGCTCACACGCCTTGTCAACGACCTCTTTGAAGTATCCGAGCTTGCCCACCACGGTCCCGAAAATCTTATACTTGCAATACTTATGTTTGCGGGAACGTTCACTATTCTTATAACGATAGACCTTTATCTCACTCTTATAGTTCTCGTTATAGTTCCATTTATAATAGTATTTACTACCCTTTCGAGAAGAGAAATGAGAAGCTCTATGAAGAGCTACCGCCGTCAGACAGCGGTCATAAATTCAAGCCTCGAAAATTCCATTTCGGGAATAAGAGAAACAAAGTGCTACGCAAGAGAGCATTATGAAATAGAAAAATTCGGCGAGGTCAACGGACTTCTCGCAAAGCTGCGTGGCAAAGCTATGCGCTCGATGGCAAAATATGAGACCGTAATGGCTTTCATATCCGACCTACTCTACCTCGTTATAGTTCTCGCGGGCGGTCTTTTCTTCTTCTACGGCAGAATAGACGCGGGCGAATTTGCAGCTTTTATACTTTATATAGGAATGTTCTTGACGCCGATACAAAAAATTGCTTGGCTGTTCGAGCAGTTCCAAGAGGGTATGACGGGCTTTACGAGATTTGCCGAAATAATGGGTATGGAAGAGGAATGTGACAATGGTACGCTCACTCTTACCGACCCCGGAGACGTAGAATTCAAAAACGTTTCCTTCTCTTATACGAGTGACAGCGAAAATCTCGTTATTAACAACTTAAGCCTGAACATCCCACGAGGCGAGACACTCGCTATCGTAGGTCCCTCGGGCGGCGGAAAAACTACCCTTTGCAATCTTATTCCCAGACTTTATGACGTAAGCTGTGGAAAAATCACTCTTGACGGAACCGATATAAGAGATTACACTCTTGAGTCTCTCCGTAAAAGCATCGGTGTAGTTTCGCAAAACGTATTTCTCTTTGATGGCACTATCAGAGATAATATTGCTTACGGGCGAGGAAATGCGACCGATGAGGAGATTATAGACGCGGCAAAGCGTGCCAATATCCACGACTTTATATCAACTCTTGACCGTGGCTATGACACCGAGGTGGGTGAGCGCGGACTCAAGCTTTCTGGCGGTCAAAGGCAGAGAGTCGCTATTGCAAGAGTATTCCTCAAAAATCCATCTCTACTCATTCTTGATGAGGCAACGAGCGCACTCGACAATATCACGGAAATGCAGATTCAGAAATCCCTTGAGGAGCTCTCGGCAGGCAGAACCGTTATAGTCGTGGCGCATAGACTTTCGACGGTGAAAAACGCTGACAGAATTGTAGTTCTCGACAAAAACGGAATCGTCGAAGAGGGTACTCACGACTCGCTTATGACGCTTGGCGGAGAATATTTCAGGCTCTACACTATGAGTACGAGAAGCGCTTCGCTAGCCGAAGCAAACTGATTCACGACTTTAGCGCTTTCAAGCCATAGCTAATGGTTTTTTAACATTAGATTTATTAAAACATTCCAATACAGGACATATTTTAAAATCAACGGTGAAACAAATGAACGGCACAATACTTAATAACGCACGTATGGGCTTTCGTGACGGACTCCCGATAGGACTCGGATATTTTGCGATATCATTCGCCTTCGGTCTTATGGCAACCTCTTACGGATTTACCATTTCCGAAGCGGTTTTTATCTCGGCATTTAACATTACGTCTGCAGGTCAGCTTGCTTCCCTACCGATAATATCGTCGGGCGGCTCAATTTTAGAGCTCACTCTTACCCAGCTTCTTATAAATTTAAGGTATTCGCTTATGTCAATCTCACTCTCGCAGCGATTTGACAAGAAAATCAAGCTTGCCGACAGACTCTATCTTTCCTTAACTCTTACCGACGAGATGTTTGCCGTCGCTATAGGAAAAAGAAGCACGCTGGGAAGAAAGTATCTGCTCGCTCTTCTTTTATATCCCTATCTCGGCTGGACTCTCGGAACACTATTCGGCGCGATAGCGGGTAATATCCTCCCAGACATTCTTGTAACCGCTCTCGGAACATCTATGTACGCTATGTTTATCGCGATACTTATCCCCGCGGCAAAGGCAGAAAAACCGATAACACTTTGTATTATTGTCAGCATTATACTCTCCTGCGTTTTCGAATTTCTTCCTGCACTTTCTAAGATTCCCGACGGCTTCGTTATCATCATCTGCACCTTAATAACGAGCATTACGTTTGCGCTCATATTCCCTATCCCCGACGAAGAAGAGGAAGACGTATCAAAAGAGGAGGTGGCGGAAAATGTTTAAAACCCCCAACTTCTTTATTTACCTTGCCGTTATGGTTCTCATAACCTATCTTTTGAGACTCCTTCCAATGCTGATTTTCAAAAAGAAAATCAGAAATAAATTTATCCGCTCGGTGTTATATTACGTACCGTATTCGGTACTGACGGTAATGGCTATTCCGGCAATGTTCTTTGCAACCTCTCACGTGGCAACGGGCGTTGTCGCAGTTATTGCAGCAGTAGCGCTCGCCTATTCAGGACGCAGTCTCATAATGGTTGCGGCGGGCACTGCCACCGTAGTTTTTATAGCTGAACTTATATTACTTTTGCTGCAATTGTAAACTTATGTTTTCATTATATCAAAAAAAGACAAGAGAAATGGGTTAAACCTTTCTCTTGTTCTTTTTGTTTTTATCACTGAGAGTGATTTTGAGTTTTGCTTTTAATCTTTCGTTATTCTTCTTACCATATCGTTCATCAACGCATCGCGCTTGATGTAGTAGATATAATTCATCGGATGGCCCGTCGGCTCCTCTTCATACTTGTTATCATAATTTGGAAGATAAGCCTTGGGAAGAATTCTTCCATTCATAAATACGTCATTGTCGTTAAGAAGCCAAGCAACAGCGGTAACGTCCCATATAACTCTGGTCCAGGGTTTGCCGCTGGCATAGACCTCCGCTTCCGCAATCGCATTCTTTGCAAGGTAGTCGGAAACCTCGTTCTTTCCCATAAACCAATACTCAAGCTCAGGCTTAGACAAGGTGAAGTTGGTTACGACTCCGCAGCAAGGAAGAATAACAAGCGGAACACCGCTCTTATATACGACTCTTGCCGCCGCAATATCCTGCTTCATATTGAATTCATTTGTATCGTGATAGTGAAGCGCATGACCGCCAAGCCATACCACTACGGTGTTTTTAGCGACATCGGGGTTGAGAAGTATTGCCGAAGCAACGTTGGTTATAGCGCCTATCGCAACGACGTAAAGAGGTTTTTCGGGCGTGTAATTCTTAACACGCTCCGCAAGGTCGCGAGCCGCATCTGAAATCACTGCCTCGCTCTCAGAGGGAAGATATGACTCCGAGCCGCGAAGAGTCAGCATATTTTCGATTTTCATAAGCGAAAGAAGCTTTATTATTTCATCGTAGCTTTTTTCCATTCCTTCCTTAGGTCCTTTAGACTTGTTATTCTTGAATGGAGCCGCATAAATTGCTTTAACCGAGAGCTTTTCGGGAGCGCGAAGAAGATATGCTATCGCAAACTGGTCGTCAATTTCGTTATACGCGTCGGTATCAAGCACGACGTCAATCTTTCCGCTTGGAACGCGGAGATTTTTCATTAACTGTTCGTTGTTCATATTTTTCTCCAATAAACCTGTGTTTATAAATTATTTACCTTAAATTATGCTCTGCTTTTAAGCTCCGCGAGAATTTCTTTAAGAAGGTCCTCGGTGGTGGGGTTAGCCGCTCTTTCAAGCTTAGCCTTTTCCTCTGCCTCGGCAGCTTTCTTCTTTGCCTCTGCCTCTTTGGCAGCTTTCTTTTCAGCAACGTATGCCTCGATAGCCGTGAGGTCGGTTCTCTTTATACCGCGGGACTTAAGTATTTTTTTATCTTCCTTGGTGAGCTTATAGGAGAGAAGCTTCTGGTTGAATTCCTTATGCTCTTCTCTTATCTTGTTCATTATCTTAACTATCGTGAAGAGAACGAAAGCAACTATAAAGAAGTTGATAACCGCATTAATGAACGAGCCCCAATCTATGTATATAGACTGCGTAAGGTCCGGAACCATCTCGGTTCCGATAACGTTACCCTCTGCGTCAAGCACGTCCTGGCTCTTCTCTACTCTGACAAGGAAAGTATAAATGCTTGAAAGCGAATCCTTACCAAATACAAGGGCGAGAAGCCAGTTGATAATGGGCTTCAATATGTAATTACTGAGTCCGTTTACAATAGCGGTAAACGAGCTACCTACGATAACACCGACAGCCATATCAACGACGTTGCCGCGCGTTATGAATTTTTTAAATTCTTCGAAAAACTTTTTCATAAAATTCTCCTTTTGTTTTTCTTTTAGCCGAAAGGCATTTATTACATTATGTAATAATTTTACGGCTAACATAGTTATACCACAAAGCAATACAAATGTCAACGAAATTCGAAAACCATTTTTTCTCTTTTCTAAAAAAGCCGAGACGCATTTTGGTAGCTACGCCTCGGCTGTATAAAATTTTAAGCTGTTATACTTTCGGGCTCGGTTATGCCGAAATGCACCGTTCTCACGTGTTAAGCCAATATTGCTCTATCACTCGAAAACTCGCTTCCGCTCGCCTTGCTGAAGAGTTCAAGAAGATACTCGACCGTGAGATTCTTCTTTTCCTCACCAGAGACGTCAACGATAATTCTGCCCTCGTGCATCATAATAAGTCGATTGCCATACCTTATGGCGTCACGCATATTATGAGTTATCATAAGTGTGGTAAGATTTTTCTCGGTGACTATTTTCTCGGTTATTTCAAGCACCTTTGCAGCGGTTTTTGGGTCGAGGGCAGCCGTATGCTCGTCAAGAAGCAGAAGCTTCGGCTCCTCCAGTGTTGCCATAAGCAGCGTTACCGCTTGTCTCTGACCGCCAGAAAGAAGTCCCACCTTGCTCGAAAGTCTATCCTCTAGTCCGAGGTCAAGCTCTCGGAGCTTCTCGCGATAAATTGTTCTCTCACCCTTCGCTATACCCCAAATCAGCTTTCTTTTTTTGCCTCTTCTTGCAGCGATAGCAAGATTCTCGGCAATCTCCATATCCGGTGCGGTTCCCTTCATAGGGTCTTGGAAAACACGTCCGAAAAATTTAGCTCTCTTATATTCGGGCATACCTGTGATATCAACACCGTCAATTTCGATGCTTCCCGCATCTGGGCGCCATACTCCGCAAATAGCGTTAAGCATAGTGCTTTTTCCCGCTCCGTTACCGCCGATAACCGTAACGAAATCACCGTCATTCAGAGTAAGATTCAAGCCGTTAAGCGCTTTTTTAGCATTTACCGTACCGGGATTGAAGGTTTTATGAAGATTCTTTATTTTAAGCATTTGCCTCGCCTCCCTCCGTAATCTCTTCTGCTGCAGGCTCGTGCTTATATTTTTTAAAATAATTAGCCTTTACGTAAGGAACAGCAAGGAAGAGCGCAACTATGATAGCCGAAAGCATCTTAAGAAGGTCGGTATCAAGACCAAGGAATATAACGAACGTATATACAAGATAGTACACAACGCCACCCGCAACTACGCCGATAAGAGATACGACGAAGTTCGGCTTTATCTTAAGAGATACCGAAAGACCGATGAATATAGCCGCAAGACCGATAACTATTGCGCCTCGTCCCATATTTATGTCCGCAAAGCCCTGATACTGCGCAAGAAGAGCGCCAGAAAGAGCTACTATACCGTTAGATATAGCAAGTCCTAAAACCTTGTTGAAGCTTACGTTTATACCTTGCGCACGGCTCATATGAGGGTTATCACCGGTGGATTTAAGGGTAAGACCCACCTCGGTATAGAAGAAGAGCCAGAGAACTATAATAAGTAAAGTAATTATAGCTACCGCCATAATTATAGACTTAACGTTACTCAGCTGATTAAGTATAAGACTGTACTTTCTGGAGTCTATCTGCAAAAGAGACCTTCCGCCGAGTATTTTTAGATTCACCGAGTAAAGAATAAGCTGAGTAAGAATACCCGCAAGAATAGACGGAATCCCGAAAGCCGTATTTAATAGACCTGCTATAATTCCCGTCACCGCGCCCGCAAGAAAGGCTACAAAGATACTTATCCACGCAGGAACACCGCTCGTTATAAGTACGCCGCATACGCAAGCGCCCGTGCATATAGAGCCATCGACCGTAAGGTCAGCAATATCTAGTATTCTGTACGAGATATATACGCCTATAGCCATTATACCCCATATAAGCCCCTGCGCCACGGCGCCGGGGATAGCATTAAGAAAACCCATAGTTTAAAAATACCTCAAAATCAGTTAGTGGGAACGGTGATTCCGAGAGCCGCGCACTTTTCTTCGTTATACTGAACGGTAGGAGTGAGAACGTTCGAATCGGGAGCACCGAGGTCTGCGACGGACTTTTCACCGAGAAGCACCTTAGCTGCCATCTTTCCGGTTTCTACACCAAGCTGATAGTAGTCAATAGCAAGGCTTACGTAGCATATGCTTCCACCGTAACTTGTGAATACGGGAACCTTCTTTTCGGTGCAAACGGTATCAACTACCGATTCGTTTGCGGAAACGGTGTTATCCGAGGGAACGTAAATAGCCTTGGACTCGTCAGCTGCCTTTGCGGCTACCGTCTGAAGCTCTGTTGTCTCCGAGAAGGTATAAGCCGTAGTAACGATACCTTTGGTATCGAAATAAGCCTTTACGGCATTGAACTGGAACAGAGAGTTAGACTCGTTGGAGCAGTAGATAACGCCAACCTTGTCGCCTGACTTAAGACCGAGAGTGTCTATCATCATCTGCGCCTGGGATTCAAAGGATACTCCGTCGGAAGTTCCGGAAACGTTATCAGGAACACCGTTCTTGAAGGTATCGGAATAGCTGGTAACAGAGGTTCCGAGAACGGGAATTGAAGCGGTTGCGTTCGCAGCCGCTACCAAAGCGGGAGTAGCGTTAGCCATGATAAGATCAACGTTCTTCGACACAAAGGTATTTATTACCGTGGAGCAAAGGTTTGCGTCACCGGGAACCTGAGTGTCAAACTCAACGGTCTTGCCGGCTTTTTCAAGCTCTGCGGTAAGAGAGTCGATAAAGCCCTTGGTTGCCGCGTCGAGAGAGTCGTGCTTCATAAGCTGGCATATACCGACAGTATAATCAGCCTTGTCAGAGCAAGACGTAAGCGCGCCAAAAACACCAAAGCAAAGCGTAATCGCCAATACAAGTGATAAAAGTTTTTTCATTTTCTTTTCCTCCGAAAATAGTTTATATATAACTTGCATACCGCTTAAAATTTCTGATGTGCGGTCTGTAAATTAACAAATAAAAAAGCCTGCATTCTCCTACAAAAAGGAAAATACAGGGACAGCAAATATAAAATTCACCGTGATACCACTCTGCTTCACTCACGCCTCGCGGCTATGAGCCTCATTAAGTGCAAATCTACACTCGTAACGATATAACGGTCGTACCCGGCAAGGCCTACTCGCAAAGCGCCGCTTTAAGCCCGCAACTCGCAGAATGAATTCGCCGAACCCCGATTACTGCCTCGCACCAAGCGGCAGCTCTCTGCAAACCGAAAAAACGGTTACTACTTTCTGCTCAAACGTTTTTGATAGAAGCATTTTAGCAAATGATTTTCTGTTTGTCAAGGCTTTTTTGCAAAAAAGTGAATTTTTTTAGAATATCGCGTAAAAACAGAGCTGTTTTTTGCATATATTCTGAATAAATATTACATTTATGTATTATTTTGTAAAATCATCTTTTCCACACACAGCAATTTTCAAAAAATCTCTCTTGACCGAAGTTAGTTTGTGTGATAGTATTTATTAAGGTAAGAAATGTGCCGAATATAAATCATGAAAGGAATAATATTCAACGTGAAAGCTTACGAAAGATTTTTGAACTATATTAAGATAAACACCTCGAGTGATGATACGAGCGGAACGCACCCGAGCACCGAGACGCAATTTACCCTTGCTAATATTCTCAAGGACGAGCTCCTAGTTCTCGGCGCTTCTGACGTTAAGCTCGATGAAAAATGCTATCTTTACGCAAGGATACCGGCAAGTGCCGGATTTGAAAGCGCTAAAAAAATTGCGTTTATAGCTCACATGGACACCGCCCCCGACTTTTCAGGCGAGGGAGTAAATCCGCAAATTTTCAAAAACTATAACGGTGGAGCGGTAAGGCTTGGCAATAGCGGTCGTACGCTTGACCCAAAGCAGTTCCCGAGCCTTTTAAACCTCGTGGGCAAAACGCTTATAACCACCGACGGAGCTACACTTCTGGGCGCTGACGATAAGGCTGGCGTTGCCGAAATAATGACTCTCGCAGAAGAGCTTCTTTCAGGAAATATTTCACACGGTGAGGTGCTTATCGCCTTTACCCCCGACGAAGAAATCGGAGAGGGAGCGGACCATTTTGACGTAGAGACGCTCGGAGCTGACTTTGCCTACACAGTTGACGGCGGATGTGAGGGCTCGCTTGAATACGAAAATTTCAACGCCTGCTCGGCAAGCTTCAAGATAAACGGAGTCAACGTGCACCCGGGAAGCGCAAAGGACACTATGGTGAACGCATCTCTTGTAGCTATGGAAATAAATGCCGCTCTTCCCTCCTATGAAATCCCCGCTATGACCGCAGGATACGAGGGCTTCTATCACCTTACCTCTATGGAAGGCTCGGTAGAATCGGCATCGCTCTCGTATATCGTGAGAGACCACTCAAAAGAAATTTTCGAGGCAAGAAAGCAAACTCTCATTCATATCGAAAAGCACATAAACGAAAAATACGGCAATGGGACGGTCACCCTTACCTTAAATGACAGCTACAGCAATATGAGAGAAATGATTCTTCCGCATATGCACCTTGTTGATAACGCAATTCTCGCGGCAAAAATGGCGGGCGTTACGCCCTCGGTCGAGCCGATAAGAGGCGGCACCGACGGAGCAAGACTCTCATTTATGGGACTTCCCTGCCCTAATCTCGGTACGGGCGGCTACGCTTTCCACGGCCCATACGAGCATATTACCGTCGAGGGAATGGACACAGTCGTGGAAATACTGAAAAACATTGTCGGAATCTATTCAAAGTCGTAGGCTACTCGAAACGCTACAGAAACGAGCTGATAAGATTTAAAAATCCGAGAAAATGCGCTAATTTTGTGAATTTCGACATTACCGTAAATAAACGAATAAATCAAATAGGCTGTCTTTTAAAATTGAGGCAGCCTCATTTTTTACGATTTTTGACAACTAATTAATACCTTTTTTGACAAAGGTATTGACAACTATTTAATAAGAGTTTATAATTATGTAAACACTTGTTAATCAATTATTCTGTTTTTGTTAACAAGTAAAAATATGTAAAAGGAGATGATTCTTTGGAGAATTTAATTCCAATGGGTAAACATGAGTACCTTGTAAAAAACTATCCTATCCAGGATTACACAGTTCCAAAGGTTAAGACCAGAACAGAGTCTCAGCTTACGGTAACTAACAAGCGTATAGTTTACACACAGAAAGTAACCGATAAGCGTGGCGGTTCGGTTTACACAAAGAGGGATTTCGACATTAATACCGTTGATACGGTTGACAGCGATTTTTCCTTCAAGAAAGTGTATAACGTTGCACTTATCATACTCGGCGCAATTATTGCTTTGGTTGGCTTAATTGTTTTTATCTCGGCAGAAACCGTTTACGGTCTTATTCCTCTTTTGATAGGAGGCTTGATTGTTGCACTTTCTATTATTTTTGCTAAGAAGTGCTATTCATTTAATCTTGCTATTCACTCCTTCGGCGATTCTGAAACGACGCACATTCAGTTTGGCTCGTCATCATTGAAGCCTCAGAAGGAAAAGAAGAAAAAGAAGAAAAAGAAGAAGAGATTCGCTTTTCTTAAAAAGGTGTGCAAGTCTAAGGTTCAGGACGTTGGACTTATCCCCGGTTCAATCGAGGCTATGGTTGCTGAGATTGGCTCATACGTTATCGAATATAAAAAGTAATAGAGGAGGATTTAATTATGGAACAGCTTAGATTAGCTAATAATGAAAAAATTGTTAAAAATTATGATTATAGCACTGTAACAAAAGGTATCTTTAAGAAGGAGGTTACTCAGAACTCACTTACGGTTACAAACAGAAGAGTTGTACTTCAGTCTGTATCAAACCACGTTGCAGCCCGTAAGGAAATCCCCGTTTCATCTGCGGAATACGTTGATGCAACCTTCGCAAAGAACGGCCGTTCGCTCTTAAAGACAATTCTTTGCGGTCTTCTTACCGTCGCTTTTTTGGTTGTTTTCTTTATACTCAACAGCAAGCTTAATCAGGCTTCCGATACCGTTAACTCTTACGGCGCAGATACAGACTTCAGCGGTATTGCTCTTATTATGCTTATTCCCGCAGCTATCGCTCTTGTTGCAACCGTTATCAACGTTTTGATTTACATCTTCAGTCTTGGCGGCGCAGTTCTTATCACCATCGGTGGCAGACGCAACGAGGTTGAGCTTCTTACTCTCGGTGCTTCCAACATGGTTGACTCCAAGGGCTCTGACAGCATCAAGATTAAGGTTGACAGAAACGTTTCCGAAACAATGGTTAACGAGCTTGGCGCAGTTATTATGAACATCAATGACGGTTCATACGAAACAGAAACTGCTAAAGAGGATGCTGAGGCTTAATACATAAATATTTTTCACATTCAATCCCGACGGGTCGATTCCCGTCGGGATTTTTATAACAAAAACGTCTCTTTCCGGGAAACAACACCGACCTCTTGATTTTTTTGATTCATAGTGCTATAATTTATGGTAAATAATATACCCCACGGGGAGAAAAAAATGAAAATTATCATAACAGGAAGCGGAACTGTTGGTTCCGCCATATGCCATCAGCTTATAAAAGAGGGTCATGACGTTACGGTCATAGACTCCAATCACGTAACACTTACCGAGATATCAAACACGTGCGACGTAACCGCTATGCTCGGCAACTCTGCCGACGTTGAGCTTTTGCGCGAGGCGGGTGCGGAGAGCGCCGATTTGCTTATCGCTGTAACCGCTATGGATGAGGTCAATATGCTTTCCTGCTATGCCGCAAGAAAGCTCGGCACGGCTCATACGGTAGCAAGAGTCAGAAATCCCGAATATACCACCTTTATGAATCTTATGAAGGAGGATATGAACCTATCTCTTACCATAAACCCCGAGTATGCGACGGCAAAGGAAATAGCAAGAATTTTGAAATTCCCGAACGCCTCGAAGGTGGACACGTTCTGCGATGGCCGAGTCGAAATTGCCGAAATCAAGGTTGCGCCCGACTCACCTCTTTGCAATCTTTCACTCTTTGACTTAAGGGAAAAATTTAACATCAAATTTCTCGTATGCGGAGTAAGACGAAGCGAGGAGGTCTATATTCCCTCGGGTAATTTCGTTATCCGCGAGGGCGACTCGATTTGCGTTACCGCACCGGAGGAGGAGCTTCAGAAGTTCTTCAAGCTCATATCAAAAAACAAACGCCCTATAAAGAATATTCTTATTTCGGGCGGTGGTAGAACGACCTATTACCTTGCTAAAATGCTTGGTAAAAACCTCGGCAATACCACCATTATTGAAAAGAATCTTGTAAGGTGCGAGGATTTAAGCGCAGAGTACAATATCGACGTCACCCACGGAGACGGAACAAGCCAGGAGCTTCTTCTCGAAGAGGGACTTGAGAGCGCAGACGTATTCCTTGCCCTCTCCGACGTTGACGAGGAAAATGCCATTGTTTCAATGTACGCAAAGAAGATAGGCGTACCGAAAATAATAACTATGATACGTTCGCTTCCCTACATTGATTTCTTCAAGGACGTTGGTCTTGACTGCATAGTTTCGCCAAAATCCTCAACAGTTGACTATATTCTCCGCTTTATACGCGGTATGGCAGACGCAAAGGACTCCGAGATAGAGTCTCTCCACACTATGATGAACGGAAAAATCGAGGCTCTCGAGTTCATAATCAAGGAAAACATTGAAGGTCTTACGGGGATTCCGATTGCCGAGATAAAGAGAATAAAGAATTCTCTTCTTGCCTGCATAGTAAGAGACGGAAGCATAATAATTCCCTCAGGCTCGGATACTATCAACGTAGGCGACAGAATAATAGTTCTCGTAACAGGCTCAATTAAAAACATTAAGGATATTTTAGACTGATGAATTTTAAAATGCTTGGAAAGTTCTTGGGAACGGTGCTTCTTATCGAAGCAGCTCTTCTCGTCTTTCCTCTTATAGTTTCTCTCATATATAAAGAGCCGATAGCTCCCTTTCTTATAACGATAGCGATTCTTCTGGCACTCTCTCTACCGACGCTGCTCTTGAAGCCGAAAAGGCAAAGGATTTACGCAAAGGAGGGCTTTATATGCACGGCTCTTTCCTGGATACTGCTCTCTCTGTTCGGGGCTTTGCCGTTCGTTATAAGCGGCTCGATACCGAACTATATAGACGCCTTTTTTGAAACGGTTTCGGGCTTTACCACGACGGGTGCCTCAATAATTCCCGCAGGGCAAATCGAAGCTATCCCAAAGGGCGTGCTTTTCTGGCGCAGCTTTACTCACTGGATAGGCGGTATGGGAATACTCGTCTTTATGCTGGCGATTATGCCGGGCTCCGACGGTAACGTTTTCCTTATGCGCGCTGAGGTTCCGGGTCCCCAAAAGGGAAAGCTCGTTTCAAAACTCAGAAACAGCTCCTTGATTCTCTATATTATCTACCTTGTACTGACCGTCGCCGAAACTATAGCGCTTCTTTTGACACGCATGCCGCTATACGACTCTATCATTAACGCTTTTGGCACTATGGGAACGGGCGGTTTTTCTGTTCTCAACGACTCGATAGCAGGATACAACAATCCCGCTGCCGAATGGATTATAGCGATATTTCTTCTTCTCGCAGGCGTGAATTACAATCTCTATTTCTTTATTCTTATAGGTAAATTCCGCGATGTGAAGAAAAACGAGGAGCTTAAAACATATCTTATAATAACTCTCGTTTCAACAACACTCATATCGCTGAATATTTTTTACAATCTCACCGAATATACCGCAGCCTCCGACGCTGTGCGCGACGCATTCTTCCAGGTAACCTCGATTATGTCAACCGCGGGATTTTCAACGGCAAGCTTCGATATGTGGCCAAGCTTCTCGCAAACGCTTATCGTCGTTCTTATGCTTCTCGGAGCGTGCGCCGGCTCAACCGCGGGCGGATTCAAGATATCGAGATGCCTGATAGTCCTTAAGAGTATAAAGCGTGATATACGAAAGATTTTCAAGCCGAATTCCGTAAAAACCATTCGTCTTGATGGCAACCCTCTCGACGAGGATACCGTAAAATCATCGCTCAGCTACCTTTCTATATACTTCGTCATAATAGTTATCTCGGTTATGGTAATTGCGCTCGACGGAATGGATATAGTTACGACGTCAACCGCTGTCATATCCTGCTTTAACAATATCGGACCCGCGCTCGGCGAGGCACACGCAAGCTTTGACGTATTCTCATATTTCTCAAAGCTCTTCCTCTCGTTTTTAATGCTCTTCGGAAGACTTGAGATAATGCCTATGCTTGTTCTCTTCTCTCCGTCAACTTGGAGAAAGAATTAAGGGGTAAAAACGTTTAAAATAAAATATTTTTCAATTTTTTGAAAAAGGACTTGCTTTTTTAAACGTAATGTGGTAGAATTACTATATATTTTAATGTCCGGTCGAAAATAGACCGGTTGGAAGGAACAAAAAATGATACTTGAATACATTCTTCTCAGCATACTTCTCGTGTGCGCGGTAGTTATCGTTGTAGCAGTAACGCTTCAGAAATCTAACGAGGGTCTTTCGGGTACTATCTCCGGCGGCTCTGAAACATATTACGGCAAGGACAAGTCGGTTCAGACCGGCAAGAAGATTTTCAAGATTACTCTTATCGCGTCTATCATTTTCGCGGTAGCAGTTCTTGTTGTGTACGTTATTCAGCCCGATTATGCTTATACCCAGAACGACTGGACGAAGATTTCGGAGTTTTCTTCTATATTCGGAGACTAATAAAGAAAAAACGGAAGTATCTAGCTTCCGTTTTTCTTTTTCTAACAGAAAAATCCGCTGTTAAAAAGTATTATTCCGGGCAACCTATAAACAAATTTTTAAGAAAAGCCAAAAAGAATCAAGCTTGAAATCAATACAAATTTCTCTTTTGGCGGGAAAGCAAATGAAAAGAACAGATAAAAGCTTTAAAAAATTCTCTTCTCGTTCGAAGGCGAGAGAGCGCTCGCACCGTGAGCTTATGAAAATAGTCGAGGAAACTAACGTTGGAGCACGGGCGTTAAAAATAAAATTCACCGACGAGCCTTACGGCAGGGGCTCTCAGAAGGGCAAGGATATATTTGCCGAGGGCGTTTTCCGTGACAGTGCGTCGGGCTACGGCTTCGTTTCCGTCGAGGGCGAGACAAGGGATGTTTTTATTCCTGAATCACAGACTCTTGACGCAATTGACGGAGACAAGGTAAAAATCAGATATCACAAATTTTTGTCAGGATTCGGAGAAGAAAAAACCGAGGGACGAATTCTTGAAGTGCTCGAGGTAGGAAGAAAGACGGTTATAGGAACGGTTGAGTCCGACGTCGTAAGAATCCATAAAAGAAGAATAAACCGCCTCTATCTTATTCCCGACGATGCGAAGATATCGAAGCGCATATTTCTGCGTTTTGACGGCGATGCTCGTGTGGGTGACAAGGTTATGGCAAAGCTTATCCGAGGCACAGGGTATTCCTCATACACTCTTGAGGCAGACGTTATCTCCAATTTCGGAAAGAGCGAAAGCCGTGAGGCTAACTACCTTGCGATACTTGCCGACTGCGAAATTGACACCGACTTTACCGACGATGAATTGAATCAGGCGAAAGAAGCGAGCCTTGAGAAAATCGACACCGAGGGGCGCACCGTAAGAGATGAAATCATTTTCACGATAGACAGTGAGAGCGCAAAGGACCTTGACGACGCTATCTCGCTCACAGTAAAGGATGACGGAACTTATACTCTTGGCGTGCATATTGCCGACGTATCTCATTATATAAAGGAAAAAACCGCGCTTGACAGACTCGTTATGGCACGCGGAACGAGCGTTTATTTTACAGACAAGGTCGTTCCTATGCTTCCTCCCTCGCTCTCTAACGGAGCCTGCTCCTTAAATCCCGGAGAGAAAAAATACACGCTTTCAGCACTGATAGAGCTTGATGCGTCAGCAAATATACTCTCCGTAAAAATCGAGCCATCGGTTATAGTCAGCAGGGTTAAGGGTATATACTCCGAAATAAACCGAATTTTTAACGGCGCTGCCGACAGCTATATAAAGGAAAAATACGCTGATTGCCTTGACACGCTCTCGTGTATGCACAGCCTTTACGAGAAGCTTCTCGAAAAATCTCATAAAAGGGGCGCTGTTGAGCTTGAGTCAGCCGAGGCTGAAATTCTGCTTGACGAGTCCGGTGTACCCGTCGATATAATCAAGCGTGAGAGAGGCGATGCCGAAAAAATGATAGAGCAATTTATGCTCACCGCCAACGAGGCGGTTGCGACGCTTATGCTAAACGAGGGTATTCCCTGCGTTTACCGAGTTCACGAGCCGCCGCCCGCCGATAAATTCTCCGACTTTTTAAGCTACGCTGCAAACCTTGGATTTGACACACGCTCTATCTCTGCCGAGAACCCCGAGCCAAAGGCTCTTGCGGCTCTTATAGAGAAAGCGAAGCTAAAGGGTATAGGAGAGGCTGTTTCCTACGCTTGCCTGCGCTCTATGTCAAAGGCGGCATACTCGGAAATCCACCGCTCCCACTTCGGACTCGGCATTGAAAATTACTGCCATTTCACCTCTCCCATACGCCGTCTTTCCGACCTTGCGACTCACAGAATAATACACAAGGTTATACTTGAGGGTAAGCCCCGTGAGAAGTTTAAGTCCTACGCAAAGCGTGCGGCAGCAGCGGCAACCGAGGGCGAGCTTCGAGCGCTTTCTGCCGAAAGACGAATAGAAAATTTATATAAAGTAATTTATATGCGAGAAAGGGTTGGAGAGGTATTCACGGCTATGATAACCTCGGTTACCTCGTTCGGACTTTTCGCAACGCTTGAGAACACCTGCGAGGGCTTGATTCCGATTTCGACTATTGATGGCAGCTTCGTGTTCGACGAGAAAAATATCACCCTCCGAAACGATAAAACCTACTATCGCATAGGCGATATGATAAGGGTTAAGCTTGAAGAGGCTGATATTATGAGAGGAAAGCTCCGCTTTTCCTTGGTCACGGGGGAGAATCTATGACAAGCAAAACGAAGCTTATATGCGCTCTTGATCTCTTATTTCTCTTTCTTCTTCTCGTATCGGGCGCAACTGACGGCGCTATCGGTGATGTAATATATTACCTTGCGTTCCTTGTCCCCATTCTTATAGGATTTTACTTTATATGCGCTCCCGAAGATAAAAACGAGGCGACGGAAAACACTCTGAAAGCAGCGCTTTCCGACTTTAAGATATCAAAAAGGGGAGCTATCCTCTCCTTGCCCATCGTATTCCCCGCAATATCGGTAATTCTGCTCCTCTCATATCTCACCTCGCTTGTTTTAGGAATCTTCGGCTACGAGAACGATGTAGCGTTCGATATGCCTTTTTTATCTGCCGTAATTTCGCACGCTTTAGTACCTGCGGTCCTCGAAGAGCTTCTTTTCAGATTTGTTCCCATAAAGCTTCTCAAAGAAGAAAGAAAAAGCGCGTTGGTTCTCTCCTCTCTTATGTTTGCCTTCGCGCACGCAAATCTCTTTCAGATTCCGTATGCCCTTGCGGCAGGCATAATTTTTGCGTTTCTCTATATTATGACAGGAAGCATTTTATCCTCTATCCTCTTGCATTTTCTCAATAATCTTATCTCCCTTATATCAATATATACGGAAAAAGACGGCATAATAATATCCGCCGTGACTGTGGGAGCTTTGATTTCATTTGCCGTTATTTTCGCCCTGCGCAAGAGCTACTCGGGTGTAATAAAAGACTTGGTTGGAGACGGTAAGGTTAAAATAGATAGGATAGCATTTGTGTTTATCGGAGTATCCGCATTTCTGGCAATTACCTCTTTGATTTTCGGATAAATGCATAAAATGCAAACAATTATTCACTTAAGGAGAACATAATGGCGATTTTAAACGATGATGATTTTATGTCATTTGCGATAGAAGAAGCAAAGCTTGCCGAAGCGGAGGACGAGGTTCCTATCGGGGCGGTTATCGTAAGAGACGGAAAAATTATCGCAAAAGCTCATAACACACGCGAGAATTCAAAGTGCGCTACTCATCACGCTGAGATACTTGCGATTGAAGAGGCTTGCCGCACGCTCGGTGGCTGGCGTCTTCCCGAATGCACGATATACGTAACGCTTGAGCCCTGCGCTATGTGCGCCGGGGCGATAATAAACGCAAGGATACCGAACGTAGTTTATGGCGCTCCCGACCTGCGTTTCGGTGCTTTCGGCTCGCTTCTCGACCTCTCAGAGCTACCATTGAATCACAAGCCGGAAATCAAACGCTTTATAAGAGCGGATGACTGCAAGAATCTTCTTGGAGAATATTTCAAGAAAAAGAGACAAAAATAATTCTTATAAGATAGCAACCTCTTGAATAATGACTTATTGCGTAACATCTTCTGAAAATTGACACGCCCTTACATATTAAAAGCAAGAGGATTCAAAATCCCCTCTTGCTCTGCAAGGAGTAAAAATGAAGATAACACACGTAATAAGCGACACAAATATAGGCGGAGCGGGAATACTTCTCCGCTCTGTTCTTACCAGTCTCTCTGAAAGATTTGATTTTGAGGCAATCGTGCCAAAGGGGGCAGAGCTTTCGGGTACGCTTCCGGCATCGGTTAAAATAACAGAGCTTGACGTATCGGGTGATAAGAGCTTTTCTCTGCGCGATGTAAAAGCCTTTTACAATTACTTTAAGCTTAACACGACCGACGTCGTTCATACCCACGCTTCCCTCTCGGCAAGACTTGGCGCAAAGCTTGCGGGAGTAAGACTTGCGCTCTCAACACGGCACTGCGCCATACCTGACGCCTCGGTTGAGCGGAAAAATTTTATAAAACGACTCGTTTATCGCCTCTCTACCGACCTCACCGTGTCAACCGCCGATTTTGCCACGAATAACCTTATAAAAGAAGGAATTCCAAAATCCCGAATAATAACGATAAAAAACGGCTCGCCCGACGTAAGCGAAAGGGTGAAAGACTCTCACTTTTCGGCTCACGAGGAGCTGAAGCTGCCCAAGGGAACGAAGATTATCGGCTCTGTCGCAAGACTTGAGTGGGTAAAGGGGCAGGACCTTATTCTGCGCGCCGTACCGGATATCGTAAGACGTGTAAAAAACGTGCATTTCCTTTTCATCGGTGAGGGCGGTAAAAAAAGTGAGTATCAAAGACTGGCGGCAAGCCTTGGGATTGAAAAGCACGTGACCTTTTTAGGCTATACCCCACAGCCGTGGAATTATCAAAAGGACTTTTACCTCAACGTAAACGCCTCGCGCGGAACCGAGACCTCTTGCCTTGCCACGAGCGAGTGTATGGCTCTCGGAGTGCCTACCGTAGCGTCGAGCTTTGGGGGAAATACCGAAATGATTTGCCACGGGGAAAATGGACTGATATTCACCTCGGACAACGTTTTTGCTTTGAAGGAGGCTATCCTTTCGCTTCTTCTTGACGAAGACAAGCGAGACAGACTCTCGGCGGAAGCGAGAAAAAGCTACGAAAATAGCTTTTCTTTATGCCGAATGGCAGACGACTACAAGCGTCTTTACCTCTCATTGGGCAATTATTCCAAAGATAGACGCCGAAAAATACCAAAGCGTCTTTCACGAGAACGTGTTTAGAAAAAACGCTGCTTTTTAAAAGGTCCGCTTTGTTAAAAAGACCTACTTTATTAAAAAGATTGACAATAACTAACCTTTTATGATAAAATAATGTGTATGAAAAAAGAATTTCTTGAATGTGGAAAAATTGTTGGCGCTCACGGCGTCAAGGGACTTATGAAGGTTGAATCCTGGTGCGACTCACCAAAAATTCTTGCTGCGCAAAAGCGCGTTTTCCTTGCTGAAAAGGACGGCAGCTATAAGGAAGTGGGAGTTGAGTCGGCATCGGTCTTGGGTCCTCTTGTTCTTATGGGTCTTTCGGGATATACCTCTCGCGAGGTCGTGCAGGGAATGAAAAACACCACCCTTTACCTTAAAAGAGAGGATATACCGCTCAGACGCGGAGCAGTTCTCCTTGCGGATATTATAGGACTTAATGCAATAGATTTTAACACGGGTAAGCTCCTTGGCAGAGTTAAAGATATAACTGACTCTCCAAGAAACCGCCTTTACGTTATAGAGACCGACAGCGGCAAGGAAGTGCTTATACCCGATATCAAAGAATTTATCAAGGAGATAAACGTCGAGGAGGGCGTATATATAGCGCCTATTCCGGGCTTCTTTGAAGAGATATGAAATTTCATTTTATGACACTTTTCCCCGCCCTTATTGAGAACGTTCTCGGTGAGAGCATTATAGGCCGCGCCGCGCGCGACGGCTACATATCCGTCGATACCTACAATATACGCGACTACTCTCTTGACAAGCACAGAAAAACGGATGATACCCCCTTTGGCGGAGGTATGGGAATGGTTATGACCTGCCAGCCGATTTTCGATTGCTTTGAGGCGGTAAAGAAAAACGTAAAAACGGATAACCGACGGGTTATCTATATGTCTCCAAAGGGCAGAATTTTCAACCACGACGTCGCAAAGGAGCTTGCGGGATACGACGAGCTTGTATTCCTATGCGGTCACTACGAAGGCGTCGACCAAAGGGTGCTTGACAATATCATTGACGAGGAAATTTCTATTGGTGACTACGTTGTTACGGGCGGAGAAATCCCCGCCTGCATAGTAGTTGACGCTGTATCAAGGCTGGTGGACGGAGTTCTCGCCTCAAGCGAGTGCTATGAAAACGAATCGGTTGCCTCGGGTATCCTCGAATACCCTCAATACACAAAGCCGAGGGATTTCAGAGGACTTGAGGTTCCCGAAATTCTTCTTTCAGGCGACCATAAGAAAATAGATAGATGGCGTCTTGAAAAATCGGTGCAAATAACCAGGGAAAGACGCCCGGACCTTCTTTTGCTCCACCCCGAGTTTGAAGAAGCGCTTCGTCCGAAGGAAAAGAAAACAAGAAAAAGAAAGGTGACGGAAACGAAGGGATGAATTCTAAATTTCTGGATTTTATCTTTGGATACGAAAGCTCGGATAAAGACTTTAAGGAAAGCCGTATTGCCGAGGCGGAGAAGCACTTTTCCGACAAAATCATAAGCGGAATCGGTGCAAAGTATTCAAAGAAAATCATTGACACTCCTTTTTCAAAATTCATATCAAGGCTCCGTCATTCGATAGCGCACGCAAGTGTAAAGAGCTACGGCGTTATACTCCTTGCCTTTGGACTTATGACGCTTCTTATGAATTTTGCCGAATACTATTTTAAAAGTCTTCCGACGAGTCCCACGGCAGAGCTTATCACGGGAGCCGTCATTACAGTAATAGCGCTCCCCCTTCTCTTTTTCGACGCTCCCCTCTCGGACTCATTACAAAAATGGAAACCAACGTCAATTATTTTCTTTGACGTGCTGTGCTTAAGACGTACGAGAGTGTCAGCTGACACGGGGAGGGAGTATAGCTCTATAATACCGATAATAATCGGTGTTCTCTTTGCCTCGCTCGGCTTCATTATATCGCTTCCGATTGTTATCATCGCTGTTTTTTCGCTGGTATTTCTGACTCTTTCGGTTTCCTCCCCCGAGTTTGCGCTTATGATAACGCTTCTGATTTTACCCGTTATACCGATTTTGCCTCACTCAACGCTTATAATTACGCTTCTCGTCGTAGTTACGGCGCTCTCATTCGTGGGCAAGGTCGTACTCGGCAAGCGTCTTTTCCACTTTGAGCAATACGATGCCGTGCTTCTTTTGTTTATGCTCTTCACTCTTATAAGCGGTGTGTTTAACAAGGGGTTAGATTCCTTCGAAAAATCATTAGTTCTGATAGTCGTAGCGCTCGCTTACACGCTCGTCAGCAACATAATAGTAAACCGTCGCCTGGCAGAAAATGCGGTAAAAGTAATCATTTTCTCCTCTGTTCCGACGGCAATATACGGAATTATTCTTTACTTTATATCGCCGGCTCACCCCGAGTGGTTTGACCCTACCTTTGCCGATATGGTAACGTCGAGAGCATACGCAACCTTCGGAAACCCCAATATATATGCGGTATTTCTAACGGTTACGACGATTTTCTCTTTAGCCTTCGCTCTTGACAGGGCGCACAGAGTCTACGCTCCCCTATATATTATCGCCGTTATTTTAAACCTTACGGCTCTTATTCTCACCTGGTCGCGCGGCGCTTGGATAGCCGTAGCGCTCTCGGTTCTGGCATTCGCTATTATAAGAAGCAGAAGAGCCCCGAAGCTTCTTCTCATCCCCGCGGTTCTTCTTCCGCTCGTTATTCTTTTAATTCCACCCGAAATTATCACAAGAGTCTTATCAATATTCAACCTTGAGGACACCTCTGTTTCGTCAAGATTCTCAATCTGGCGCTCGTCGTTGAGAATGTTTGCAAGCAACATTTTCATAGGCGTCGGTGTCGGAGAGGGTGCGTTCACGGAGGAATTTTTGAAATACGCAGAGGACAGTGTAACAGCGCCCCACAGTCACAATCTCTTCCTTGAGATTGGCTGCGAGGTAGGAATTTTCGCGCTTTTACTCTTCGTATTCCTTCTTCTCATACGAGTGCGTCACAGAGCCTCGTATGCAAAATACGTAAGAAGCTCGTCGGTTGACAATCTTTGCACCACCTCGGGAGCTGCGTTCTTTGCACTTCTCGTTTTTGGTATGACCGACTATATCTGGTATTCCTCGTCTATGTATTTTCTCTTCTGGGTAGTCTTCGGTATAGGAAGCGCAACGCTCCGCATCTCCAAAAAGGAGTACGACGATTCCGAAATATACGAGTCCCCCGAAAAAGACGAAACGGCAGCTTCGATAAATATAGTTATCGAGAACAGGTAAAGCTTTTTTCAATTCTTGAGACTCGTAAAATTCCCACTGAATAAAGAAAAGCTTTTCTGCACAAATTAAATACAAGGTCAGTGCCGAGTCACTTATTGACTCGGCACTTTTTATAACTTTAGCGTAAGTTTGGGATATAAAATATGCAAAAAAGTAAACAATTATTTGCAGTTTTCTTTGATTTTTTAATTATGACCGTTTTGGCGGTAGTAATTTCGGTAAGTATTTTTGCAGCGTCTTTTCTGCTATTTCCCGAAGAAAAGCCAAGTGAAAAAATAAAAATCAGAACCGAGGAGCTACCCGTCTCACTATCTGACACCATTTCTGTCGGCGAGCCGCTTTTCGACACTCTTACCAAGCGAAAGGTTGGAAAAATCGAAGAGATATTAAAAGAGGAATCGGGCGGAAAAATTTCATTCGTTATAACCTTCGAGGCAGCATTTATACCGAAATCCGACGCTCTGCGCACGCCTCAGATTTGGTTTAAATACACTTTCTTTGAGAAATAAAGCACGTTGCTTTTTAGGAATAGGATATGTTTAAGAGAAAAAATTTCTTTGACAAGCTGTTTTTTTTGGCTTTTATTTTTATGCTTTTTGCGCTCGGCTTTCACCTAGGCAAGCAAAACGACGGGCAGGAAAAGCTCGAAGCTGTCGTCACTATAAATCTTGAAAAAAGCAAGGGGTCGGCAGACGGCAGCGTTCTTATCGACGGAAAGTATGAATGTATCACAATATCCCTTGATGATAATCGCCTGACGCTTCTTTGCGAGGGTCAGATGGAGGAAGCGGGATTTTTGCTGCTTGGCGCAAAGTATATAGCGAAAAATCAACCGATAAAAGTCTCCTCGGACTCCGGATACTTCGAGGGAAGAATCGTATCTATTGATATAAAACAACGGCAGGCATCGGTATAAAGACGAGAAGTTCTCCTTTATACTCGGCGGATTTAATTCGGAAGCGCGTTTTTGTCCGCAAATTGCGGTTTTCCCACATTTTTGCCTCATAAAACCACTATCAGCTCGATTTTTTTTGAAAAAGTATTGATTTTTATATTTTTATTTGCTATACTTATATAGCTAAAATATTTAAGGAGTATAAATAACAATGATTACTCGCAACGTAACTATGGAAAACGGAGTAGGACTTCACGCAGGTCCCGCATCCCTCTTCATTCAGAAGGCTAACTCCTACAAGAGCGCTATCTGGGTTGAAAAGGATGATTGCCGTGTAAACGCAAAGAGCTTACTCGGAGTGCTTTCTCTCGGCATATCCAAAGGCACTACCATTACCATAATCGCAGACGGAAGTGATGAAACCGATGCGGTTAACGGTCTTTCCGAACTCATCAACAGCGGTTTTTCCCGCTGATACATAGCCGTAAGAGAATCTAACCGGTAGGATGTTCTCTTACGGCTAAAATTTAATATTGGGCTGTACTGGGAGTACGGCAGAAAATAACGCAAACAAGCAAGAGCGTCAAGCACCTAAGCCTGAAAAATTATACGTCAGACCGGCTTAATATTATCCCTCTTGCCTAGCCGTAAGAGAAGCGAACTAACAAGTCTTACGACGATAAATTTTAGTGTCTTTCGTCGTACTAATCCTTGTAAAGTGTTACTTTACTGCGGCTCATCACGACAAAATTCATCAAAAATTTATTCGCCGCAAGATGCAAATGCAGTTTTGAAATAATAGATTTTTTCATAGACGAGCCAATTTTTTT
>JAFTRA010000002.1 GCA_017462485.1 Clostridia bacterium | reverse complement strand
CATACGCCGGAGGGCGGCAGGATTGAAGTTGTAGCGAAAGACACAGCTCTTTATTCTGAAATTATCATTTCGGATAATGGTTCCGGTATCGATAAGGAAGACTTACCGCATATCTTCGAGCGCTTTTATAAGGGAAAAGACTCGGGCGATAACAGCTTTGGTATCGGTCTTGCGCTTGCAAGAATGATCGTTACAGCACAGAATGGAACTCTGAAGGCTGAAAACGGCGTGAACGGCGGTGCGGTCTTTACTATGAGATTTTACAAAGGAACCGTCTGAGTGCGGTTCCTTTTTTCGTAAGTGACGTTTTTGTAATAATAGAGTCACTTGATTGTCACTCGATTTTGGTAAGATATGCGTGTACTAAAAAAAGCAAAGGAGTAGACTATGGAAATTTTAAAAGTTGAAAACTTAAGAAAAACATACGGTACGGGTGAAAACCAAGTACACGCGCTTGACGGTGTATCTTTCTCTGTAAACAAAGGAGAATTCATTGCTATCATTGGTCCTTCAGGCTCGGGTAAATCGACACTTCTTCATATTCTTGGAGGTGTAGATAAGCCTACAAGCGGAAAGGTTTATATGAACGGTAATGACGTGTACGCACAGAACGATGAGCAGCTTGCAATTTTCCGACGCAGGGAAGTGGGACTGATTTATCAGTTCTACAATCTCATACCCGTTTTGAACGTGGTGGAAAACATAACCCTGCCTGTACTGATGGACGGTCAGAAGGTCAATGAAGCTCGTCTGAATGAATTGTTGACGACCTTGAAACTGAATGGTCGAGAGAATCACCTCCCCAATCAGCTTTCAGGCGGACAGCAGCAGAGAGCTTCGATTGGAAGAGCCTTAATGAATGCTCCTGCGGTTGTTCTTGCCGATGAGCCTACCGGTAACCTTGACTCAAAAAACAGTCAGGAGATTTTGGAGCTTCTGAAGCTTTCAAATCAGAAATACAACCAGACGCTTATCGTGATCACGCATGATGAGGATATAGCGCTTCAGGCAGACCGTATTATTGCCATTGAGGACGGAAAGATCGTTCGCGACGAGGTGATAAGAAAATGAATGTATTCCATAAGGTAACGCTTGCGGCATTAAAAAAGAACAAGACGCGCACGATCGCTACCATTATAGGTATCATTCTTTCAGCCGCAATGATCTGCGCAGTCACGACTTCATTTGCAAGTCTTCGTGGCTTCCTAATCGATTTCACCGTATATAATGAGGGAGATTGGCACGGAAGTGCTGTTTCAACCGATAAAAATACGTTAGAAGAGCTACAGGGATCCGAAAAAGTTGAAAATACTACCTATTCAAAATATGTCGGCTATTCAATAGCAGAGGGGTGTAAAAATCCGGATAAGCCATATTTATTTATCCTTGGAACCCCTGATAACTTTGACGATATGATGCCCATTCATATTAGTGAAGGTAGGTATCCAACATCCAAAAATGAAATATTGATTCCATATCATTTAAGTGCAAACGGAGGAGTGAATTATAAGATTGGTGACACACTCACGCTCTCTGTTGGCGACCGAATGATCGACGGATCCATTTTAAATCAACATAACCCATATATCAATAACGAGCAAACCGGCGAAAGCGAGAGCTTTGTTGCGCGAGAAACGATCACTTATACCGTTGTTGGATTTTATGCACGTCCAGGATTTGAAGAATACTATGCTCCCGGATATACTGCTTTAACATTAGATAATGAGGGCGGTGACGGAGTATATGACGTTTACTTCAAGATGAAGTCAGCGGGCGATTACTATCAATTCGTGGAAGAGAATAAGATTACCGGTCTTACAAACGTAGATCTCTTGATGTACTCCGGTGTTAGTCAGTATCCCGAATTTATGGTAGTTTTCTACGGTCTTGCTGCCGTGATCATAGCACTGATCCTATTTGGTTCGGTCTCCTTGATCTATAATGCCTTTTCCATCTCCGTATCCGAACGGACCAAACAATTTGGATTGCTGTCCTCGATTGGTGCCACAAAAAAGCAACTTCGTAAAACCGTTTTCTTTGAAGCCTTTGTGGTCAGCGCCATTGGTATCCCGTTAGGCATTCTCGCAGGAATCGGCGGAATGGGTATTACATTCCATTTTATCAGCGATTTGTTTGTAAAAATGGGTATGCCCGAAGAGCTTCCGCTCCGCCTATGTGTAACGTGGGTATCTGTTATAGCCGCTTGCCTGATCGCACTCATAACCGTTTTTGTTTCGGCATGGATTCCCGCTATTCGAGCAACGAGAGTTACTATCATAGATGCGATTCGACAGAGCAATGATATTAAAATTAAGCAGAAGGATACTAAGACCTCAAAGCTGACCTATCGCTTGTTCGGTCTTCCGGGTGTAATCGCTACCAAGCACTTTAAGAGAAACAGAAAGAAGTACAGAACCACTGTTGTCAGTCTTTTTATGAGCATTGTCTTGTTTGTTTCCGCAACATCAATTGTAAGCTATGTTAAGGAAGTAACTGAACTGGGGTATGGAACCGCAGGCTATGATATCCTTTATGCCGGAGACTCAGATATACAAGACGAGGAAGCATCGGCGTTGTTTGATAAGCTTAACTCAGCCGAAGGGGTAACCGCAGGAGCATATTATCGCCGACATATTTCTCGCTTGTTTGCAAACCGCAAAGACGTAACAGATGATTATTTGTCTCATTTTGTGGATAATTTCTCTGATCCTGAGCTTGCTGCGGAAGGAAAAGTTTCGTTTGTGGCAACCGTTGTTTTCGTCCGCGATGACCTGTACAGAGGTCTGTTAAAGGAAAACGGACTTGATGAAGCCAAGTATATGAATGCGGAGAAACCGTTAGCTCTTGCATATAATCACTACGAAACCTACAGCGAAACAGATAAAAAGTTCGTAAATGGAAAAGTATTGGCTTCGGAAAACTCATCCGTAAGCTTCGAAGTTGAGAAAACTCCTGAAGGGTATTATGT
>JAFTRA010000010.1 GCA_017462485.1 Clostridia bacterium | reverse complement strand
TAAATAATATGTAAAATAAAAGAGACGTGTGGACTTTTGTCAAAAAGTGTGGTATAATATACGCAGAAATCCTTGCTACGCAAGTCTTTGGCGCTTCGCGCCTGATGCTTCGCATCCTGCGTGCCTTGAATCAGGTCGCAAAAACGCCCTTGCGAGCAAGCATTTTTGCTTGTGATATAATATACGCAGAAATCCTTGCTACGCAAGTCTTTGGCGCTTCGCGCCTGATGCTTCGCATCCTGCGTGCCTTGAATCAGGTCGCAAAAATGCCCTTGCGAGCAAGCATTTTTGCTTGTGATATAATATACGCAGAAATCCTTGCTGTGCAAGAATTTTTGTTTATGATACAATAAAGGGAAATATAAAAGGAAACAAAGTAATGGCAAATATAATCAATATAACCGATTTCTCTGCTCCCGAGCTTGACGTTTACGTAAGACTTACGGGAGCTGAGCTGCGAAATAAGCTTGAGCCTGAAAAAGGCATATTTATTGCCGAAAGCCCGACCGTTATAGAGGTGGCGCTCGCTGCAGGCTGCGAGCCCGTGTCGCTTCTTACCGATGAAAGACTCTTGGGAGAGGGACTCAATGGCATTTTGTCTAAGGTCAAGGACATTCCCGTTTACGTTGCTAAAAGAGAGGTTTTGAAGGATTTAACAGGCTTTGAGTTGACACGGGGCGCACTCGCTGCTATGAGAAGACCTATACTCCCCGAGCCTTCCGCTCTTCTTAAGGATGCTCGCCGAGTGGCAGTTTTGGAGGGTATAACCGACTCTACGAATATCGGGGCAATTTTTCGTTCCGCGGCAGCGCTCGGAATAGATGCGGTGCTGGTAACCCCCACGTGCTGCGACCCTCTTTGCAGAAGGGCCGTAAGAGTCAGTATGGGTACCGTTTTCCAAGTTCCTTTCACACGGATAGGGGATTCTTATAAGGATTGGCCCAGTCCCGCTATGAATATTCTTCGTGAGGCGGGCTTTAAAACCTGCGCTATGGCGCTTTCCGATAAGTCGGTAAGCATTGCCGATGAAAGACTGAAAAGGGAAGAGAAGCTTGCGATAATACTCGGCACTGAGGGTGACGGACTCTCGAAGACGACTATTGCCGAATGTGATTACACGGTAAAGATTCCGATGTCACACGGTGTTGACTCGCTGAACGTTGCCGCGGCAAGCGCGGTTGCCTTCTGGCAGCTTGCGGCAAACGTCTGATTCGTTTGTTAAGTTTTTGTGCTAAAATGCTCAAGCGTACTATTATAATAGGAAATAGTTTTAATAAGTTTGATAAAAAAATAAAAAAAGACTTGACAAACACTAAAAAATAATATATAATGTATTCTGCTTTCGTATGGTCGTCACGAGTGTACGGGAAAGACGTTAGTAAATTCACAAGGAGGTGCAGTTCATGAAAAGAACATATCAGCCTAAGAAGAGACAGAGAAACAAAGAACACGGTTTCAGAAAAAGAATGGCTACAGCAAACGGTAGAAAAGTTCTTAAAAGAAGACGCGCCAAGGGTAGAGCTCGTCTCACCTATTAATCGGTCACATAGATAAGTGACATACAAATCCTCCGATAAGTAGCGCTAGGGTGCATTTATCGGGGTTTTTGTTTAGTGGGGGTTGTCCCCTAAAATCTTTGATGGAGATTTTATGAAATTCAGAGCTATTAAGGAAAACCATCTCTTCGGAAAAGCGTATGCAAAAGGGAAAAGAGCAGTGACGTCGGCTCTGGCTATCTACGTTTTGCCCGATTATGCCGCGAAGAGACTCGCTAAAAGCGACACGAGAAAGCAGATAAAAAACCGTTACGGAATAACGGTTTCAACTAAAATTGGCGGCGCAGTTACGAGAAGCCGATGCCGTAGAATTATTCGAGAGGGCTTGCGCTCTATTGAAGGACGCGGTACTTTAAAACAGGGCTTCCTCATAGTTATTGCAGCAAGGAGCTCTGCGCCGAAGCTGAAAAGCTACGATATCGAGAGATGTCTCGATGAAGCATTCGTAAAGCTCGGAATGTACGAAAAATGAAATATTTAATGATTGGAATTATCAAGCTGTACCAAAAATTCATCTCACCGATAAAGCCGAGATGCTGCAGATTTACGCCATCTTGCTCCTCATACGCTCTCGAAGCGTTTCAGAAGCGAGGCTTCTTTGTAGGACTTATACTTACGGTATGGCGAGTTCTTCGTTGCAACCCGTTTTGCAAGGGTGGCTACGATCCTGTTCCCGAGAGGGGATTTAGAAATAAGGAAATAAAAACGGAAGAAAATGTTTCATCCGAGCAGTCGTAAGACTTATTAGTTCGATTCTCTTACGGCTAACACAAAAACATTCAGAAAAGGAAAATTAAAGTTAAATGTTAGATTGGCTTTATAAACTGTTAGGCTCGATGCTTGCATGGTTCTCAAGCATTACGGGTAGCTATGCGTTAGCTCTTTTGCTCTACGCATTGCTTTTTAAAATCGTATTTCTCTTCTTCACGATTAAGCAGCAGAAAAACCAGATAAAAATGGCAAAGCTCACACCTAAAATTGAGCTTATACGCGCGAAGTACAGAGGCAGAACCGACCAAATTACAATGCGTAAACAGCAGGAAGAAATAATGAAGCTTCAGCAGGATGAGGGATACAGTCCTCTTTCGGGATGCCTTCCTCTTCTCATTCAGATGCCTATAATTATCTTCCTTTATAACGTTATCAGAAAACCCTTGTCTTATATCGCAAAGCTTGGCGAGGACGTTATCGAAATTATCAACACCGCGCTTGGCAATAGCGGAAGCATCGACGAAATATTGCTTGCGGGTCAGATAAGATCTGTTACCGATTCCGGTACTATTGTAGCAATCAACAACTCTCTTGCAGAAGCAGGTCATAATACGACTATCTGGGAAATTCAAGAGGCAGTTCCCAACTTCAATCTTTGGGGACTTAATCTTGCGGAAAAGCCCTCACTTGTAAACTTTAGTTGGCTTATTCTCATTCCCATACTTGCAGCAGGCTTCCAGTGGCTCTCAATGTTCGTTTCGAGAAAGGTATCAGGAAACGGTGCCGCTCAGCTTCAGAGCGCTGACGATCAGACGCAGATGTCTATGCGTATGATGGACCTTATGATGCCCGCGATGACTCTCTTCTTCACCTTCTCGTTCTCCGCTATGATGGGTCTTTACTGGATATACCAGTCGATAATCACCATTATTCAGACTCTTATTCTTGCAAAGCTTATGCCCATTCCGAAGTATACGGAAGAGGAGCTTAAGGCTATGCAGAAGGCACGCCGTGCGCAGCAGAAGGCACAGAACGCAATTATCAAAACTCAGCCTAAGTACAAATCTCTTCATTATATTGATGAGGACGATTACGAGGAGCTTCCCGAGGTTAAATCCAAATCGAAGAGCAGTGACAGTAAGTCTATAAGCTCCGATAAACCCGAAATTAAAGACTAATAAGAAAGGCATAAAAATGTTAAAGGAAATTATTGCAACAGGCAAGGATATAAACATTGCTAAGGAAAACGCGAGAGCAGCGCTCGGCGCAGGTCCTCTTGACGACGTTAATTTTGAAATAATCGACCTTGGAAGCCGCGGCTTCCTCGGTTTTATGGCTAAGCCCGCAAAGGTAAAGGCTACTATTGAGATTCCCGATGCTCACGAGCCCCGTCAGAGAAAGGAGCGTCCCCGCCGCGAGAAAGAGAACGCTGAAAACGGCGCAAACAGTAGCGAGGTAAAGGAAAACCGCAAGCCTAGCAACCACAAGAAGAATAACCACAAAAAGAACGATAACAAGAAGGCGAAGGAAGCCAAGAATGACGCTCCTAAGTCTGTCGTTGTACCCGAGGAATCGCTCAAAATGGAGCGCCGCGAGGTTGGTGACGGAGAGGATATGTCTTACGATTTCGTAAAGACTGTTCTTTCGGATATCGGCCTTAACGCTACCGCAGAGCTTTACGCTTGCGAGGACGGTACGAGAAGAATCACTATCGTTGGTGATGACGCCGCAACTCTTATAGGTCACCACGGTGACACGCTTGACGCTCTTCAGTATCTTGCAAACCTTGCGTCCGCAAGAAAGAATATTAACGGTGAGCGTGATAAGAGCCGCGTTACTCTTGATATCGAGGGATACCGCGCAAAGAGAGAGGAAACTCTCCGTGCGCTTGCGCGACGTATGGCTGCTAAGGCTCTTCGTAACAGAAGAAGTGTTATGCTCGAGCCTATGACCCCCTACGAGAGAAGAATAATTCATTCCGAGATTCAGGGCATTGAGGGTGTTTCTACAAATTCCATCGGCTCTGACAGCAATAGAAAGATAGTTATTTTCCTTACCGATAAGAAGCCACAGGGCATCTTTGAAGAGGAAGAGACCGTTACTCCTCTTAAAACCGAATTTGCTCCCGACTCCGATGATTTGACTTCAAGCATCGCAGCTGTAGAGCCTTCTGTTACCTCCGACGAAGAGGTTGAGAGTGAAACGGTAGTATTTGAGCAGACTCATCCCGCCGAGGACTATGCGGAAGACGGCGAAGATGAAGACGTAAAATAATATGCTATTTACGTCAACGGTAGCAGCAATTTCAACCCCACCCGGCAAGGGTGGGGTTGCGGTTATAAGAATATCGGGCGCTGATGCCATCGGTATAGCGAACAAGATATTTCTGCCAAAAGGGAAAAGAAGCATAAAGGACTTTCCGAGAGTGCAGATGTACGGCGATATACTCTATCAGGGCGAGCCGATTGATGACGGACTTATAACTTATTTTAACGCTCCAAATTCATACACGGGGGAGGACGTAATAGAAATAAGCTGCCACGGAGGTATGCTTATTTCGAAAAAGGTTCTCGAGAGCGCTCTTATTGCCGGCGCTTCGCCTGCCGAGCGAGGAGAATTCACCAAAAGAGCCTTCGTGAACGGAAAGCTTTCGCTTACCGAAACCGAGGCTATATCTATGCTTCTTGAGGCTGAAAGCGATGCGCAAATAAAGCTTTCCAGAGAGAAATCACGCTCGAAGCTTAAAGGCGCTGTAAATGAAATAAGAGAAGCGCTCGTGTCGCTCTTAAGCTCGGTTTACGCAAGGATTGATTATCCCGAGGAGGACCTCGGTGAGCTTTCGAGCGAAGAGATACTTGAGAGTCTTTCCGTAATATACGAAAGGCTTGAAGCGCTTGCCTCCACCTATAAAACGGGACGGGCTGTCAGCGAGGGAATAAATACGGTTATATGCGGAAAGCCAAACGTTGGAAAAAGCACGCTGTATAACCTATTGGTAGGCGAGAATGCGGCGATAGTTACCGATATTCCCGGCACCACGAGAGACGTACTCGAGAAAAGCGTTCCTCTCGGAGACGTAATGCTGAGGCTCTACGATACCGCCGGAATCAGAGGCGGAAGGGTTGACGCCGTTGAAGCGATAGGCATCGAGCGCTCGCGCGAGAAAATCGACACGGCTGAGCTTGTATTCGCTCTCTTTGATTCCTCACGTCCCCTTGATAAAGCTGACCTTGAAATTCTTGATTTTATAAAGACGAGTCCTGCGGTAAAGCTTGCGCTTATCACTAAATGCGACGGCGAATGGGCTCTGACAGGCGGCTCTGAAAATTTTGCCGATTCGATAAAGCACGAGCTGCAAGTGTATGATTTTTCGGGTGTATTAACCATATCCGCAAAGGAGAAAAAGGAAAGCTCTCTTAAAGCCGTTACGGGACTTGTCGGAGAGCTGTTTACCGATGAAAAGATAAGTATAGGCGACGACGCTATCATATCATCTGCGCGTCAGAACTCGGCAGTTTTGAGGGCAATGGAGTTCATAAGCTGCGCCAAGTCTGCCTTTTTGCTTGGTCTGCCTGACGATGCGGCAAGCTCGGATATCGAGCTTGCACTTGGAGCAATATCCGAGCTTGACGGCAGAAGCGTTACGGAAGAGGTAGTCGAAGATATTTTTGCGAAGTTCTGCGTTGGAAAATAATCCGTTAATTTTCCGTAACTGAAGCCGCGCCTTAGCCTGAAAACAGGTATCTGCGCCTTAAAATAAGATGATAAGGATTAGACGCTTATTTTATGATAAGCGACGATATTTCTCCAAATTCATCGTTAAGGCTTAATCCGAGAGCCATACAGATAAGAATAACGGCTCCTATCCCAAGAATCCTTTTCATAAAAACTCCATTCCGCCGCCATAGGCGACCGTATAAATTGTTAAATTTATCATTCCCCCGGGGGATAGAAAAAATACTTTAATTGAGGAAATTTTATGGAAACGAAAAGATTTTCTAAAAATGACAACGGATTCATATGTGAAAATTGCGGAAAAGAGGTCTTACCCCTTGGCTACACCTCGAGAAATCACTGCCCGTTTTGCTTATGCTCTCTGCACGTCGATATAAACCCCGGTGACCGTGCCAATTCCTGCCGCGGAATACTGCGCCCCGCAGGCGCAGAGCCTGACGCCAAGCGTGGATACGTTATCTTGCATAAGTGCGAAAGGTGCGGAGCCGTGGTGAGAAATAAAGCCGCCCACGAGGCAAAGGTTCAGCCCGATGACCTTGATTTGATAATCAAGCTGACGGCGTATCATCCATAGAACGTGCGCATAGAGCGGCACTATAAATTACAAATTAAAGTATCATCTATAAAAAGCGGTGAGGGAATCTTATGATTACCGGCAAAGAATCCTGATACGAAAACGCTGATATAAACAAAAAAGCAAAGCGAGGAGAAAACTGTGTTTCTCCTCGCTCTTTTAATTAAAATGTTTGAATATGAAAACAATTATTTGCAAAAATGCGCAATCTGAGGTGTATTTATTCCTCTTCATCGACTCCGTGCCAGAATTCCTCAAGACGTTCCTTTAGAATTTTTGCGTCTGGTAAAAATTCCATTCCAGACCATAGCGACGGTGCTGTTTTCTTGTAAATCGGGTCGTCAAAGCGGTCGTCTATGAGGACTATAACGCCTCTGTCGTCTTCCGTTCTTATAACTCTTCCTGCCGCCTGCAAAACTCTGTTCATTCCCGGATAAATATATGCGTATTCTGTTCCCGATTCAAGCTTTTCCTGGTAATATGCCGCAATAGCCTCACGCTCGAATGAAAGCGAGGGCATTCCAATACCTACTATTATCGCGCCAATCAGCTTGTCACCCGAGAGGTCTATTCCTTCGGAGTAGATTCCACCCATAACGCAGAATGCGGCAAGATACGTGCCGTTGCTTTTTGAAAATTCGAGAAGAAAATCGTCCTTTTCTTTCCGTGTCATGTTAGGCTTTTGCAGTATCATCTTTATTTTAGGATATTTTTTCGAGAATGCATTTGCAAGAGCCTCTGCATATGCGAACGAGGGAGAGAATATCATATAATTTCCGCGCCTTGCCGAAAGCGTTGCGGCAATAACACGGCATACCGCAAGAAGCGAGTCCTCGCGCTCGGAAAATCTCGTCGTTATTTTGTCCATAACGGATACGGAAAGCTGCTCGGGAGAAAACGGAGAATCAAGCGTGAGAGTCATCGAAGAACGGTCTCCGCCAAGCACCGAGCGGTAATAGGATAAGGGGGATAGAGTTCCCGAGAAAAGAACCGCACTTTTTCCAAGGTCGAGTCGGCTACTTATAACCCCACCCGTGTCAAGACAGAATATTTTTGCGCGAAGCTCATCACCGTCAAGAAAAGCAAATAGCTCAAATCCATCGTCGAATCGTAAAACGGCATTATAGAATTTATTTACTTTGAAAAGGTATTCACGCAAATAGCTTATTCTCGCATCTTTTTCCTCGTCTTTTGCCGAAAAGCTTGCGAAAAGCTCGTTCTCTGCCACCTCTGAAAGCTTTGAGAAAAGCGTATAGAATTCACCGGGGAGGGAGCGTGTGTGATACGCTCCATGAGGAATACCGTCCTTGTCACGCCGCACTTCGTCGTGAAGGAGCGGAAGAAGAATAAGCTTAAAGGCTTCTGAGACGTCAGAGGCTAATCTTTTTAGCTCCGAAAACGTGCCAAGCGGCTCGGTATTCTGTATATCGGCAAGTGAAATTTCAGCACTGTACATTTCTCTCGCGCGCTCCGAGAGGTTATGCGCCTCGTCTATTAGGAAAGCGTAGTTTCCACCGTGAGAGAAGAAGCGCCTTATATAAACCTGCGGGTCAAAGAGATAATTGAAGTCGCATATTATAACGTCGCAAAGCTCCGAGTAGGTGAGCGAAAGCTCGTATGGGCAAACCCCGAACTCTTCTGCGAATTTTGAAATTTCCGAGGGGGATACGGTTGGTATATCCGCATCGAAGAGCGCCATTACGGCATCCTTCATATGCCCCGAGGAAAGATTTTTGCAAAGTCGCTTACTCTCGCGGCAAACGAGAGAATTTTTGCAAAGCTTTTCCTTTGCTATGAGTATGACCGAGCGTATTTTCGCTCCGTTTTCGGAAAGCTTTTCAATGCACTCCTTGGCTGCCGTGGCGGTAGTCTGCTTAGGGGTGAGATAGAAGACCTTTTCGCACTTTTTATTTCCAAGCGCGCGAATGGCGGGGAAGAGAGCCGAAACGGTTTTACCTGTGCCTGTCGGTGCTGTGGCATAAAGGCGTGAGCCTCTGGCTATTGCCTTGTAAGCGGTGCGAATAAATTCGTCCTGTCCGTCACGAGCCTTGCCGTAGGGGAATTTTACCATCTTCATAGAAGGAAGCCTTTTCGTTACCTTCTCAATCTCGGCTTTTCCCGAGTCGCATAGCTCTCTCATACATTTGTCAAAAAATGCGAAAAGCTTATCACGGGTAACGGTCTCTTCCGTTTCCTTTACCTCTCGCGTGTCTGATGCAATATATAGTATTTTGATATTCAGGGAGTCAAAATTCTCTTTTTCCGAGAAGAGATACATAGCGCCAAGCATAAACGCTTCGCCCCGTGTCTGTTTTACGACCTCCCCCTTTTTCGAGTCCTTTACCGTGGGAATCGTAGAAATAAAATGTATCTCGTCTTCTTTTGCAAAGTTTAATTCTCCATAGACGCAGAAAGTATAATTTTCAATATCAAAATCACGAGAAAGTAAACGTTTATTGTCATTTTTATAGAAATCCGGCAGAGGAGAAGTGGAAAATTCGGGCTCTTCACTATCGAGCGGCGTATATCCGCTGATGCCGCGCCTTGCGGTAGCAACGGCTTCTCTTACGCTGACGGAAAGCTTTCCCGAAGATGTGTCGTATTTCATATTTCTCCTCCTTTCACGGACTGTTCGAATTTACTTGCTGTATGCCTATTTATTTTACCATAACCGAATTCTTCTGTCAATAGAAACCATAGCCGAGTTTGTTTAAATCATAACCTGAGCCGAGTTTCTGTAAATCTTACGCTTTGATTATTTCAATTTTTACCAATATGGCATCGTATTTTTCAACCTCGAACTTGACAAACGGAGAGAAAGAATATATAATAATAAAGGTGAGTTTGCATATGCTAACTCGCTTTGGAAAATAATTACTAAAGTATAATACGATATCCCAAAAAAGACACAGAGGAAAATAAAGTGGATAAAAAAAGATACAAGGTGAGCGGAATGAGCTGCGCCGCTTGCGTTGCGAGAGTTGAAAAGGCAGTTTCTGCGCTCGAGGGGGTCGAGGGGTGCGAGGTTAATCTTTTGCTTGGCACGATGGACGTTGTCGGCGATGCTTCTTCCGACGAGATTTCGCTTGCCGTAAAGCGCGCCGGATATTCCGCAAGACCCGAGGGAATAAACAATGAATCAAAGGGTGAGAGCGAGTCCTCGAGCAATATAGACGATTTGGAAAAAAACCGTACTGCGATACGTCTCGTTTTTTCACTCGCTCTGCTTCTAGTTCTTATGTATATATCAATGGGGCATATGATGCTCTCCTTACCCTTACCCGCCTTTATGGCAAATAATCCTATTGCGATTGCTTTAAGCGAGATGATTCTCTCGGCTATCGTAATGATAATCAATAAGCGCTTTTTCATAAACGGAGCAAAGGGAATTATAAAGCTCTCTCCCAATATGGACACGCTGGTGGCGCTGGGCTCCTTCGTATCCTTCGTTTACAGCGTCGTTATCGTATATCTTATGTCGTCTGATTTAGTGTCGGGCGACGTGGCTTTAGCTCATTCAAGGCTCCACGGACTCTATTTTGAGTCAGCGGCGATGATTCTGGTGCTTATAACCGTGGGCAAGCTTCTTGAAGCGCACGCAAAGGGTAAAACTACCTCCGCGATTAAATCTCTTATGGACCTGACTCCTAAAATGGTAACGGTAATAAGAGACGGAGAAGAGACCGTGATTCCCGTGAAGGAAATAAAGGTCGGAGATGTCTTTATCGCTAAAAGAGGAGAAAATCTTGCGGTTGACGGAAAAGTAATTTTCGGAGAAATTTCGGTAGATGAGTCTGCCTTGACGGGCGAGTCGATTCCCGTCGATAAAACAGTCGGAGCTTCTGTTTTCGGCGCAACCACGGTGCTTTCGGGCTATGCAAAAATCGAAGCTGTGAAGGTTGGAGAGCAGACCGCTATCGCTGCAGTTATAAAAATGGTTAAGGAAGCCTCCGGAAGTAAAGCTCCGGTCGCAAAGGCGGCTGACAAGGTTGCAGGCGTTTTCGTACCGTTCGTAATTCTCGTATCCGTTATAACGCTCATCACGTGGCTGTTTCTTCGGGTGGACGTTGGCGTAGCTCTTGAAAGAGCCGTAACGGTGCTTGTTATAAGCTGTCCGTGCGCTCTTGGGCTTGCGACTCCCGTTGCAATAATGGTGGGAAGCGGTGTTGGCGCAAAGCACGGAATACTGTTTAAGACCGCCGCAGGTCTTGAAGCGGCAGGAAAAATCAAAACCGTCGCGTTTGACAAAACTGGTACTATAACCGAGGGCAAGCCTGAGGTTAAAGACGTAATATCCTCAGCAGGTGTTGATAGCGGTGAGCTTCTCAAGCTTGCGATATCGCTCGAAGAAAAGAGCGAGCATCCCCTTGCCCGCGCTATAGTGGCTGAGAAAAACAATCTACATTCGCTCGAATATCCCGTATGCGAAGAATTTCTGGCGCAGCTTGGAGGAGTAAGCGGCATCGTGGGCGGAAATCGCATTTTCGGAGGAAACAGAGCATTCATTCAAAGGGAAGCGTCCACCGACCTTTCGGGTAAGCTCCTTGTCGATTTTGATAGGCTTTCTGCTGAGGGAAAAACGGTGCTGATTTTTGCCGAGTGCGGAAGGATTTTAGGTCTTATCGCTGTTGCGGATAGGATAAGAGACGACAGTGCCGAGGCAATAAAAGGTCTTCAATCTCTTGGAATAGAAACCGTTATGATAACGGGTGATAACCGCAAATCTGCCGAATACGTGTCAGGGCGTGTCGGAATTAACCGAGTTGTTTCGGAGGTTTTACCTCTTGATAAGGCAAAGGTAATAAAAGAGCTTTCCGCGGGCGGACGTGCCGTAGCTATGGTTGGCGACGGAATAAACGATTCGGTTGCCTTGACCGAAGCCGACGTCGGAATAGCGGTAGGTAAGGGAGCTGACGTGGCTATTGATTCTGCCGACGTTGTTTTAGCACGGGGCGGTATGTCGGGCGTTGTTGCTGCCATAAAACTCGGAAGAAGAGTTCTTCTTAACGTGTATGAGAATCTTTTCTGGGCATTTTGCTATAACTTAGTCGGAATACCCCTTGCGGCAGGCGTGTTTATAGGAGCTTTCGGCTGGAGCCTTAAGCCTATGTTCGGTGCGGCGGCTATGAGTATATCAAGCTTTCTCGTAGTAAGTAACGCCTTAAGGTTAAATCTGTTTGACCCCACCCGTGTATCAAAAAAGGCATTAAAATCGCAAAAAACGAACGCCGATTCCAAGGAAACGGCGCCGGTAAATATTAAAACAAATATAAATGACTTTGAAACAAACGAAGAAGAGGGAGATATGGAAATGAAAAAGACGGTCAAGCTTAGTATTGAGGGTATGATGTGCCATCACTGCTCTGGCAGAGTAAAGAGCGCGCTCGAGGAGTCTGAGCTTGTATTCTCTGCAGACGTGTCGCACGAGAAGGGAATGGCAAAAATAGTTCTCGTCAAGGGCGCTATGGTAACCGAAGAAAACGTTAATGCGCTTCGTGATATAGTTACCGCTGCAGGTTACAAGGTGCTTTAATAAAAAACGGTTATTCAGCAATAAATATATAAGGATAAATTTCCTGCCCCGAGTCAATGAGATAAGCTTCTCTGTCGGGGCGGGATTTTTTTATCTTGTCAATAAGCTTTTGTGCTTCGGCCTGTGATGTGTCGCAGCCGAAGAAGACCGTCAGCGTGTGCTTTTCTTTAAGCATTTTTTTGGCAAGAGAAAGAGCCGCAGAGCTTCGTTTTGCACAACAGACCGCAACGGTCTTGTCTATAACTCCTATCGTGTCTCCGACTTTAACCTTGAAGCCGTCAATATTAGTATCTCTTATCGCAGGCGCGATAAAGCCTGAAATTACATCCTTCGTAGTCTTTTCTACCTCGTCTATTATTTCGTACGGAGAGCTTCTCTCAAAATTTATGCACGAAAGCGCCACGTATCCCGTACCTATGGATTTCGTTTTTATGACGAAAACCTTTGACTTTTCATACATTGATGCTGCTTGTTCTGCTGCAAGAAATATATTCGAATTGTTAGGCAAAACAAAAATATAATCGGCGTCTATTCGGAGGAACGCCTCTAGAAAATCGTTTGCGGAGGGATTGTTCGTCTGGCCGCCGAATACCGTTTCGTCAGCTCCGAGGTTTCTAAAAAGCTCTGCTATTCCTTTTCCCGAAGCAACCGCAACGACTCCGTATTTTTTGCGCATACCGTCCGTTTTTTTGCCCTCTTTCTCTAATCCGCTCGCTGCTTTTTCTTCCGTCGGCTTTACTGATTTATTATCGCCCCCGTCAAGCTCGCTGTGCTGCACGGACATATTTTCAACCTTAACGGATATAAGCTCTCCAACCTTTAATGCCGCCTCGAGTACCTTGTTCGGAGCGTAGGTGTGCGTATGGATTTTCACAATACTTCCGCTTTTGACCGTAGCCACCGAATCTCCTATTTCGTTAAGATATGAACGTAAGTTTTCTATATCGAAGCGGTCAACGTCGCACTTCTTTTTGGTAAGCTGCACCAAAGTCTCGGTGCAATAAGCGTAGGTCATCTCGCTCGACTCGTCAAAGCCGTGCGCGCGTATTTCCGTTTTGTCCTTTTTTTGCTTTGCGGTACTATTTGGTATTTTTTCACCGTTAAGAACTCTGTTGAAGCCGTCCATTATATAGAAAAGTCCGGCTCCGCCGCTGTCAACCACGCCCGCTTCCTTTAAGGCGGGAAGAAGCTCGGGAGTTCTTTCCACCGAAGCGTGCATCTCACGAACGAAATTTCCGAAAAAGCTTCTTATGGTAGTCCTGGGCGTGATTTTTGATACAGCGTATTCTACCGCTTCTCTGGCTACCGTAAGTATCGTACCCTCGGTGGGAGTCATAACAGTTTCATAAGCCTGCTTTACGCCAAGCTCAAGCGCAGCTCCAAGCGTTTTAGGGTCTGCGTCACTTGAGTTCTCAAACCCGGAGGCGACGCCCGCAAAAAACTGTGAAAGGATAACTCCGGAGTTACCTCTTGCGCCAAGAAGCATTCCGTGAGATAAAACTCGCATAACTTCGGCAAGGTCCCCCGTATTAAGTCCGTCTATTGCGGCAACTCCCGAGTCTATCGTCATACTCATATTATCCCCCGTGTCTCCGTCGGGAACGGGGAATACGTTCAGTCGATTGACCTCTTCGGCATTCGAGCGCAGCTCGTCAGCGCCTCCACGAACCATTTGAGTGAGGAGAAATCCATCAAGCTTTTTTCTTTTTTGCGACTCGCTTTCGTTTTTGTTTTTGCAAATCTCTTCGGAGACTAAATGCCTGCTTTTGTAAATCTTAGTTTTCTTTTCTGTATCTTTTGTACTGAAATTCGTACTTTCCATAATACTCCTAACAAGATAAATTCATCGCTTGCCTAAAAAGAAAATGGCAATCGTACCTGCTCCCGCATGAGAGCCTATGACAGAACCGATGTTGAAAATCTCCTTTACAGACGCTCCGTATTTTTCACTTAGCATTTTAGAAAGCAGCTTTGCGTCCTTTTCACAGTCAGCGTGCGAGATAAATATATCCGTGCTGTTTTTCTTCTCTGCTAACTCTCCGTATTTTGATATGAGTGCCTCTAGTGCCGCACGCCTGCCGCGTGCTTTTGAATGGCTTTTCAAGTGTCCGCCGTTATCCATATAAAGAATGGGCTTTATAGACAGAATATTGCCTAAAAAGGCAGCGCTCGGAGATATCCTGCCACCTCTTTTTAAGTGCGTAAGGTCGTCAACCGTGAACCAGTGGCATAGGCTTTTTATAAGCCCCCTCGCATATGCGGCGGCGTCGTGCAAATTCAGTCCCTCTGCCTTTTTTCTTGCTGTGAGATAAACTATCAGTCCGAGTCCCGCCGAAGCCGAGCGAGTATCTACCGTAACGATTTCTCCCGTATAACCTTCCTTTGAAATTTTTTCCGCAGCAAGCCTTGCCGAATTGAAGGTTGAGCTTAACGCAGAGGAAAAACCAAGGTATAAAACGTCTTTTCCGCCATCGAGTGTTTTTATGAATTTTTCCCTGAACGCTTCGCAGTTTACCGCGGCTGTTTTTGAAATCTTACCCTCGCGTAGCTGCTTATAAAAAACGCCGGATGAAAGCTCCCCGTCAAGATACTGCTTATCCGAGTCGGAGAATTTAAATGAAAGCGGCAAGGAAACGACTCCCCACCGTCGAAGCGCCTCGGGGCTGATATCCGAGCCCGAGTCGGTAAAAATCACGTAATCTCTCATAAGTATATCCGCCTTTCGAAATTTATGTATATGGCTTATCTGTCTTATGATGAGAACTTCGTATTCGTTCGATTTAATATTATCTGTGAGACTTTCCTTATGAAAAAATAAAAAATACTTAAAGCGGGGAAACGGTAACTCATACGGTGAGTCTCGTATCTGTCCACTTTAAGTATGACCTGTTTTGGAAAAATTAATCAGCGTCGGAGGGAACTCCAAGCTCGCTCATTCTTTTCATATTATTAAAGATAGCCTCGAGCGTTTCATAGAAAACACTTCGGTCGCAGTCGGATACTCCGCGGCTTGCGAATTCAACGGCATTCTTTGCGGTCTCGGAAAGGCTCTTCGCAACCTTGTATCCCTCTTCGGTAAGCGATATCTCGGCTTTATATTTAGCGTTTTCTCTAATGCTTTTTTCGGCAAGTCCGCTTGAAACAAGGGCGCTTATTGCTCTGGAAACGTCCGCCTTGTCTCTCGAACAAGCCTTTGAAAGCTCTGAAGCCGTAATTCCGTCCTTGTACTTTGCTATTGTCAGAATATAAATTGCGTGAGGACCTTTAAGTCCGAGCGGCTCAAGAACCTCAGCTTCAAGCTTATGTAAAAGCTTTGATAATTCAGAAATCAAGTATGAGAATTTTTCGAATCTGGCAACCAATTTGCATTCGTCCTTTCGTGTCGAGGATAATATTAATTCGGGTAAGTGCCTTGATTTTTTATATTTTTTGCTGCCATATATGATGGCGTTAGGGAAAAATAAAAATTGTTGTTTTAAACAACAAAATGATTATATCATTTTTTCATATGAAAGTCAATAGAGTTTTTTAACTCTAAAATTCTTTTTTTGCTTGTTGTCATAAAAGCGAAACAAACGAGAAAATTTGTTTTAATAAAAAGCTGCACAAAACGAAAAAATGTAAATAATAGTTATCAAATACTTAATTTTTCCTATATTTCCATATACTTTGCGTTGACTATCTCTTGAAAAAAGTGTATAATTTTTACATAGGTTAATTGGTTTGGTAAATCACTTTTGACACATTCTTGATTTTTCGGGACAGCGTACCGAACGTATCGGGTGAAGTCTCGCTTTATCATTCCCGATTATCTATCGGATATAAAACGAAGGAGGTGAGTCGGCAGGTTATTTTAAAATTTAATAAGAAAGGAGAAAAAATGAAGAGAGCGAAAAAAATAGGAGCATCTTTTCTTATATGCCTTATCGTCTTTTTTGGCTTTGCGTCCTTTTCTGCGAATGCGGTGTCTATTAACGTTGACCGAAACGAGCTTGAATATTTCACTCCTATAAAGGATAAGAACGTAAACAATCTCCCCTCGGTAAATCTCTATCTTGGCGATAAGTACATAAATGAAAAAGCATATCTTATAAACGACACGACCTACATACCGCTTCGAGCGGTATCAACTCTTGCGGGCGCCAGCGTTGCTTTTAATGATAAGACCAGAACTGCGTATATAACGATGTCTGGCCTTTCGGTAAGCATCTCTGAGGGCGCGTATATTCTTTACGCAAACGAGCGTCCCATTATGTCCTACGCTCCGTCGGTTATACTTTCGGATAATCGTATGTACGTACCCGTGAGAAGTATGGCAAAGGCTCTTTCGCTTGGCGTTAAGTGGTTACCTACCCGTGAGGTTGTGCTTTCGGGAACGGTGAGGCCGCTTATACACGCAGATTATTACTATAATAAGGACAACCTTTATTGGTTATCACGTATAATCAGCGCGGAAAGTCAGGGGGAGCCGCTGCTCGGTCAGGTTGCGGTTGGTAACGTAGTCCTTAACCGTGTAAGACATAAGGATTATCCTAACACCATATACGGCGTTATATTTGATAAGAAGTACGGCGTTCAGTTCAGTCCTATTATCGACGGAAGCATTTACAGAGTTCCGTCGTACAACTCGGTTCTTGCGGCAAAAATCTGTCTTGAGGGTGTGAGCGTTTCGGATAAAATACTTTTCTTTATGGAGCCGAATAAATCGACTTCATCGTGGATATATAAGAATCGCCCGTATGCCTTTTCCATATCGAATCACTATTTCTTTTATTGATGTAAGTGACGTGAAGAGGGTAGACCAAGTTTAAAACTTGAGCTACCCTCTCGTGCACCGCGGACAAATGGATTAGAGAGAAAATTCGTTTTCACATAAATGCACTGTCTCCGTAAATTTTTCAAAATAAAGAGTCATAGGTCTTGAAAAATATTTTCACCTGATGTATAATATACTTGGTCTGAAAAATAAAATTCAATAAAGGGGTACGTTATGAAATATAGACTTAAAGTAGCGGGTATCGAGAGAGACCTTCCTCTTTGCCCGATAGGAGAGAATCTTTATATAGGAGCATTTGTCCTCTTTGGAGACGTTGAGCTTACCGAGAAGTGCGCCAAGGCTCTTTACGAGAAGGCTCCCGAGCATGATGTTATGATAACTGCCGAATCTAAGGGAATTCCGCTTGTTCACGCAATGTGCTCTCTTTCTGGCAAAAACCGTTACGTGCTTGCGAGAAAATCCATAAAGCTTTATATGAAGGACGTTGTTGCCTGCGAGACTCAGTCTATAACGACCTCGGCAAAGCAGACTCTTTACATAGACGGCGAGGATGCCGCTTTTATGCACGGAAAGCGTGTGCTTATCGTTGATGACGTTATAAGCACTGGCGGCTCGCTTGAATCTCTTGAAAATCTCGTTCGTCTTGCGGGCGGAGAGATAGTCGGAAAGATGACCATACTTGCCGAGGGTGATGCTACTACCCGTGATGATATTATATATCTCGAAAAGCTTCCGCTCTTTGACGGTAACGGAAATCCTATCTAAATACCAATACGGTCTCATAAAAGAAATATAAAAGGTCTGCTCGATTTGAGCAGACCTTTTTGCTATACAAAGCGAAAATTTACGTTGTTTTCAAAAAATTCTCATAAGCGTCGCAAATTCCCTGAACGTCATCTCCGAACGCTATTTGACTTCCGTGGTCAAGCCAAAGAATTTTATTGCACATAGAGCGTACCTGCGGAATAGAATGTGATACGAGAATCGTCGTTGCGCCGCCTCCGATGATGGATTTCATCTTTGCTTCGCTCTTTTCTCTGAATGCTCCGTCACCTACCGCAAGCACCTCGTCGAGTATGAGAATATCGGGATTCACTAGTGACGCGATAGAGAAGGCGAGACGGGATTTCATACCGGATGACAGATGCTTGAACGCTCTGTCCTGATGCTCGCGAAGTCCCGCAAAATCAATTATACTTTCGTACGTATCGTTCATAAATCTTTTCGTATAACCAAGCATAGCGCCGCGAAGATAGGTGTTCTCCCTAACGGTTAGTTCGTCGTCAAAGCCGGAAGCAAGCTCGAGAAGAGCGGCGATTTTTCCACTGACCCTTACCGTGCCCTCCGTCGGAACCATTATTCCCGCGATTGCCTTAAGCAGAGTGGATTTTCCTGCCCCGTTCGTGCCGATAATGCCGAGCATATCGCCGCGGTTTATCGAAAAGGTGATATTTTTGTCAGCATAAAATTCACGGATTTTATAGTTTCCCGTTAATTTTCTTATTAAAAATTCTTTGATTCCGATTTCCTTAAAATCCCCCGTGAAGTATCTTATAGATACGTTTTCAAGAGATATTATCGGCTCACTGTTCTCTTTAATTTGTTCCATAGTACTCCTTGATTTGTTGGCTACTCGGGAATTAAGATGACTTTTTCATAAAAATCAATCTTTATAACGCTAAATCAGACGTAATAGAGGAATTTGTGGTTAAGCTTCTTATAAACGAAGATTCCGATGACAAAGGCCAGAGCAGCGTATCCTATAGCTAGAAGGTTGAACTGGATAGAGGGAATCGCGTTGTCTATTACTATGATTCTGAAATATTTTATATAAACGTAAATGGGATTGCAAAGGAAAAGTCTTTGCATTAAGGGTGAGTACCCGTCAACCGTGTAGAAAATTGCGGAGGCGTACATAAGCAGAGTAGTAAAAACGCTCCATAGATATTGCAGGTCTCGGAAGAGGACGAAAAGTGCTGAAAGCACGAGTCCCGCTCCGATATTGAAGAAGATAAGACATACTATCGGTATTATGAGAAGGAAGAACGCAAACGTAAACGTAATGCCGTCGATAATGCAGAAAATAAGAAATACCGCAAACGTAAGTCCGAAGTTTATAAGAGAAGAGATGTTTCTTGAGAAGAGAAAAAGATATTTAGGGATATTAATTTTCGTAAAGATATCGGCATTTGCTAAAAGCGAGCCCATTCCGCCGCTCGTGGCATCTGAAAAGTAACTGAAAATGATATTGCCGCAGAAGAGATAAATAATGTAATGCTCAACTGCCTTGCCAAAAAACTGCCCGAAAACGACGCGCATAACCAAAAGTGTTAAAAGCGGCGATAAAATGCTCCAAAGCATACCAAGATAAGTTCTTTTGTATTTTTTCTTAAAGTCGCGTTTTACAAGCTCTGTAAAAAGGAATCCGTATTTCTTGCACTTCGTAATAAGTGACCTGAGTTTACTTTCTTTCATCAGCTTCTCCATATATTTAAATACCGATAAATATTTTAGCACAGGCAAAATAAAAAGTCAATGTAAAAAAAGTTATAGAGTTCAATATTTTCTTGTTTGAGAAATATCGGTTGCGTTCTGCTTTTAATCAAACTGTAAGATGCCTGCCTCGAAAGCAACAACTTATATGTGTCTTTTGAGGAACTCTCTTATTTTAGAGCCTTTCTTGAAGAAAATCAGCCCGGCGGTATATACGAAATCATTCATAAGTATTTTATCTACCGTCTTAAATTTTGGCTTAGGTATCACCGCGCCACTCGGTGAAAGCTTTATTTCTTTATTAATTGCTCTCATATAATCGAGAAATTTCGCGGTGTAAGCGTATGTAAGAGCGCTACTGTCTGATATCTCACCGCTCTCCCATACCCGAAGAAGAGCTTCGTCTATCTTCTCAAAATTCATAGGCAGGACTCTGTTTTTTGAGTAAGCGCTGCTATCCTTGAATTTTGAGCGGCAAAGCTTATCTACGTGATAACTTTCCTTAATAAAATCGAACAAATGATAATATTTGTTTGCTTTTGCGTGCGAATAATGCGCCCTTGACATAAGTCCTTTCCATTTTTTTATAGACTCGCTTATTTCGTCTGCATATGCGTTTTCGCCGATATTCGATAGCATTATATCCAAGGTCTTGCTCATAAGCTTTATTTTACTTGCAAGCGATTCCTCACTGATAACATTTATGCTTTGAGCCTCGTGCTTTCTGTAAAAGTAGTAGCCCGTGTGAATATTTGCAGTGCTTTTGCTTCCCTTGAAGGCGAAAAAGTTGATAAGAGCGTCCTCGGAGTAATTATACTTGCCGACCTCCTCGGCAGTGCTCCAAAGAAATTCTGCCGATTTTTTTAGAATTTCTCCTTTGAACAGCTTGTTCCAAAGCACGAAATATGCGTGCTCTCTGCCGCCTTGCCTTGCGAATTCAAGAAGAACCGCATCACCCGACACCGAAAAATCTCTCGAAAGCGTGGAGTCCGCCATACAGCAATATCTTGTTCTATCGGTGTGGAACGCCCAGTCGTTGAAAACAATATCCGTACCGTTTTCGAGAGCGTATTTAAGCATCGGCATATGATAATTTATACTGACCGTGTCGTCGCTGTCAACAAAAGCGATATAATCTCCGAGCGCTTCTCTTATACCGAGAAGTCTTGCTTTGAAAATGCCTCTGTTTTCGGTTCTTATAACTCTTGGTGAATATTTTTCAAAAAGCCGCGAGTAGTCCTTATCCGAGCCGTCGTTTATAACGAGTATCTCGTAATCGTCGGCAGCGAGCGTGCTGCGTCTTACGGATTTAAGGCAATTTTCAAAGTATTTTTCGTCAGTATTGTATAGGCATATAACGACGGAAAGCTTCATAATAGAATTCCTTTTCTTAGGCAAGAGGGATAAGTACAAAAAAGCTGAAAATTTAGGCTTCAGTGCGAGCTTTGTGTTGTTTCTCCGCGCCTACGTGTATATCTTTATTTTAAATATATCATAAAGCGGCTGAAATGTCAATCGCCGAGATTGACAAATAAATAAGATTATGATAAACTGTAGATATGTTCTTACAGAGGTTCTTTTATGAACAAATACGACATAACGTTCCGATATGGCAGCCGTCTATCTCGACTCAATAAAAAGTTTTTTCTAGACGAGGAATAATCCGCAACGGCATTGAAATAATAATAACCCCCTAAGACAGATTTTGGCGTAGGGGCTTTTGTTATAGTCAAGCAGACCGCAAAGGTCCATAATTGTAAATATATATTGTCATTACAAATCGGCAGAAGCCTGATTTGCCCCTGCCGATGCATCATTGTTAAGAATAGATTTTATTCCATATTGCGTCTTAATTTATCTATTGCGCCCTTTTCAATCCTTGAAACCTGGGCTTGCGAAATTCCTATTTCTTCGGCAATTTCCATTTGAGTTTTGCCGTTGTAATAGCGCCTTGTGATAATACTTTTTTCTCGGTCGTTCAGTTTTTTTAAGGCTTCCTTGAGTGCGATATTCTCGATAAGGATTTCATCGCTTTGAGTTTCATCGGAAAGCTTGTCAATGACGTACATTGAATCTTCGCCGTCACCAAAAACCGAGTCGTAAAGTGACACGGGCTCAACTATCGCCTCCATAGCCTCTTCAACCGCCCGCTCCTTCTCGCCGAGAATTTTAGCTATTTCTGCCGCCTTCGGCTCTCGCAGCTCGCGGTGCATAATGTCTTCCTTTACCTGAAGCGCGCGGTAGGCAAGGTCTCTTATACTCCTGCTGACACGTACTGAATTGTTGTCTCGCTGAAAGCGTCTTACCTCTCCTATTATCATAGGAACTGCGTAGGTTGAAAATTTCACCTCGAAAGCGGGATTAAAATTGTCGATAGCCTTCATAAGTCCGATGCAGCCGACTTGAAAAAGGTCGTCGGCGGTGTCGTTTTTTGGATTAAAGCGTCTTATCACGCTGAGAACGAGCTTAAGATTTCCGAGGGTGAGCTTCTCACGAGCTTCCATATCGCCCTCGCGCACCCTTTTTAATAGGTCCTGTTTTTCGTCTTCTGTCAGAGTCATAAGCTTAGATGTGTTTACTCCGCATATCTCAACTTTGCTCATAAAAATCTCCGTGGTAATAATCAGCGCCAAGCCGTGCCGTAAATAAATCAAATAAGCGGGCAAAAAGACAATAAATTTATCGTACAAAACCTTGCTCGCGAAGTTTAAAAAACGGCTAAAGACAAACCTTTAAAGACGTGAGCGTTTTGCTTGGCTTCTGTGTTTTTTAATTATTACCAAAAGACCACCTTGTTACTCGTTAGAGACTAAACCAATAATTTCCTCTCGTCAGGTTTGATGAAGAAAATCTACAAGCCAACGACGGTGATTTTTAGGTCGTTCTTCCTAATAAATTTTTTATAAATCATTTTTTTGACGCCATTATTTCCTCAATTTCCGTCGGAAGCGGCTTTTCCGATATTATTTCATCAATTTCGGATACGTTTCCCATATTATAAAAATAGCACTTTCCTATTTTTGACGAGGAGCAGAGAAGCACTTTTTTCTTGCAGCGAGAAAACATAACTCGGCGAAGATTCGCTTCCTCTATCGAGCGGTCGGTCATAGCGCCGTCGGTATCGAGTCCGTGGCAGGAGAAGAAGAGAATATCCGCATTGATTTTTTCGACGAATTTCTCGGCGCTCTCGCCTACGTAGGAGAATGAGTTTATAATCATTTTTCCGCCCGTGGAGAAGGTGCGGATATTTGCCTCGGCGAGAGCAACGGCGGTTTTCGCTCCGCTGGTAACAACGATAATGTCCTTTTTATCAGCAAGGTAGGGAACTAATCTGTAAGCACTCGTGGAGCCGTCAAGCATAACCACCATTCCGTCCATAACGAGCCTTGCCGCGAGTCTTCCGATTTGAGACTTTGCGGTACTGCCTTCGTTTTCGCGGAGGAGAAAGGGGATTTCTCTGTCTGCCGTGCCTTGATTGAGAATAGCTCCGCCGTAAACCTTCGTGATAAGCTTTCTTTTGTGAAGCTCGGTAAAATCTCGTCTTACGGTTGGCTCGCTGACGAAAAGAAGCTTCGAGATTTCCTTAACCGTAATATCGGGATTTTTGTGAAGCAGCTCGAGTATTGCGTTTTGTCTTTCTTCTATAAGCATATAATTTCCTCTGACTTGTGATTATTTGTGATTATTCCTTGCGCCAAGCGTGATTATTTATATAAATCTGTGGCGTTTGTTGACATATTTATGATTTTTTGATTTAATTGTATCATAAAATATATCATTAAGCAAGAGGTATTTTTATGAAAACAAAAGCGGTAAGAATGTATGGCGCACTCGATTTGCGCCTTGAAGAATTTGAATTGCCCGAAATCTGTGCTGACGAGGTTTTAATGCGCGTAGTTACGGACAGTCTTTGCGCATCAACCTATAAGGCGGTAAAGCAGGGCAGCAACCATAAAAGAGTGCCCGAAAATATTTCCGAAGAGCCTATAATTATAGGTCACGAAATGTGCGGCGAAATTATCGAGGTCGGTGAAAATCTTAAGAGCGAGTGGCGTGTGGGCGACCGAGCGGTTATCCAGCCTGCCTTGAAGCTTGAGAGCGGTTACGACCCGGGTTATTCATATAAATGCGTAGGCGGCGCAGCCACTTACGTAGTAGTTCCCAAAATAGTTATCGAAAGAGGCTGCCTTGTGCATTACAGAGGAGATTCCTTCTTTAAAGGCTCGCTCGTGGAATCCATAGGCTGCGTTCTTCGTGGATATAAGGGCTTCTATCATACCGATTACACGAATTATAAGCGCACTGACGGTGCAAAGAGAGGCGGCAGAATAGCAATTCTCGGCGGCGCGGGACCTATGGGCATCAGCGCAGTTGAGCTTGCCAAGGGCTATGCGGGAGTCGGTCAGATAGTGGTCACCGACCTTTCCGAAGAAAGACTTGAATACGCAAGAGGTAAATGCACCGTAGAAAATGCCGCAAAATGCGGCTGCGAGCTTATATATCTTAATACCTCGAGGCTTGACGACCCTAAAAAGACGCTCATAGAAATTTCCGACGGTGGCTTTGACGACGTGTTCGTTATGGTCCCCGTTCCCGCTCTTTTCTCTATGGCAGAAGAGATTTGCCGTGAGGACGGATGCGTAAACTTCTTTGCGGGCCCGGCGGTTAAGGATATGGCAGGCTCTGTAAATCTCTACCGTATTCACTACGACGGTATTCACGTTGTCGGAACTGCGGGAAGTATTCCCGAGGATACGGTTGATACTATAACTCTCATAGAAAACGAGAAAATAAATCCCGCAGTACTCGTATCGCATATTATGGGACTTAACGAATATATCAGTGCAACTCTTGCGTTTGAAAAACCGAGCGGAGTAAAGAAAATTTGTTACACGGGGCTGGACATTCCCTATATAGCAATAGATGAGCTTGAAGCTCTCGGAGAGAAGGATTCTCTTTACCTTGAGCTCTCAAGAATAGTAAAGAAAAACGGCGGACTCTGGTGCTACGAAGCGGAAAAGTATCTTTTAGAGAACGCTCCGAAAATAAAAGCAAAAAACTTAACACGGTAATGGGCTTCTTGTTATCAGAAGCTAAAAAATAAAAAGGGGAGATATTATGAAAATAGTTACTCTTACTCTTTCTGCGGCATACGATATTCACTGTGATGCCGGAACTATTGAAGTTAATCACGAAAATATTGCCACCGTTACCGAAACCAACGCAGGCGGCAAGGGCGTCAATATATCAAGAGCATTAAGAGCCTTTGATACCGATAGCGTTGCGGTCGTAGTCGTTGGCAACGAAAATGGTAGTGATTTTGAGAAAATGCTCGAAAAAGAAAATATTTGTTTGCAAAAAATAGAAATTCCCGGCAGAATAAGAGAAAATATAACTATACATACCGCTGACGGCAGGGAAACCAGGATCAGCTTTACAGGTGCGAAATCTCCGTGTGGATTGATGAAAACGGTAGAAGAGCTTACCGAAAAAATATGCGACGGTGATACGGTTCTTGCTTTCGTTGGCAGACTGCCCGAGGGCGTTTTGATAGAAGAAGCGAGGGAGTATATTCTGCGCCTCAAATCAAAGGGCGTTCGTGTTGTCGTCGATTCACGTTCCTTTACACTCGATGATTTAGTTGAACTTAAGCCCTTCCTCATCAAGCCGAACGAAGAGGAAATTGCAAGCTATATAAAAAGAGAGATATATGGCATCGATGATGCAAAAGAGACGGCAGAAAAATTAAGACGCCTCGGAATTGAAAACGTTATGATAAGTCTAGGCAAGAGGGGTGCTGTGATTGCTTCTCCGTCGGGGACTTACTACGCTAAAGCTCCAAGCGTCAAAGCGCTATCTACGATAGGCGCGGGAGACAGTATGATAGCAGGCTTCCTCTACGCATTATCGGGCGGCCATGATACTGAGCGGGCATTAAAGACGGCTGTTGCCTTTGGAAGCGCCGCTTGTCTTACCTCGGGAACGAATCCCCCGAATCCTCGTGACGTTACCGCTCTTTTATCCGAAATGGATTGATTTCTTTATAATTTTTGCTGTATTTTCGCATACGACTTTTTGTTCATAATGCCTATTACAAAAAACGCTAAAATATGTTAAAATAGATATATAAAGTCATACTGGGTGAGTATAATGGTTATAGTAAGTCGAAATAGCATGATTTCACGCTATTTCGACACAATATCTTTGATATTGTGCCAAATTTTTTATAAAAATTTGGACTAACCCATTGCAATGAATGTAGAGCATAATTAAATTTTTTGAAAGTTAATTATGCAAAAGCCGATAAAATCGGCTTGTCGAAACGGAAATAGTCGTTTCGACATTCTATAAACATTATCGACGTTTTTTGAGGTGGGAAATGTATAAGATTGGAGAAAAGGTTGTCTATGGAACTAACGGAGTCTTTGAAATAGAAGACGTGAGGGAAGAGAACGTATTAGGCGAAACTCATAAATATTACGTTATGAGACCTGTAGGTGAAAAAAGAGAGTCCTTCGTTTTCGTTCCCGTGGATAACGAGGCGCTGACGTCGCAAATGAGATATCCTATAACGAAAAAGGATGCCGAAAAGCTCATAAAAGAAATTCCGGATATACCCGCTGCCGAATGGAAAAAGGATTCAAAGCAAAGAACCGATAACTACAAGAAGCTGATTGGCAGCGCAAGTCATAGGGATATAATCTCTGTAATCAAGTCGGTTTGGCTGAATTGCGAGAGCCGAAAGAGCGAGGGAAAGAAAGCGTACGCAAGCGATGAAAATATGATAAAGCGTGCCGAAGCTATTCTTTATTCCGAGCTTGCGGCTTCTCTCGGCATACCCGAGTGCGAGGTTGCCGATTATATATCTGCGGCTTGCCGAAAAAATAAATAACTACTCAAAAATATAATAAAACAAAGAATTTGTACCGTAAAGGTGCAAATAAAAAAGAAGTTCGAAAAAACTGCTTTTCCACAAGGATAATGCATTTCTTCGGACTTCTTTGCTTTTTTGCTTTTGGCGTATTTTTATAATGATTATAGTATGTCGAAATTCTGTGGGTTTCGACTTTGGATTGTCGCTATAAAAGCTCTTCTATAAGCTTAGGGAAATCTCTGTAATCGTCTATCTTTATATAGTTAAAGTCTGAAAGATAAACAGACTCGTCGTTGCCGCCGGGACCGTAGTCGTCTCCTATGTAAACGACCTCGTCGTGAGCTATTCCTCTCTCGTCGCAGTATTTACCGAGAGCATACGCCTTATTGAAGGGGAAGGGAGCCATATCAAACGAGGAGGAGCCTCCAACGAAAACTGTGTAATCGGAAAAGACTTCCTTTATTTCGTCGTAGATAGCGCGGCGCTTCTTTCTGTCGGGGTCAAACGCAAGCTTGTCCTCGGTAACGGCCTTTGTGCCGAGAATGGGGAAGGTTACGCAGCCTGAGGAATGATATTCAACGCTATCACCCGCAAAGCTTGTGAAGCCGTGCTTTTCTCTCATAGCGGTAACTCTCTTTTCTACACTTTCTCTGTCGCAGGGGCGCACCTCGTCAAATACGATGTCAAGGGATTTCGTTTCTTCGTTGTATTCTGCGTATTGCATACCGTAATTTCCGAGGATATCAATAGGGAATTTGTTCATCTGATTGAATATTCTGTTGCACATACCGGCCCCAACCATAAGAAGCTTATACTTTTTTGAGAGTGCAATAAGCGCTTCCGTGTGCTCCTCGTCGAGCGGTGTTTTGTGTTGGGTAAGAGTTCCGTCAAGGTCCATAGCTATAAGCTTTATATTTTTCATTTGTCAAAATCCTCTATTCCAAAAACGTCATAATACATCCAAAGAACAGTGTATCTGTCCTTAAGGTCTTTTGCGTATCTTACCGCATCCCGAATCTTTTCTTCGGAATACGTATTGTAAAATTCCTTCGGGTCGAGCTCAATTTTTCCGAGTATTGCGATTATTTCGTCGTGAGTTGGAGCTTCCGAAAGAATATTTTTGATTTTTTCTTCATTAACTATATAACGCGCGAGGCGGTTGTCCCTATACGTTCCGAGCTTCTCCTGCAGCGCTATGCAGCCGTCGGCAACCGATTTATAAACTCTTGAAATCTCACGCTTGCGCTCGTCCTCGTTCATAACGAACTGCTCCTTCGGGAAGGCGGCGCTTTTTATTTTTTCACGGATTTTCGACGTGACCGCCGTAGAATATACTACGTCAATTCCGTGAGGAAGATATTCTGTACCGTCAACTATTCCGGTTATTTCAAAATAGTGGGATAAGTGATGCTCACTGCCCGATGCGGGTCTCGAATTTCCCGCAAAGCTCATAGCCACTCCGACGAGAATCAAGGCTTCCATAAGAGTTTTTATGCTATCCTCGTCTCTTTCAAGAAGCTTTTCTGCAAGAGGTAGCACCTTAAGGAGCATATCGTAGGTGAGGTCGTAGATATAATCGCAGAAATATTCACCGTTAACAACCGCGCCAAGCTTCCAGTCGTTTAGAGCCGAATATTTTCCTATGATATCTCCGTAGCCTGCCTTTATCATATCCATAGGAGCGTCTTTCAGAATTCCCGTGTCAGCTATTATTGCGCTCGGCACCTTTGCGGAGTATGTAACCTTCATACCGTCGGTTATCATAGCGGCTCCGCTTGAAGCGTAGCCGTCCATAGAGGGAGCGGTCGCAACTATGTAGTAGGGGATTTTTGTGGTGTGCGAAACGTATTTGCATAAATCCTGTATGACCCCTGAGCCTATTCCTATAATGAGGTCAACTCCCGAGGTTTTTTTGATTGCCGTGTCTATAGCAAGCTCGTTAGGGATAAGCAGAGGGGATGCGGGGAAGATGACTCTATTAAGATTTTTTCCGACAAGATATCTCTCGGTCTTCTCACCGCCGACTCCGTAAGTATTTTCGTCTGCTACGATGAGAATATTCTCATATCCGTCGCACATTTCGGTAAGATGCTTCATAGCATCACGTTCAACAAAGACGTATTTGATATCGCATCTGTGCATATTGCCGCAAGCGCAATCAACGCCCGATAAAAGCTTGTTTATATCCATAACAATCTCCTTGTCATCTGTTTTACGGCTAAAGTATATCACAACTTGAAGATATATTCAAGAGCTTTAGCCCGATGTAAAGGATTTTGTAATTTCTCAAAAAAATTAACCCGATATCAACTTGAGTCTAACAACACCTTGACTTGTTCTGTATAGTATCAATTGTGCATAAGCTTGAAAAGATATTTATGAATTTTTTTGTCAGTTAAACCAATTTTTTCAAAAAAATGCTCCTTTTTCAAAAAAAGTATTGACAAATTTTGAATAAAGTAGTATAATTACCTGCGTGAGTTAGCGTAGGCTAACCTAATTTGTCGTATGAATTAATTAAGATGATTACAATTTACGTGTCATTAATTTTGTTCAACCCAAAATTAACAGTGTTGCCTTGCGGCAGCACGTCGAAAATCAGAGATTTTCGCACATTCCTTGAAATATAGTCGTTCGCCCTTGCTGGCAAGCCGACAGATGCGAACTTAGTATATTGTTATTTATAGGAGATTATTATGAACTTGAGATTAGCTGAAGAGGGAAAAGAGTATATAGTTAAACGCATCGAAACCGATGACGAGGACTTGAATTCGTTTTTGTTTTCTCTTGGATGCTATAGCGGTGAGCCTATAACGGTTATTTCGCACCGTAAGAGCGGCTGCGTGGTAGCTATAAAGGACGGTAGGTACAGTCTTGATAGTCTCTTAGCGGAAGCTATTATAGTTGAGTAATTTTTTTAAAAAAGGAAATTTAAAGTTTCCTTTTTTTAACCGCTTTGGTTAGCCATGGCTAACTCAAAGCTTTACGGTGGTTACTAATTTTTTTACATACAGGAGGATATTATCCTATGAGAATTGCTTTAGCGGGCAATCCTAACAGCGGTAAGACCACGATGTACAATGCCTTGACCGGACGCAGTGAGAAGGTCGGCAACTGGGCAGGCGTTACCGTTGAGAAAAAAGAGCACCCCATTAAAAAGAGCTATTGCGGCGAGATGGATGGACTCTTTGCGGTTGACCTTCCCGGTGCGTACTCAATGTCACCCTTTACGTCAGAGGAAAGCATCACCAGCTCTTACGTAAGAGAAGAGAATCCCGACGTTATCATCAATATCGTTGACGCGACGAACCTTTCGAGAAGCCTCTTCTTTACAACGCAGCTCCTTGAGCTTGGTATTCCTGTCGTTGTAGCCTTGAACAAGGCGGACGTAAATAAGAAAAAGGAAACTAAGATTGACGTAGCGGCGCTTTCTGAGAAGCTTGGGTGCCGTGTTGTTGAAACCGTATCCACTTCACACGACGGACTTTCCGACGTGGTCCGCGCGGCAACCGAGGCTATAGGCAAGGGGCAGAAGGCTCCTTACAATCAGGCTGATATCGACCTTACGAACAAAGCCGTAGTTGAAGCGGCTGACAGACGTCGCTTCGAGTTCGTAAACAAAATTGTAGCCGATGTTGAAACGCGTAAGGTGTTCACAAAGGAAAAGAACTATCAGGATAAGATAGACGCCGTTCTTACGAATAAGTGGGCAGGCATTCCGATTTTTGCGGTTGTTATGTTCTTAGTGTTCGGAATTTCGCAGGCTTGGCTTGGTCCGTTTATTGCGGATACCTTCGTAGGCTGGCTTGAGGCAGGTCAGGGCTTTGTTGCCGACGCTCTCGCAAACGATGCGGGTGAGCTCAGCATATGGGCGTCAATCCTCGTTGACGGTATTATGGGCGGTGTTATCGCCGTTATAGGCTTCCTCCCTCTTGTAATGATAATGTATTTCCTTATCGCTCTTCTTGAGGATTGCGGCTATATGGCTCGTGCTACGGTAGTTCTCGACCCCATCTTCAAAAAGGTTGGTCTTTCGGGTAAATCGGTTATTCCCTTCGTTATCGGTACGGGATGCGCAATCCCCGGCGTTATGGCTTGTCGTACTATCCGTAACGAGAGAGAACGCAGAGCAACCGCTATGCTCACTCCCTTTATGCCCTGCGGCGCAAAGCTTCCCGTTATTTCGCTATTTGCGGGCGCATTCTTCGGTGAGTCCGCATGGGTTGGTACTATGATGTATTTCGTAGGCATCGCTATTATACTTCTCGGCGCTCTTCTTATCAATCTTCTTACGGGTTATAAGAACAGAAAGAATTTCTTCATTATGGAGCTTCCCGAGTATAAGGTTCCGAGCTTCCTTCGAGCAGCGCAGTCTATGTGTCAGCGCGGTTGGGCGTACATAGTTAAGGCAGGCACGATAATTCTCGTATGTAACTTCGTAGTTCACGTAATGCAGACGTTCAACTGGAGATTTGAGGTTGTTGATGCGGCTGATTCCATTCTTCACGACGTAGCAACGCCCTTTGCCTACCTTATTGCTCCTATCGTGGGTGTCGTTGCTTGGCAGCTTGCCGCTGCGGCAGTTACGGGCTTTATCGCAAAGGAGAACGTAGTAGGAACTCTTGCGGTTTGCTTCGTAGGACTTGAAAACCTCATTGACACCGATGAGCTTGCTCTTATGGAAGGCGCAGGAGAGGCTGTCGCAAGCGTATTCGCAATCACCAAGGTTGCTGCTCTCGCATTCCTTATGTTCAATCTCTTCACACCGCCTTGCTTCGCTGCTATCGGCGCTATGAACTCCGAAATTAAGAGCAGAAAGTGGCTCTGGGCCGGCATTGGACTCCAGTTTGCAACCGGTTATTCGATAAGCTTCCTCGTTTACTTCTTCGGCACTCTCTTCACGGGCGCAAACTTCGGCTCCGCTTGGATGCCTATTGTAGGTTGGATTATCGTAGCTGCAATCGTTGCGATTGTCACTCTTCTTATAATAAAGAAGCAGAGAACTCTGAAGGATGAGTACGCTCTTGCTTCCAAAAAAGAGGTAGCAAAGGTATAATGAATTTAACACGGTTCGCCATAAAACCTCCATTTTGGTCTATTGCAGGTTAAGCGCTTGGTGAACTAAATTCAAAGGGACTGCGCTTATTTGCAATACCGTCGTTTTTGCTCGGTTTTGACTGAATGCGGCAGTCCCTTCAAAAAAATTATAAAGGAGCACAAGAATATGACTTCGGGAGATATTATTGCAATCGTCGCTATGGTTTTGATAATCGGCGGCGCCGTGGCGTACATTATAAAGGCTAAAAAGAGCGGTAAGAAATGTATCGGTTGCCCCGATAGCTCTTCTTGCAGCGGTAAATGCTCTTCTTGCAGCTGCGGCTGTATGAGTAGCACGAGCGCTCCTGACGATTTGGAAAATCAGAGCTCTTCCCAAGAATAAATACCGCTATTTTACGAAAATGTAAATAAAAGCTTTCAAATTAAAGCTTCGATACGGATTTTCAATCTGAAAATAATAACAAAACTATAAAAAGGAGCGAAAAATCGCTCCTTTTTATTCTGCAAAATAATAACCGCTTTCAGAAGTTTATTTTGAAATAAACATCTGTGTCCAGTAATTACCGAGCTCGGTATAGCCTACGCCTATGTGGGTAAAGGATTTATTAAGAATATTGGCTCTGTGACCGGGTGAATTCATCCAGCCGTCAACCACCGCTTTTGGCGTTTTATAGCCTTTTGCTATGTTTTCGCCAGCGCTCTTAAAGCTTATACCAAAGTTTTTAATCATATTAAAGGGTGAGCCGTATGTGGGACTCGTGTGAGAAAAATACTTGTTTTTCTGCATATCCTCGGACTTGTAGCGCGCAACACGTGAAAGCTCCCAGTCATAAGTAAGAGGGGAGAGTCCGTTTTTCGCTCGCTCCTCGTTGACAAGTCTTACAACCTCTTTTTCATAGGCAAGAACTGTTGAAGAAAGCGACGGTATATTAAGAATATCACCGGGATAAATAAGATTCGGATTTGCGATATGAGTGTTTGCCGCCTTCATCTCGGAAATACCAACCTCGTATTTTACCGCGATTTTCCACATAGTATCGCCCTTAACGACGGTGTGCGTCGTGTCGGCTGATGCGCTCGTTGGAAATAGTGAAATAAGTATAAATAGAACTGATAGAGAAATAAGAATTTTCTTCATATTAACCTCCATTTCATTCTTTATTTGAGGGGCTCGGTCGGGCAATCCTACGCTGAATCTTGAATCAGGTATAAGTACCTAAACGCCCCTTTCCTATCCAATTATACCATATTTGAGCCTTAATTTCAAATGTAATACTTGCCAAGGAAACGGAAGAAAAATATAGCAATAGCAGTTATAGATTATAAGGTGAATTATCAATAGAAGTACAGGACTTTTAAGAAAAAATACAATTTAAAGCAAAAGAGTCGGCGCATTACGCTCCGACCCAACATATTCAGTATAGCATACTTACAATGATTTGTAAAGACAAAACTGTGCAAAACCAACAATTTCTATGTTTTATACAAAAAATAATTGTGAAGTTTTGATAATTTGCCGATTGAAAAAAGCTTTTTTCTGTGTTATACTATAGACACAGAGAGGAAGGTACAGTCCAATGAAAAATTAAACCTTACTTGAAGACTCAATATGAAGGCGCAAAGATATAAAGTGATTTGAACGCTGAAAAACACGGCGGTGTGACGCTTTATATAGATTAAGGATTCAAAGCTTGATTGGTAGTTTAGTGAATCTGAAAGGGTTTCCCAAAAATCAATCCGATACTCAAATGTCAGTGTCTTGGTTGATAAAAGAATTTTAAAGCTTCTGCGAGTGGGGCTTTAACAAATATGTCGGATTAAGAGAATTAAACCTGAAGCTTTTGAATACAAGTAAATAAAAAAACAAATCCAAAAGCAGTTCAAATCAAATAGTAACCTTCATAAAAAGTCAAATTCGCCTTTTAGAAAATTTCCTGACGTCTCTATTTAAAGCTGTTCTCGCTAGAGAAAATGAAATGTGTGTTGAATGAAGAAGATGTGACGGTTAAATTCAAAGGGCAGATTAAGAAAGAGAGGATAACCAAATGATGTTAGATACTAAGAGCGAACAGAAATGACCCTTGATTGCGGTACTTAAGATGCAATCAAGGGTCATTTCAATTATTATAAAGCTTATATTTATAAGTCGGGATTTTGGTCTCGGCTCTTTTTGTTTGCCGTGAGACGAGTGGCTCGATTTTTTCGAAAGAAAATTTCTAGTCCCTCAAATCTTCAAGGAAATAAGCGTTTGTGCAAGCGTGCTTGCCGTTCTTGTCGGTAACCGTAATTCTGAAATATATGGCATCCTCGGGAACGGTGAAGGTCGCCTCGTTTATAGGTGAATAATCCTCGTTCATCGCAAGCTTAACAAAGCGTGTGGCAGAGGTGCAGTTGATCGTGTCCGCATCCGAGCATTTAATATGTACCTTGCCGTCCTCGTACCAAAGCTCGTGGATTTCGGGGCCCTCAGATGCATAAAAGTCACCGTTTACGAGCGCTTTCGTTATCGTGTTATATTCAAGCTTTTCTGCTTTGATTACGGTGAACGCCCAGCCGGAGTCGCAGCGTCTTGTACCAAGCTCGTTGTAATTATGGTTATCGTCACCGCCGACACAGTATATTTTCTTTCCGCCGACTAGCATATCGTCATACACTCTCGGATTGTACTCGATAAATCCCGAGGAATTGCAAGCGCCGTTGAATATTTCAAGAGCGTTCATACCGTCGTAGCCCATATAGTCGGGATAGTGCTCAAGCGACCAGGTCGGGTGATTATAGGTGACGAAAAATCCCTTTTCTCTTGCCGTCTTCATTATTTCTGTAATACCCTCAGAGGAATATTTTCTTACGTAGTCGGGAAGAGTCTCGTCAAATTTAACTTTGTCTCGGGAATTCGGAGCGTTGCCGAAGAGATAATATTTTCTGTGCCACATAGGCTGAGTTATATTATCCTTATCAATACCTATAAGGCAAATATGGCAGCATTTTCTTGAGCTTGACCAAGGTCCCTCTGCATTTATCTCCATCTCAAAGCCGTGAAGCGCAAGGAAGTCCTCGTCATTTAAATCGTCGTGGGGTATAAGTATATCGTGGTCGGTGTACGCAACTACCGAATATCCAAGGGACTTATAAATCTCTTTAACCTCCTCGGGAGTTTTCTTACCGTCTGAAAGATTTGTGTGGCAGTGAAGATTAGCTTTGTAAAAATTGCCGTCGGGCAAAAGATATCTTCTCATAGGACTGAATACCTCCGTTTATAATACAAGGCTATTTTAGCACGAAACAGATAAATTTTCAAGTGTATTTTTAATATTAAATAATAAAAAAAAAGAACGATATTTATGGGTGATGTTCTTAGCGGATAAATTTGAAAATACAGCTAAGTGCGAGCATCGCATTTGACTGGTCAAACGCAAATATGGGCTAAGCCCAAACCCTTATTACAAACAGAAAAGAGCAAGAGTAAAAGGATAAATCTCCCTCTATTCTTGCTCTTGTTTTTCTTCTGTCGATATGTCAACTTTGTTGACTCGATATGCTTTCGCTACGCTTAAGCTCGATATATTGTCGCTACGCTCCAATTCGATATGAGATAAATCCCTCGTTTGCGGAGCAAACATATCGAGCCGTAGGCATATCGAGTTGCGTTAGCAACATATCGAAAATCCC
>JAFTRA010000009.1 GCA_017462485.1 Clostridia bacterium | reverse complement strand
TTTGCATCTTGCGGCGAATAAATTTTTGATGAATTTTGTCGTGATGAGCCGCAGTAAAGTAACACTTTACAAGGATTAGTACGACGAAAGACACTAAAATTTATCGTCGTAAGACTTGTTAGTTCGATTCTCTTACGGCTAGCCTTTTGTAATGAGGAAAAATACTTTCATAAAAGTCGCGAAAGTTATTGACAAAACTAAAAATGAGTGGTATATAATAAATGTGCGCGCCTGTTATGTAAAGTAGCACGTTGCTGTATGAGTGAATCGCACGAGCAAACGATTCTATTAAAAGGAGTGCGTTATAAATATGAAAACAAAGCTCAAAAAAGATTTTACGGAGGGGCCTCTGTTCTTTAGAATCACCCTATTTGCTCTCCCGATTATGCTTACGGGTATGCTGCAGATATTATATAATATGGCAGATAACATAGTCGTAGGTAAATTTTCCGGAGATCCTAACGCACTTGCTGCTGTTGGTTGTACCGGTTCGCTTACAACTCTTATAATAAACTTACTGCTTGGAATAGCATCGGGCGCAGGAGTTGTTGTTGCCCAGCTTTACGGCGCGAAGGATAATGAAAAGCTTTCGCGTACTGTTCATACGTCGATGCTGTTTTCTTTATTTGGCGGTATTTTTACGGCTTTAGTAGGACTGATAGTAGCGCGTCCGGCCTTAGTTCTTATGGGGACAAAGCTTGAAATTTTAGATAGCGCGGTTCTTTATTTGAGTATCATATGCATCGGTATTCCCGCTAATTCTGTTTATAATTTCGGAGCTTCTATACTTCGTTCCACGGGAGATTCAAAGACGCCTCTTATAATTTTGTCGATAGCAGGAATCATAAACGTCGTTTTGAACTTAGTTTTCGTTATAGGCTTCCGTATGACAGTAGATGGCGTAGCGATAGCAACTATAACCTCTCAATATATTTCAGCGATTGCAGTCGTTCTGTGCCTTGCTAATAAGAAGGGTGAGGCATATCGGTTTTCATTTTCAAAGCTCTGCCTCGATAAAAGGCTTCTTTCGAGAATATTGCGATACGGCTTACCCACCGGCTTGCAGAGCGCAATGTTTAGTATAGCAAACGTGCTTATGACATCTGCGGTCAATACCTTCCCGACATCGACTGTTACAGCCAATACCATAGCGGGAAACGTAGATGCTTTTACATATACCGCAATGAATAGCTTCTCTCAGGCTTCTATGACGTTCGTAGGTCAGAATTACGGTGCTATGAAACCCGAAAGAATAAAAAAATCTATCATATATTCGGTTATACAGGTTTTGATTTTCGGCTCATTCGTTTCGGGTACTGAGCTTATTTTTAAGCATCAGCTCATAAGTCTTTTCGTCGATAAGTCTTCTCCTGACGCACTGGTTGTCACGGAAACTGCTTCATCCTTAATTACAATGCTTCTTGTTGCGTATCTTATATGCGGAGTTATGGACATTGTCGGCGGAGCACTTAAAGGACTTGGATTCGTTTTTAACTCGATGCTTATAAATATGTTCTGCATTTGCGGAGTGCGTGTATTCTGGATATACGTTATCTTCCCGATGAAAAGCATGAATACTCTTACAGGACTTTACACGGTATATCCTGTGAGCTGGACTCTTGCCTTGATAGGAATGACTGTTTTATTTCTTGTTAAATATAATAAACTTAAAAACGGTATTTTCAAAATTGCTCTCGAAAAAGAGGCTTCGAAAAAAGATGAGACTTCCGTGGCGGTTTGATTTTTCGCAGCGGGAATCTGTATAAAAGGAAAATGATGTGTTGAAAATAGGAAATACAGAACTTAAGCACGGACTTATGCTTGCGCCTATGGCGGGATATACCGATAGAGCTATGAGATGCGTTTGCTCAAGCTTTGGAGCCGAATACAGCGTTACCGAAATGGTGAGTGCGAAGGCTGTCGTTTTCGGCGATAAAAAGACGTTTAATTTAGCACGTATCAGGGGTGACGAGGGGAAGGTTGCTCTACAGATGTTTGGCTCTGAGCCCGACGTTATGGCAAAGGCGGCGGAAATTCTCTCAAAAGGATATTCTGCGTGTGAATACGTCGCTCCGGTAGCAATAGATATAAATATGGGCTGCCCCGTTAATAAGATTTTCTCTAACTGTGAAGGAAGCGCCCTTATGAAAAATCCCGAGCTTATATATAAAATTGTCAAAGCTGTTTTTGGAGCTTCGGACCTACCTGTGACGGTTAAAATGCGCTCAGGCATTGACGAAAAAAGTATTAACGCAGTCGAGTGCGCAATTGCTGCAGAGTCTGCGGGAGCGAAAATGGTATGCGTTCACGGAAGAACAAGAACACAGCTTTACGGCGGCAAGGTTGATAGAGAAATCATCAAAAATGTAAAGAATAGTTTGCAAATACCCGTAATAGCAAACGGAGATGTCGTCGATTCTGTATCTGCGCTCTCTATGCTTCGCGATACAGGAGCGGACGGAATTATGATAGGTCGAGGCGCTGTAGGAAATCCTTTTATATTCAAAGAGGTACTTATGGCGCTTGAGGGAGAGACTTGCTCTTTGCCAACTCTTGAAGAGAAAATAAACGCGGCTCTTCTTGAGCTGAAGCTTGCGGTCGAAGATAAAGGGGAAGGTATGGCTATACCCGAAGCAAGAAAAAAGATTGCCCTCTATTTTAAGGGCTTCAGAGGATCAGCGCAGCTTCGTGCGGGAATCAACTGTGCAACCACCTACGCTGAAGCTGAAAGGCTTATTCTTTCGCTTCTTTCGAGTAACGTTGAAAGTGAGCAATAAAGCGCAAAGCAAAAATGCTACTTAGCTTTTCTGCAGTAAACTTACTTTCGGGCGGTTAAAAACAAAATAAAATCAAGAGGATACTTCACTAAAGAAAGCGGCTTGCCGACTTGTAGGAAGTATCCTCTTTTATAATTTAGAATGTTTTTAAAAATAGTTTATGCTTTTTTATTTGTTTTCCTCGGAGCTTTCGCCACTCTCCGCACTTTCCGAGTTTTCATTGGTTGCATTGCCATTTTTATCATTCTGGAAATCTTCGTTTGAATTTACAGAGCGTCTCTTCTTAATAGCGATAATAATAAATACCGCACCGGTGCCGATGACGCCGAATATTATGAAATAGGGAATTGCGCTTACGAACCAAACGAAGAAATCAACGAAGAAGTTTCCGATATCCGAAAGGTTTTCCTTTAGGTTTTCACCAATGCGCTCAAATGCGTTCTTTTTCTCGGGCTCAACTACTACGTGTTCCTTGATTTCGTTAACTGTAAGCTTTACGGTGGAATACGCTATGCTGTTGTCATAAGCTGCAAGCTGCGCTTCTGCTTGGTTTATTTCAAGCCGCAAGTCGTATAGCTTGCTTTGAAGAGAGGATATTTGCGCAAGGTCGTTAGTCGTCTTTGCTTTCTCGAAGAGTTCTTCAACCGCATCGGCTTCAAGCTTCAGGGTGTCTACCTTGGCTTTAAGGCTAGTATAGGTAAGGGTAACGTCTTGCTTTGTTGCACTGTATCTTGTTAGTGTTCCGAGAGATGAGAGCTCGGTTTTAAAGTCATCAAGCTTATCGGCAGGAATGCGTATTGTGATATATGCGTATCTGTAAGGCGCGCTGCCGCTGAATGATTCGCTGTCGGTATATCCTCCAAGCTCGGTGATTTTTAGGTAAAGTTTTTCGGTAAAGTCGTCGTAAGTAAGAGTTCTTATTTCGGCACTTGCGTTTTTAATTATTTTTGCGTTCGGGTTTTCCGTTCCGCCTGTGGGAAGAGTGCCTATTCCGCTGTCACTCGAATTTTCGTAGTATATCTCGCTTTTGTTATAGCTTGCATCCGAATCACCCGCGGCAAGGGATTTCGAGCAAGACGTTATGAATACAAGTGAGAAAACTAAAATTACAGAAAATAGAATAAAATGGTACCGTAATGTTTGTTTTTTCATATTTTTCGCTCCTTTTTGTTGTTTTTATATTTGCTTTGTATATTTTTTGAAAAATACGTTTTCTACGTTTGCTTCTATCAAAAGACCAGAGGCAAGAAGCTTGATAGCTTGTATCCAAACGCAAGTGAGGATAGATTTGCGAGCAGCGCATAAAGAATGGACACCCATCTGTCAGGCTCTTTTCTGAATTTGTGAAGAGTAAAGAAGTAAACCAATCCCTCAATAGCAAATATCAAAGCCTCAAGCTTTATATATAGCTCGTAGTAGTTATACCCCGTACCGTAGCGATAAGCTTCAACGTTAAGTGCGGTGTTTAGTAGAAGCTGGGTAGCAAGGTTGACTAAAAGTAGTGTAAGGAAGGTTTTCTTTCCTCGGTAACCGAAAAGATAAGCTACACCAAGCTCAACCGAAAGTGTCACGGCAATTCTTGCGATAAGTCCGAGAAACTCGCCTTTATAATCATAGCTTTTTATTTCGTTGCAATCGAGTTTGCATACCAAAGTGCCGGAGCTTTCGATAGGCGTCGATATGCTTTTTAAGTCAATTTCGTAATATGAGTCGAATGCATATCTTTCGTAAATTTTACTAACTGCAAAAAGATTTTCTGTGGGAAAATAAATAAGCACCTTAAAGGTTTTTGGGGGATAATAACCCCACCTGAAACTGTCGCTGCACTTTTTGATATAGGGGAGAAGATAAAAGCTGTCGCCGTCCTCATATGACCTAAAGGCTTTCCATATATCACTCTCAATTCCATAGTCTGTCGGCAAGCCGGTATTCTCGCTGTAGCTCCAGGGACCGCCCGGGGAAGTCTTTGAAAGGAGCGTAACGTAAAAGGATTTATTGCCTGTATTTTTGAAGTCAATATTTACCGAGGGCTTTGGTCCTGTGTCAGCAAACGAAAAAAATGAAAGAAAGGAAAAGAGAATGATAAACGCAAAAATAAACGCTATATATCGAGTGAATTTTTTCTTCATTTGCCATAGCTCCTTTCAGTCTTATGTTTTTAATGCGTTGCTTTCGTTGATTAATGCCAAGCTCTAAGTGCGTATCGAAAGCTTATTCAAAATAGATTATCTCGTATGAGAAGCAATCCTTGTAAGCTTCGAACGCTATATTGAAATCGCCCTTGTACCGATGACCTCTGATACCTATAACCAGACCGTCGGAAATTTTAAAGCTGTATGTGACAGAGTCGTTATCTGCCGAGAGCTCTGCTCTTGGAATTTCATCTCCGAGAGTTCCGTCGGAATTAATTACATATATTTTTGTATTATATGTTTCCGCATCGTCTATATCCAGAATTATCAGTGAATTTTTACCGGAATATGCTTTTATAAGTAAACAATTATTGTCATATTTGTATGCATTTATGGGTTTTGCGTCTAAATCAAATCTGATAGACGAGGGGATTTTATTCGACTGTATTAAGTCGGAATTTTCATTCGAGGAGCCTGCGTTGCCACTGGAAAAATCCTCTGATTTATTCATACCATCTTCGCCCATATCCATATCAAAGCTCTTCGAGAGCGGTCCGAGAAGGAAAGAGAATATTACGGATACCGCTATAAGAACGGAAGCTGCAACGGTCAGTTTTTTATAAAAAAGTGCGCGCGGCGAGCGCAGGGAAGGATAATCAAGCAGCGCCTCGGGCATCTCACCTATGGCAAGCAGTATTTCTTCGCCGCTTATTCTGTTGTCCATTATTAAGACCATTCCTTTCTGATTCTAAGGCTTCATACGGAGTAACCGTAGCTTTCAAGATACAGCTTAAGCTTGAACCGTGTTCTGTGAAGCACGGTTTTTACCTTGCCCTCGGTTATAACGAGCCTTTTTGAAATCGTTCTTAAATCTTCCATATAAAAATATCTCATAGTGAAGATATGCCTGCTTTCTTCGGGGAGATTTGATACGAATTTTGCAATGAGGTCGGAAAGCTCCTTCCTTATTGCGTCGGCGTCCGCTCCGACCTTATCGGGAGAGGCTTCCGTGAGCTCGCTTGAAAGAACGGTAAGTGAAGAGTCTCTTTTTTCTCTTCTTGCCGCACGTATTCTGTCAAGGGAAACGTTTCTCAAAATTTTCGAAAGATAGGCAAACAGATAATTTCTCGGATTTTTCGGAGGCACCGTCTCCCAGGTTTTAACGTATGTATCGTCAACGCATTCCTCGGTCGTGTGGGGGTCTGACGTTATTCTGTTTCCAAATGACCTAAGGCTAGGTCCGTATTTTATATCGCAGGCCTCTATTGCTCCTTCGTTTCTTTCGAAAAACAAGTCAACTATTTTTTCATCTGTCATATTTTCACCCCTTCACTTATAATAACGGCAAAAAAATACCGAGGTTTCATTTTTTTGGAAAAATATTTTTTGATTTTTGTTAAGCCTATTTTTTATTTATATATTTTCTTGTAAATTCTTTACTTTTTTCGTAATTTGTGGTAAAATAACTTCTGTGATAAATACCGTGACTTTATAAGTCTCAAATTATAATAAGGAGAAATAAAATGTCTGTTGCTGTTATAACCGGAGCGTCCAGCGGAATAGGACGTGAATTCGCATTCAAGCTTCGCGATATGGCGAACGTTAAGGAGTTCTGGCTTATCGCAAGGAATTCGGAAAGAATGGAAAAGGTTCGTGATGAGCTTGGCGTTCCTTGCAAAATAATGTCACTTGACCTTACGAAAGATGAGGATATAGAAAAGTATAGAGAGGCGCTTGCCATAGAGAAGCCGGAAATATCATTCCTTGTAAACGCTGCGGGATTCGGAGTTTTCGGCTCTTTTGATATGCTTGACGAAAAAACCGTCACGGATATGATAGACCTCAACGTAAAGGCTACCGTTCTCATAACTCATATGAGTGTGCCTTATATGAAAAGAGGTGGAAGAATTATAGAGCTTGGCAGCGGCTCCTGCTTCACGCCCTTGCCTCATTTCAATATTTATTCCTCGTCAAAGGTGTTCGTTCTGCATTACACGAAGTCGCTTAACTACGAGCTTAAGCCTTATGGAATAAGAGCGACCTGCTTCTGTCCCGGTTGGGTTGATACGGCATTCTTACCCAAATCGCTTGATGCAAAGGGGGCGTACGTTCCCAAGTCGATGAAGCCGCTGCTTAACGTATCTAAGGTTGTCACGGGCTGCGTCAAGGCGAGCATAAAGGGGCGCTCTATGTACGTCACTAATTGGTACACTAAAATGCAACACGTGCTCTTTAAAATTTTGCCCGACTGCATACTCACGAAGCTGTGGCTCGGTATGCTTAAAAAGAACGAAGAATAAAACGGAGTGATATAATGGGAAGACAAAATTTTAAACCCGGAACTCTTCACGCGCCGCTTCCTGCCGTTATGGCGACCGTCGGCGATATGGAGAACTCGAATATAATTACTGTTGCTTGGACGGGAATTTTATCAAGCGACCCGCCACGTACCTATATATCGGTTCGCCCGTCTAGACATTCTCATAAAATGCTAACCGATACGGCAGAGTTCGTTATCAACCTCACTACCGAGCGCCTTGCGTATGCTACCGACTATGCGGGAATTTACACGGGCGCAAAGGTTGATAAATTCGAGAAGCTCGGTCTTGGTAAAATTGAAAGCTCCGTCGTTAAAGCTCCTACTATTGCAGAGAGCCCTCTTGCGCTTGAATGCAAGGTGTTTGACGTTTTGCATTTTGGAACGCACGACGTTTTTATGGCTGATATCGTGAACGTGAGCTGCGACGATTCGCTCCTTGACGCCAACGGAAAGATATGCCTTGAGAGAGCAGGCCTTATGGCGTATTCTCACGGAGAATATTTTGCTCTTGGTGAAAAAATCGGAAAGTTCGGATTTTCCGCAGCAAAGGAAACCAAAAGAGCAGCTTCTTTGGTGAAATCTCCAAAGCCGACCTCGGCAAAAAAAGCAGATGATAAAAACGGTGAAAAAGAACGAGAAAATGCGCACGTGCCATTCTACGAAAAATACGTAAAGGGCAGTAAAGGACGTACCCCGTGTCGCAAGAAAGGAACAAAAAAAGGTAAATAATATGAAGAGCGAAACCGTAAAGGAAACGCGCGAAAAGGTGCTTTCTCTTATCGAAAACGAATACGAGAGCGACGCCGCGTTTGAAAGAGAAATGGAGCTTCCCGCAAAGACTGTAAATAACTGGCGCAGAGGTCGCTCATCTTCATTTATGAAAATGCTTCCCGCCCTGGCTGAAAGCTTTGATATAAGCGTCGGAGAGCTTCTTGATATGCCGATAACGCGTGACTCGTCAGAGCTTTCTTCGGATGAGATAGAATTGCTTACTCTTTACAGAAAGTGCGCCGTTCTTTCTCCAAAGCAACGAATAGCTATGTCAAAAAGCCTTGAAACTATCATAAATCTTTATCTGAACTCCGCACCCGATAAGAAAAAGACCAAGCAAAAAGAATAAGAAAGCTTTGAGCCGCTTTTTCAAAAAAGCGGAAATCGGATAATGATATAAGCAATAAAGCCGAAAGAAATTCAGCCGAAAAAACGGGTGAAATAATTCTCTCGGCTTCTTTGTTGCCTAATTTTGTAAACTATAATTAGCATATCGCTTTGTGTTTATGGCATTTAAGGTATTCGAAATGCAAAAATGCAATAATTGAAATGCATTTTACACCTGTGCAAAGCACTTTTAAAAGGCAGTAATAAACAAACACGGGCGAAGCATAAACGCCCGTTTTTCATAAGTATATCATATTTTCATATAAAATACAATGAGTAGAGAATAAATTTCGGATATAATAAAAAAACAAACTAAATATTGACAATTCAAAATTATTATGTTAAAATACTTAAGGTACCCTTGTGAGGGAGTAGCAAGCGCCGAATCCACGGCGTAACAAGTCAACATCATGGCGTTATCGTCTGGCTTGTTTTAAATTGCCAGACTCATGTATTGCATGAGTATATTATCAGAACTCATGCCTCTTGCATGGGTTTTATTTTTTGCTTTTTATAAAATTATATAAATAAGGAGAAAGTTATGCAACATTATTGCAAGGACACAGAAAAGGTCCTTACCGAACTTGGCACAAGCCGTGACGGTCTCTCTTCGGCAGAAGCTGAAAAAAGACTTGAGCAAAACGGCAAAAACCGTCTCGTAGCGGCAAAGGGAAAATCAATTTTCAAACGATTCCTTGAGCAGCTCTCCGACCCGATGATAATTATTCTTATTATTGCGGCTGCGGTAAGCGGAATTCTCACCATCGTGAGCAACGCGCAGCTCGCCGCAGGCGAACCGAAGGAATCCTTCGCGGACGTAATTATCATTATGGCAGTCGTAATTATCAATGCGGTGCTGGGTGTTTATCAGGAAAGCAAGGCAGAAAAGGCGATTGAGGCTCTCCAGGAAATGTCAGCGGCAACCTCAAAGGTAATGCGTGACGGAAAGGTTATGACCGTTCATAGCGAAGATCTCGTAGTAGGCGATATCGTGCTTCTCGAAGCAGGTGACGCAGTTCCCGCAGACGCAAGAATTCTTGAGAGCGCAAGTCTTCAGGTAGAGGAAGCGGCTCTTACGGGAGAATCGGTTCCCGTAACGAAGTTTATAGACATTATTAATCTCAAGGACGGCGAAAAGGACGTTCCCTTGGGAGATAGAAAAAATATGCTCTATATGGGTTCAACCGTTGTTTACGGACGAGGAGTTGCCGTTGTTACCGCAACCGGTATGGACACTGAGATGGGTAAAATTGCAGACGCTTTGCAGACTGCAGAAGAGGGTCAGACTCCTCTTCAGATAAAGCTCTCGCAGCTCTCGAAAATTCTTACTTGGCTCGTTCTTGGTATATGCGTCATAGTATTCGGCGTTCAGATTGTAAGGCAGCTTTCATCCGGAGCAGGCTTCAACGCTGACTTTGCTCTTCATTCGTTTATGATAGCGGTTTCGCTTGCGGTTGCGGCAATCCCCGAGGGACTTGCGGCAGTTGTTACGGTAGTTCTTTCTATCGGCGTTACCAATATGTCGAAGAGAAATGCTATTATCCGCCGTCTTACTGCGGTTGAAACGCTTGGATGCGCGCAGATTATTTGCTCAGACAAGACGGGTACTCTTACACAGAACAAGATGACCGTTGTTGATTTCTTCGGTGAGAGCGACGTTAAGCTTGCATCTGCTATGGCTCTTTGCTCCGACGCTGAAATCGACTCCGACGCTAACGTTACAGGTGAGCCTACCGAGGCGGCTCTCGTAGCGTTTGCTAACAAGCTTGGCTATCATAAGGAAGCTCTTAAGAAGACTCTCCCGAGAGTAGCGGAGGCTCCGTTTGATTCTTCGAGAAAGATGATGTCCACCATTCATAGCGACGGTGATGCGTTCGTTCAGTACACCAAGGGCGCACCCGACGTTGTTATTGGAAAATGCACTCATTATATCAAAGACGGTGTAGCGACTCCCATCACCGAGGAATACGTGAACGAAATACTTGCGGCAAACAAGGCTATGGCAGACAAGGCTCTCCGTGTTCTTGCGTGCGCAGAGCGCGTGTGGGATAAGATGCCCGATGATACCTCGGCAGACGCTCTTGAAAAGGAGCTTTGCTTCGTAGGACTTACCGGTATGATAGACCCCGTTCGTCCCGAGGTTAAGGACGCGATAGTTGAATGCCGCAGCGCAGGAATACGTCCTATAATGATTACAGGTGACCACATAGATACCGCCGTTGCTATCGCTAAAGAGCTCGGTATTATCGAGGATGAAAGCGGCGCTATGACGGGCTCCCGTCTCAACGAGCTTTCCGACGAAGAGTTTGAGAAGATATTTATGGATATAAGCGTTTACGCAAGAGTTCAGCCCGAGCATAAGACGAGAATTGTCTCCGCTTGGAAAAAAGCGGGATACGTTACGGCTATGACGGGTGACGGTGTAAACGACGCTCCCTCAATCAAGACTGCCGATATAGGTGTCGGTATGGGTATTACAGGTACCGACGTAACTAAGAACGTTGCTGATATGGTTCTTGCCGACGATAACTTTGCGACGATAGTCGGAGCTGTTGAAGAGGGAAGAAGAATTTACGACAATATCCGTAAGGCTATTCAGTTCCTTCTTGGCTCCAATATGAGTGAGGTTCTCGCAATATTCTTTGCGACGCTTCTCGGATTCACGATTCTCGAGCCTGTTCACCTGCTTTGGATAAACCTTGTAACCGACTGCTTCCCCGCGCTCGCGCTCGGTATGGAAAAAGCGGAATCCAACATTATGAAGCGTAAGCCCCGTGATACGAAATCGGGTATATTTGCCGGCGGTATGGGCGTTGACGTAGCATACCAGGGCGTTCTTGTAACCGTTCTCGTTATGGCTTCCTACTTCATCGGTCACTTTATGGAAACAGGCAACTGGGAAATCACAAACAGCACCCACGGTATAACGATGGCGTTCCTTACTATGTCGATGGCTGAAATCTTCCACAGTCTTAATATGCGTTCGCAGCGCGGAAGCATATTCGGTCTTAAGACGCATAATAAGATGCTTTATATCGCTGCATGCGTTTCCTTCCTTGCGACGACGCTCGTATGCGAGGTACCCTTCCTTGCGGCAGCCTTCAAGTTTGAGGCTGTAAGCATCAGCGAATACCTTATCGCAATTCTTCTCGGCGCGTGCGTTATTCCCGTCGTTGAGCTTGTTAAGCTCGTTCAGCGCAAGATAGAAAAGAAAAAAGCTGCACTTTAAAACCTTTTACGGATAAAAGCGTAGAAAACGCTATATCCAAAATATACAAAAAAGCCGACTCGGAGTTTATCTTCGGGTTGGCTTTTTTGTGCAGTTTTTCTATAAAATGGAAATGGCTAACATTTTTCTTGACAGAGTTCACAATTTTGTGTAAAATATAAACACATAACCTACAGAAACGAATGGGGAATACCTCGTTTTTTTCGGAGTTATAACAGTGCAGAGAGGAAAAAGAGACTCGCTCTGCATTTATAAAAGGAGGAAAGACAATGCCAACACAAAATTCTTACAAAATAAGTACCAAGAGAAAAAATCTCTTCTTAAGAGTTTCGAAGGGTCACTTTGCGACCAACCATAGCCATATCAATTACTATATTGACGTGACTACTCAAAAGACACGTCTTTCCGAGGCTCAGGCTGTTGCGTCTGAGCTTGTAAGCTATTACAATCACTCAACGATAGTAGATTCAATTCTTTGCCTTGACGGAACTCAGGTTATAGGCACTTGCCTTGCGGAAGAGCTTACACGCGGCAACTTTGTTTCCATCAACGCTCATCAAACTATATACGTTCTCACTCCCGAGCATACCGCCGGAAGCCAGCTTATATTCAGAGATAGCTTGCTTTCTGCTATCCAGGGCAAGCACGTGCTTATTCTTGCCGCTTCGGTTACTACGGGATATACCGCTAAATCAGCTGTTGAGGCTATAAATTACTATGGCGGTCACGTTGCGGGAATTGCGTCTGTGTTCGCAACGGTTGATGAGTGTATGGGTTATCCTGTTTGTTCCGTATTCGACCCTAAGGACTTGAAGGATTATGAGAGCTATCCTTCTCACGAGTGTCCTCTTTGCAAGAAAGGGCAGAGGATTGACGCTCTTGTAAACAGCTTCGGTTATTCGAAACTTTAAGTCTTAAAATCTGTGATTTGTAAATTCAAGTTTGCAAACCGGAACTTTTTATAAAAACAATTTCATTTTTTAAAAAACAAACCCCACACAAGATAGCGTGATACTCCGCTAAGAGTATCACGCTATTGCGCAGGGTTTGTTTTTTCTTTTTATAAAAACATTATGAGAAATTATTCCTCTGATTTTTCATCAAGAAACGTTATTATATCGTCGGGAATATCAATTACCACACTTGTGCCGTCGTCGGTCTCTTTTGACTTCAGTGTAGAGCTGTCAGCCTCAGCTTTTTTGAAGAGCAGTGAGAGTGCCTTTGCGAAAAAGCCCTGAATACCCATACGCTCTTCCTTTGGCTTTTCCTCTTTGCCGTCGCCAATAAATTTCGAAATGATAGATTTTAAGAATTTACTTGCCTTTTCTCTTTCTTCGGCAAGCCTTAAGTTATCCGACTGAATTACTTGCTGCCAGCCGGGAAGCGAGCTGCTTATCAAATTAAGTGACGGATTGAACATGGAGTTGAGCTTCGACGAGAGAAATCCCTCGCCCATCTTTTTTTCTACAAGACCTATAACAAAGCTGAATTTGCTGCTTTCACTGATTGAAGCGAGATAGCTTTCGGCAACCCTTTGATTAGGGGTTTCACTCATTTTGAAGAGGATACCGTCGGGGGCGTGCGTAATTTTGATTATTTTCGTGTTAGGAAGCTCGGGAAAATTGAGTTCGATTTTATAAACGGGATTTCCGTCTTCGTTTTCAGCAGCCTCGCCTATGCCTCTGACGATATATTTTTCTCCCCCGAAATCAAGCGTGCTTTCGCAAAAATCGTAAAGTCCAACGGGAAATTCATAAAGCTTTCCACCCTCTACGCTTGAAAAAACGAGGTTATCTTCTATGCGGGAAAGAGATATTTTCTCAATTCCGCCAAGATAGTTGTTTTGCATAATTCTGACAAAAAGCGGTAATATACCGCTGTTGTTATCTCTTGCCACATATTCGCCAAGCACGCCCTCCCATCTCGTATCGAAGGGGCGGGCATTTTTTATTTTTAATAGGTATGCAAGTCCGTGCCTTTCCTCAAGAGGTGTGGCGCGTCTTCTTGACTCGAAGAAATGAGCCATTCGGTATTTGAGAGTTTTATATTCTCTTCTTGAGTAGGCAGTGTTCTCCGAGATGGAAGACAAATATTTTCTTATTATAGCTAACGAGGCGCTGTCGCTGAAAAGCTCGTTGTTACCCGAATTCAAGGAAACGACGATATCGCTTCCCGGGCAAATCCATACGTTCTGACCGAGCATTCCGTTGAGAAGGAATTCATTTCCGTCGGGAGTTATCCATAAATGAAGTCCGTAATCAAATATTCCCGTAGAGTCGGGAGCGTCGGAGAAAACGCTTGTCATAAGGTCAATATAATTTTCAGATATTATTCTCTCTCCCTCAAAAACACCGCGAGAGAGCAGCATAAAGCCGATTTTTGCGAAGCTTTCGGCGGAAAGATATAAGCCGAAGCCGCCCTTTTCCGAGTTTTCAGGCCCCATTTCCCAGAAAAAGTTGTCGATATGGAGCTTTGAGAAAAGCTTTTCGTTTACGTATTCGCTAAGGCTCATACCCGATATTCGAGCTACAGCCTTTGCGAGAATATAGGAGTTCATACTGTTGTAGAAGAACTTCTCACCGGGGGAAAAGGATAGCTTACCGTCAAAGAATGCTCTCGTCCAATTTTCTTCGGTTACGCTTCCAAGCTCGGCAAACGGAACACCGCTCCTCATAGAAAGCAGATGGCGCACGGTCATATTGGTGAAGCGCTCGTCCTTGTAGCTTTCCTCGGGAAAAATATTTACTATTTTTTCGTCAAGGTCGAGCTTACCCTCGTCGAAAAGGCAGCCAATGGCAAGACCCGTGACGGTTTTTGACATTGAGTGAGCCAAATGAAAGATGTTTGTGTCATACCCCGGGGCAGAGGCTTCGCAAACCACTTCGCCGCCGTGAATTACCATAATGCTGTGTATATTTGCGCGCTCTTCACCTTCAAGCTCTTCGAGCATTGAGCTTAAGCGAGAGGCAAGCCGGAAGGCTTTACCGCCTATTCTTCTCGGAAAATATTTGCTTTCTTTTCCGTTGACTCTCGTCTTTTGGGGAGAGTAGGGAATTACAGAGGGGTATTTCTTTTCGGTAAGTCCGAGATTAGATAAAAGCTGTATTGCGTTTTTCTTGTAATTTTCCATAATCATTTCAATTCGTTATAAATATTTTCATAGTTTATTATACCCGATTTCAGATGAAAATGTTATTAGAGAATATTGTCTTATAAAATTGTAAAATGTCAAGTATTGTAAAACAATGTTGTCATTTAATGACAAATTAACGATTTTCTTCAAATTGATAAATTCAAATTGCTTGAATATTTAAATCAGTGCGTCAAGGCAAATTGCATCCGCAAAAAGTCCCGCAACCGTTCCGACAAAAATGAGGATAGCAACTATGAGAAGATTCGCTTTGATATGCTTGTTTATCTTGAAAAGAACTAGTAAGCCTACTCCCGCGCCCGAGAAGAGTCCCGATAGCATAGTGCCGAGAGTTATAAAGCCTGACGTGTAAAATTCCGTCAAAGCAACCGAGGCGGCGCAGTTGGGGATAAGTCCGAAAACGGCGGCTATAAGGTGGCTTATAAACGGCTTGTCATACATAATCTTAACAAGATTTTCGTCACCGATAAAATAAACCGCAGCGTTTATAAGCACGGTGCATATGAAGATAAACACGGATATTTTTAAGGTATGGTGAAGAGCGGAGTAGAAAATTCCTCTTTCGCAGTGGCAGTTATCGTTATCGCAAAGCTCGTCTATATTTATCTCTTTTTTGTCACGTTTTGTGACGTGCAATACAAAATCAATAGCAAAGCCGACGGCTATTGCTACGGTTAGCTTATAAAGCAGAATGAAGAGAATTTTCGAGAGCTTAATATCGGGGTTGCTTATAAGAAGCGGGAGCATCTCATCCGACGTCGAAAGGAATACCGCGACGATAGTACCCATAGAAATAATTTTTGCGGTATATAAGTTTGAGGCAACCGAAGAGAAGCCGCACTGAGGAATTATACCTACCGCGCCGCCGAGAAGAGGTCCGTAGGGTCCCGATCGCTTTAAGAAGCGAACCGTCTTACCATCAGAGCGATGCTCAATAAATTCCATAAGAAGATAGGTAAGAAAGAGAAACGGTAAGAGCGGAAGCGTGTCAATAATACCGTGGAAAAACACCTCTTCAAAAAACTCGCCGAATTTCCCTAAGTTGTTTTTGAAAAATTCGCTTATCCTCGAATGTCCTTCGTGAGAGGCGTGCATAACCGAAATAAATATTCTGTTTAAAAAAATCATAAGCCTTCCTCTCGTGTCAGACTAAATTTTTGGATATGGGATTTGAAAGCGATTCGTTCTTTACTGTGCAGCTTTCGCACTTTCCGAATAGCATACAGCCCGATTCGAGCGTAAAGCCGCCAATAGAAAGAACGCTATCGCAGAATTCGTGCGATATTTCTTCATCAAGATGAATAAGCTTGCCGCAATCACGGCATTTTAAGTGAAGATGCGAATGGCATTCTTCGCTTCCTATATATTGATAGGTGCAGTGCCTGGTTTTTCCGTCTGAAAGACGGCGTACCTTGCCTTCGGATAAAAGCTCGGAAACTATTCTATATACCGTGCTTGTCCCGTGACCGTCGTGCGTTATGGCGAGAGCTATTTCGCAAAGCTCGAACGAGCGGTGCGAGTTTTCCGAGAGAAAGCTCAGTATCTGCTCTCTTTTTCCTGTGTTATATTTCATTTAAATCTCCGGTTTGTATTGGCTAATCTAAAATGAGAATAATTCTCAAAATGCTTTTCTATAATACTACATTTGTCTTAAAATGTCAATACTATATGTTGATTTTATTGAGTCTTTATTGGTAAGTTTTATTAACTCTCAAAGGAAATTTACCAAATTTCGAGTGATGAGTGCTAAAATTCGAGCGAAAAACACTGCAAAAATTCAAAAAATCATTGAATATTTTAGCACTCAACTATAAAGAGTGCTAATGTTTACAAAAAATACATATTTTATCATAAGATTATTCACAATGTAGATGTAAACTAATACTGTGAAGCGATGAAGCCGAGAACAAAGAACTTATTTAAAGAAAGGAAGGGTTATATTTATGAATATAGAAAAGCTTACGAATAAGAGTAGAGAAGCTATTGAAGGCGCGAGAAATTTATCTATTGAATATTCCTCGTCGTCGGTGACCGATTTGCATTTGTCAGCAGCGCTCCTTTCTGATAAGGAGGGGCTTATCCCATCGTTATGCGAGAGGCTTTCGGTTGACGTTACTGCATTGACTAAAGAGCTGAGGGCGCTTCTTGATAAGAGTCCTAAGGTGACGGGAAGCGGATACTCCGAGGACCGCATTTATATAAGCGCTGACCTTGATAGAGTTCTTTCCGAAAGCGAGAAGCTTATGGAAAAAATGGGGGATGAATTTATATCGGTCGAGCATTTGTTTCTATCTCTGGTGAGTGCGGGAAGCAGTGCGCTTAAAAACGTATTTAAAAAGTATGACGTTAACGAAAAGACTCTTTTAGAGCAAATTAAGGAAGTGAGAGGTAACAGAAAGGTGACTAACGACAACCCTGAAGCAACATATGACGTTCTCTCAAAATACGGTCAGGACCTCGTGGAGCTTGCAAAGGCGAAGAAGCTTGACCCCGTTATAGGAAGAGACGACGAAATAAGAAACGTTATAAGAATTTTATCAAGAAAGTCCAAAAACAATCCCTGCCTTATAGGCGAGCCCGGCGTTGGTAAAACGGCAATCGCTGAGGGACTTGCTCACCGCATAGTCAGAGGAGACGTGCCCGATAACTTAAAGAACAGAAAGCTCTTTTCTCTCGATATGGGCGCTTTGGTTGCGGGAGCTAAATACAGAGGCGAATTTGAGGAAAGACTAAAGGCGGTTCTCACCGAGGTGAAGGAATCGGACGGAAATATAATTCTTTTTATTGACGAGCTTCACACCATAGTCGGCGCAGGCAAGACAGACGGCGCTATGGACGCAGGAAATCTTTTAAAGCCTATGCTTGCAAGAGGCGAGCTTCACTGTATCGGAGCGACGACGCTCGACGAGTACCGTCAGTACGTAGAAAAGGATGCAGCGCTTGAGCGTAGATTCCAGCCGGTTATGGTAGATGAGCCTACGGTAGAGGATACGGTTGCAATACTCAGAGGCTTAAAGGAGCGTTACGAGGTATTCCACGGCGTGAAGATTCACGACGGAGCGATAATTGCCGCGGCTACGCTTTCAAACAGGTATATATCGGATAGATTTCTTCCGGATAAGGCAATAGATTTGGTTGACGAGGCGTGCGCTCTTATAAAGACCGAAATGAATTCAATGCCCACGGAGATGGACGAAATTTCCCGAAAAATAATGCAGCTTGAAATTGAAGAGGCGGCTCTTAAAAAGGAAAAGGATAAGCTCTCCGAGGAAAGACTTGGAGCAATCAGAGGTGAGCTTTCAGAACTTCGCGAAAGGTTTGCGGCGATGAAGGCAAAATGGGATAACGAAAAGGAAACTATTGCCGAGGCGCAGAAAATTCGAGAGGAAATAGATTCGGTTTCAAGACAGATAGAGATAGCCGAGGGAGAATACAACCTGAGTCTTGCGGCAGAGCTGAAATACGGAAAGCTTCCCGAGCTCAAAAAGGCACTTCTTTTGGCAGAGGAGAAGGAAAGCAAAAGAGAATCCAGTCTCTTGCGCGATTCCGTCGGTGAAGAGGAGATATCCAAGATAGTTTCGAGATGGACGGGTATACCCGTGTCAAAGCTTGCTATGGGCGAGAGAGATAAGCTGCTCGGAATGGAGGATATTCTTCATAAGAGAGTTATCGGTCAGGACGAGGGCGTAACAAAGGTCTCGGAGGCAATACTTCGCTCAAGAGCGGGAATAAGAGACCCAAGACGTCCCATAGGCTCGTTTATGTTCCTTGGTCCTACGGGTGTCGGAAAAACCGAGCTTGCAAAGGCTCTTGCCGAGGCTCTGTTTGACAATGAGAAAAGCATCGTTCGTATAGATATGTCCGAGTATATGGAAAAATACAGCGTATCAAGACTCATAGGTGCCCCTCCCGGTTACGTAGGATACGACGAGGGCGGTCAGCTTACCGAGGCGGTACGCAGAAAGCCTTATTCCGTGGTGCTTTTCGATGAGATTGAAAAGGCTCACCCCGACGTATTTAACGTGCTTTTGCAGGTGCTTGACGACGGTAGAATAACCGATAGTCAGGGAAGAGTCGTTGACTTCAAAAATACTATTATCATTATGACGAGTAATCTCGGCTCGGATATTATACTTGACGGCATTGAGGGTGCGGAAATTTCCGATGCTGCGAGAAATAGCGTGAGTCAGCTTTTGAAGCGCTCGTTCCGCCCGGAATTTTTGAACAGACTCGATGAGATAATATACTTCAAGCCCTTGACTAAAGATAATATACGTAAAATCGTTGATCTTGCGCTTCATGACCTTGAAGAGCGTCTTCTAGATAAACGTATCACGGTTACTCTTACGGAAAAGGCTAAGGATTACGTCATTGATTCCGCTTACGACCCGATTTATGGAGCAAGACCTATAAAGAGATTCATTCAGTCAAGGATAGAAACTCTCGTGGCAAAGAAGATTATAAAAGACGATATTGCTCCAGACAGTAGAGTTACAGTTGATGTAAATTCGGACGGACTTTTTGCAAATATCGATTGATAAGTAAATAAAACATTACATTCGAACAAAAAAGGTAGCCCTGCTCTCAGCTAGCGAGATGCAAGGCTATCTTTATTTTTAAGTTTATTCTTTGATAAGAGTAATAGTCCCTACGTAAACATTGTGGTTATCGTCACCCATAGCCGAATAGTATTCGTCATAGGCAAGCTCTACCGTTTCCCCCTCGTGTATAACGAGATTGTCTTTGTTAGGGAAGGTGAGAGTTGTGTAATTCCCAATAAAATCATTCTTTAATTCGCTTAGAATAAACGTACCGTCCTCCTGGTCGTGAAGAGTAAATCTGTGTGGCTGTGGGAGAATTTTCTCAAATTCATCGAAGACGTCTTCGAGTGACGCCTCACCGTTGTTGTAAAACGTATAAATGTATCTTAAATGAAGCTTGTATTTCATAATGCACCTCCGAAAATCTATACCATTTTAACATAAAGCCCAGTAGCGTGTCAAGATATAATCTTTTTGAAAACCAAAATGTTAATTTTCAAAACCTTTAAAATTTGTGAAAGCTGTTGACTAACGCTAAAAAAGGTGATAAACTGTCGGCGTAGGCTAGTTCTATATATCAAAATATCAAAGGAGAAGAAAAAATGAATAAGAAGGTAACCCTTACCGCTCACAGAGGATATAGACAGCTGTACCCCGAAAATACGATGCTTGCGTTCAGAAAGGCTTTAGAGCTTGATATTGACTCTATTGAGATGGACGTACATATGACTAAAGATTACCGTATAGTGGTATGTCATGACGCAAACCTTGGAAGAACTACCAATAAGAGCGGTTTTATTTATCATATGACTCTCGGTGAGGTAAGAGAGGCAGATGCCGGAATTAAATTCGGTGAGCAGTTTGCAGGAGAAAAGGTACCTACTCTTGATGAATTTCTCGAGCTTATGGCAACGCGCCCAGACGTAAGAGTTCTTCTTGAGCTTAAGGATTATCCCGAGGAAATAGGCGATTTCGCATACGCATCTGCAGGTGAAACGCTCCGTCTTTGCAAGGAATACGGAGTATTCGGTAAGGAAAGACTTACTGTCATAACCTTCTCTGCGGGAATGTGCGCATGGCTCAGAACAAGATATTCCAAAGATGATTTCTCCATTCATGGATTCTATCCAAAGACGGTTATGAGAGGCTGGGAGAAGGATGACCCTTATAAATACTATGACGAGGTGTGCATATTCTCGCGCGGCCAGAAATCTAACGAAGGTATGCCTATGCCTCATCCCGAATCCCCCGTTGAAGCTAAGGCGAGATTTGACGAGTTCAGACTTATGGGAATCAAGCCTTGTGTGTACTTTAGCTGGAATACCAATGAAGAGGATTATAAGCTCGCTCTCGAGCGTGGCGCAGTAGGGTTTACATGCGATGACGCCAAGACTTGCGGAGAAATCCTTGATAAGCTTGGCGCAAGACCTTTAAAGAAATGATTTTGTAAACAATAGTTTTTATTTTTGAGGAAAAGGAGTGTTTTATGTTTAGTCGCATTTATATTGAGATAACAAATATATGTAATATGAAATGTTCCTTTTGCCCCGGAACGAAAAGGCAAAGGAGCCTGATGACTCCGGAAAATTTTGAAAGCGTATTGAAGAAAATAAAGGGCGAGGTCGAGTATATCTATCTTCACGTAATGGGCGAGCCGCTTTTACATCCCGAGCTTGACAAGCTTTTGAAGACTGCGGGAAAGCTCGGATTCAAGGTTTGCATAACAACTAACGGAACGCTGCTTGATAAAGCAAAGCAAATACTTAAAGATAATGCGGATACTATTCACAGAGTCAGTATTTCCTTGCACGCTCCCGAGGGTAACGGTATGGATTTGTCGCTTGATGGGTATATGGACTCGGTCATTTCCTTTGCAAAAGAGTTTTCTTCTCTTGATAAAAACGTTATATTCAGGCTTTGGAATCTTGACGCAGACGAAAGACAGGGCAAAAATGCGCAGAATTCATATATTATCGATAGACTTCATTCTGAGTATAGCGGTGAGTGGGAAGAAAGATACAGCGGATATAGACTTGCGTACAGAACATTTCTGGAGCTTGACGGAATATTCACCTGGCCGTCGGAGAGCGACGCTGAGCCGTGTGACGGAGGTAAGTGCCATGCGCTCTCGCAGCAGATTGCAATACTTGTCGATGGAACGGTAGTACCTTGCTGCCTTGACTCCGAGGGGCAGATACCGCTTGGTAATATATTTGCTTCCTCGCTTTCGGATATCCTTTTGACAAAGACAGCAAAAAATATGCTTGACGGCTTCAGGCAGGGGAAAATGACGCACCCCGTGTGCAAAAAATGCACCTATGCGAGAAGATTCAAGGTGTAAAACAGCTTGACGGAGCATTGAACATTAACTTCTTGAGTTAAAAATAAAACCAATATATATAGTTAAAAATAGAATTAATATTAAAAAGCGCTTACAGTTGCGAAATTTCGTCTGTAAGCGTTTTTTAATATTTTATATAGAATTACTTAATATTTTCACTCTGGTTCTTCTGAATAACGTCGTGAGCGCCGCCCTCAATAATACTCGTTGCGGAAACGAGAGTAAGAACAGCCTTTTCCTGAAGCTCGGGAATAGTGAGCGCTCCGCAGTTGCACATAGTGGAGCGTACCTTTGCGAGCGACATAGCTACGTTATCCTTAAGAGTTCCCGCGTAAGGTACGTAGGAATCAACGCCCTCTTCGAAGGAAAGCTTTCTGTCACCACCAAGGTCGTAACGCTGCCAGTTTCTCGCACGGGCAGAGCCCTCGCCCCAGTATTCCTTATAGTAAGTACCGCCGATGGAAACCTTGTTAGAGGGGCTTTCATCGAATCTTGCAAAGTATCTGCCGAGCATTACGAAGTCAGCTCCCATAGCAAGAGAGAGGGTAATGTGATGGTCGTAAACGATACCGCCGTCAGAGCATACGGGGATATACACGCCCGTCTCTTCAAAGTATCTGTCACGCTCTGCGCAAACCTCGATAAGAGCGGTAGCCTGACCGCGTCCGATACCCTTTGTCTCACGGGTGATGCAGATAGAGCCGCCGCCGATACCAACCTTAATAAAGTCTGCTCCGCAGTCAGCAAGGAAGCGGAAGCCTGCAGCGTCAACTACGTTACCTGCGCCTACCTTAACGGTATCACCGTAATTTTCACGTATCCAAGCGATAGTGCGCTTCTGCCACTCGGAGAAGCCCTCAGATGAGTCTATGCAAAGAACGTCAACGCCTGCTTCTACAAGGGCGGGAACACGCTCTGCGTAGTCTCTCGTGTTAATACCTGCGCCAACGACGTATCTTTTTGATTTGTCAAGAAGCTCGTTGGGGTTCTTCTTGTGGGTATCGTAGTCCTTGCGGAATACCATATAAAGAAGATTTCCGTTATCGTCAACTATGGGAAGAGAATTAAGCTTGTGGTCCCATATGATGTCGTTAGCTTCTTTGAGAGTCGTACCCTCTTTTGCGAAAATAAGCTTTGAGAGGGGAGTCATAAACTCGGAAACCTTCGTTTCGGGGTCCATTCTCGAAACTCTGTAATCACGGCTGGTAACGATACCGAGAAGCTTACCCTGAGGCTTACCGTCCTCGGTAACCGCAATAGTGTTGTGTCCTGTTCTTTCCTTGATGGCAACTACGTCTCTCATAGTAGCGTCGGGAGTTATGTTAGAGTCGCTGATAACGAAGCCTGCCTTGGTGTTCTTCGCGCGTCTTACCATATCAGCCTCGTCCTCGATGGACTGAGAGCCGTAGATGAATGAAACGCCGCCCTCTTTTGCGAGAGCTACGGCGAGCTTTTCGCCCGAAACTGCCTGCATTATAGCGGAAACCATAGGGATATTCATTGTTATAGCGCTTTCTTCGCCGCGCTTGAATTTAACAAGGGGCGTTTTGAGGCTAACGTTTGCGGGGATACATTCCGCAGAGCTGTATCCGGGAATGAGAAGATACTCATTAAAAGTATGTGAGGGCTCATTTATAAACTTTGCCATTGTTTTTTCTCCTTTTATTTTATTGTTTATATGCTTATATTAGAAGCGCTGCTTTCCTTCGCAGTATATACATCTGCAAATTCCGGCGCTTCTGTCTGTAATCTTAAATATTCTCGCAAGCTCTTGCTCGGTCTGGCTTATGCAGCGGGGATTTGTGCAGGTGAGCTTGTCTAAAATATAATTTTCACCGTCAAACCTGACGCTTGCCTTGGGTGAGCTTGCCTCCTCAAGAAGCTTAAGGATAAGAGCCATACGGATATATTTTCCGTATCTTACCTGCCTGAAATAGCACGCTCGTGGGTCATCGTCAACCTTTATGCTTATTTCATTTACTCTGGGAAGGGGATGAAGCACCTTGCAGTCGGACTTAGCAAGCTCCATTTTCTCGGGAGTAAGCACGTAGCTGTCCTTGAGTCTTTCGTACTCATCGGCATCGGCAAATCTTTCTCTCTGTATTCTCGTCATATAGAGAATGTCAAGCTTGGGAAGAGCGTCCTCTAAGGATGCGGTCTCTTTATATTCCATTTTGCACTTCTCGATAGTTTCATATCTTACGAAGCTGGGAATTTGAAGCTCGTCGGGGGATATTAAAACCAGCTTTATGTTTTTGTATCTTGAAAGAGCGTTGATAAGCGAGTGAACCGTTCTGCCGTATTTAAGGTCTCCGCAGAAGCCTACCGTCATATTGTCAAGCCTGCCCTTTTCAGCAGAAATAGTAAGTAGGTCGGTAAGAGTTTGTGTGGGGTGGCAGTGACCGCCGTCGCCTGCGTTGATAACGGGGATAGAAGCATTAAGTGACGCAACGTAGGGCGCGCCCTCGAGAGGATGTCTCATAGCTACGATATCGGCATATGCGCTGATAACCTTTGCCGTATCCGCAATGCTTTCGCCCTTTGCGGCAGAGGAGCTGCTTGCCTCGGAAAAGCCTATAACGCTTCCGCCAAGCTCAAGCATAGCCGCCTCAAAGCTGAGTCTCGTTCTCGTAGAAGGCTCAAAAAACAGAGTAGCAAGCTTTTTGCCTTTGCATTTTTCACTGTATTTTGCGGGGTTTGCGATAATATCCTTGGCTACGGAGATGAGCTCGTCTATCTCCTCTACCGAGAAGTTATCTATATCTATAAGGCTTCTCATATTATGCCTTCGCTCCATATACTTCAAGATATTTCTTGATGCGCTCAACGTTTTCCTTGTTCTCGGGCTTCTCTTCAAGATACTCGATTATATCGTAAACGTCGATTACCGAATAAACGGGGAATCCAAACTGCTCCTCGATTTCAGCCATAGCGCCCTTTTCGCCCTGACCCTTTTCCTTACGGTCAACCATAATAAAAGTAGCGATTACCTTGGTGTTATCGAGGTGCGAAAGGATTTCCATTGATTCGCGGATAGCCGTTCCGGCGGTGATTACGTCCTCGATTATAACGATTTCTTCGCCCTCGTTAGGAACGTAGCCTACGAAAGTACCGCCCTCACCGTGATCCTTAGCTTCCTTACGGTTAAAGAAGAAGGGAACGTCAAGTCCGTTTTTAGAAAGCGCAACCGCAGCGGAAATAGAAAGCGGAATACCCTTGTATGCAGGGCCGTAAAGAACAGCCTGCTTTTTTCCGAGCTTATCGAAATAAGCCTTGGAATAAAACTCACCCATCTTAGTGATCTGATCACCGGTCTTTATCATACCGGCATTAACGAAATAAGGGATTTTGCGTCCGGATTTAGCTGTGAAATCTCCGAACTTCAATACTCCTGCGCCCTCCAGAAATTCAATAAATTCTCTTTTGTAGCTTTCCATTTGTCTATCTCCTTTTATTAATCTACAAATTCTCTTACGCATCTTTCGTATGCGGCAACGGGGTCCTCTGCTGCGGTGATAGGTCTGCCGACAACTATGTAATCGGAGCCTATACGCTTTGCTTCGGCAGGAGTCATAACTCTCTTCTGGTCGCCGATATCTCCGTCAGCGAAGCGAACGCCGGGGGTAACGGTGAGGAATTTTTCGCCGCATCTTTCGTGAACCTTACCTGCTTCGAGGGGAGAGCAAACAACTCCGTCAAGTCCCGAATTCTTTGCGCACTCCGCATAGTGCATAACTACGTCTGCTATGGGCTTGTCTATAAGAAGGTCACGCTTCATAGTCTCCTCGTCGGTAGAGGTGAGCTGGGTTACTGCTATGAGAAGAGGACGTGTTCCGTCTTCTCTGGTGAGACCCTCGATAGCAGCCTCCATCATTCTTCCGGTGCCTGCTGCGTGAAGGTTTGTCATATCAACGTCAAGGCGAGAAAGAACCGCCATAGACTTCTTTACTGTGTTGGGGATATCGTGAAGCTTAAGGTCGAGGAATATTTTGTGTCCTCTTGCCTTGATTTCACGAACGATAGAGGGACCCTCTGCATAATAGAGCTCCATACCGATTTTTACGAAAGGCTTTCTGCCGGTAAACTTATCAAGAAATGCAAATGTTTTTTCCGCGCTGTCAAAATCGCACGCAATTATAACATCTTTTCCCATTTTAATCTCCTTTAATCCTTAACTCCACCGATTATTTCGGAAAGCGAGTTAATTCCGTATTTTTTCATAACCTTAGGTAAGTCTTCTATTATAGTTTTGCAAACGTAAGGGTCGGTGAGGTTTGCTGCGCCAACCTCAACTGCGGTTGCGCCCGCAAGCATAAGCTCGATAACGTCCTCCGCCGAGGATACTCCGCCCATTCCTATAACGGGAATCTTAACTGCGTGAGCTACCTGGTAAACCATTCTCACTGCTACGGGGAATATCGCGGGGCCAGAAAAACCGCCCATTTTGTTTGCTATTATAGGCTTTCTGTTGTTAAGATTAATTCTCATACCGAGAAGCGTGTTTATAAGGCTGATACCGTCGGCGCCTGCCTCCTCGCACGCCTTTGCTATTGAAACTATGTCGGTTACGTTGGGCGAAAGCTTGATGAATACGGGCTTCGTAGTAACAGCCTTAACTGCGCGAGTAACCTCTGCCGCCGCTTCGGGTGACGTTCCGAAGCTCATTCCGCCGCCGTGAACGTTAGGGCAGCTTACGTTTACCTCAAACCAGCCTATCTCGTCGCACTTGTCGAGCTTTCCGCAGGTGTAAGCGTAATCCTCAACGGAAAATCCGCTTACGTTCGCCATAACCTTTTTATTAAAGCATTCTTTGAGCTTTGGAAGTTCCTCGGAAATTACCTTATCAACGCCAGGGTTCTGGAGTCCGACAGCGTTTATCATACCCTCCTTGCATTCTGCAATCCTGGGAGTGGGGTTTCCGAATCTAGGGTCTTTTGTAGTACCCTTGAACGAGAACGTACCAAGCATATTTATATCGTAGAGCTCGGCAAATTCATAGCCGTAGCCAAACGTACCGCTTGCGGGAATAATCGGGTTGTCTATCTCGATACCCGCAAGGTTTACCTTTAAATCTACCATATGATGTCCTCCTTTGCGAGCACGGGGCCCTCCTTGCATATACGCTTGTTTCCGCTCACGGTTTTGCAAGAGCAGCCCATGCAAGCGCCGAAGCCACAGCCCATACGCTCTTCGAAGCTCATTTCACCGTCGCTTGCCGACGCATTGTAAAGAGCTTTAAGCATAGGCTCTGGGCCGCAGGAGTAGAAGTAAGTATAAGAAAGGCCCTTCATAGCGTCGGTAACGAAGCCGTGGGTTCCGTAAGAGCCGTCAACCGTCGCTACCAGCACCTTTGCACCGAGCGCCTTGAACTCGTCCTCGTAGAACACCTCGTCCTTCGTGTTGAAGCCGAGAATTACGGTAACCTCTTTTCCGAGAGCTACAAGCTCCTTTGCGAGTCTGAAAAGAGGGGGGACACCGACTCCTCCTCCCACGAGAAGAGGAGAGTCGCCGGATTTTTCAAGATTGTAGCCGTTTCCGAGTCCTGTGAGAATATCAAGCTTATCGCCGGGGAGCATCTTGCTCATATATTCCGTACCCTTGCCGACTACCTTATATACGAGAGTAAGCTCGCCTTCAATTGAGTCGCATACGGATATGGGGCGTCTTAAAAAGAAGCCGTCAAGCTTGATATTAACAAACTGACCCGATGCCGTTATATCGGAGGTATCGCCCGAAAGACGCATACGGAATACGTTTTTCGTGAGCGCGGTATTCTCCGTGATTTCAAATACAGACTGTTTCATCAGTTCGCTCCTTACGCGTCTATTGTCGAGATACGAATAGTATTTTCGTCAAGAACGTCGAGAAGAACCTTAACCGTGTCAAGCGAGGTGAATATCGTAACGTTGCTCTCGGTTGCAATCTTTCTTATCTGATAGCCGTCGGAAAGCGTACCGGTAGAGCCGACGCCGTTAGTGTTGATAACGTAAGCGATATGCCCTTGACGGATAGAGTCGCAAATTTCGTTGCTGCCCTCGCTGATTTTCTTGAGCACGTGAGTACGGATGCCGTTCTCCTTAAGGAACTTTGCCGTTCCGGAGGTCGCCTCAATATTGAAGCCGAGGTCGTAGAATCTGCGGATAAGAGGAAGTGCCTCTTCCTTGTCTGAGTCTGCAATAGTGGCAAGCACCGTTCCGTAATTCTGAAGATTATATCCTCCTGCCTGGAGCGCCTTGTAAAGCGCGCGGTTGAGCTTATCGTCATATCCGATTGCTTCGCCTGTTGACTTCATTTCAGGAGAAAGATATGCGTCAAGTCCTCTGATTTTGTTGAACGAGAATACGGGAACCTTTACGTACCATCTCTTCTTTTCCTCAGGGTATATATCGAAGATGCCCTGCTCCTTGAGTGACTTGCCGAGAATAACCTCGGTAGCTATGTCAGCAAGGCTGTATCCCGTTGCTTTTGAAAGGAAGGGAACTGTTCTTGAAGAACGGGGGTTAACCTCGATAATGAACACTCTGTCGTCCTTGTCAACTATAAACTGAATATTGTAAAGTCCCTTGATACCGATACCGATACCAAGCTTTTTTGCGTACTGGAGAATAGTGCCCTTTACCTTGTCGGAAATGCTGAATGCGGGGTAAACGCTGATTGAGTCACCAGAGTGAATACCGGTTCTTTCAACAAGCTCCATAATTCCGGGAACGAATACGTCGCGTCCGTCGCAGATTGCGTCAACCTCAACCTCTTTACCGATGATATATTTGTCAACGAGAACGGGCTTGTCCTCATCAATTTCAACGGCTGTCTTGAGGTAGTGACGAAGCTGCTCCTCGTTAGCTACTATCTGCATAGCGCGTCCGCCGAGAACGAAGCTCGGACGAACGAGTACGGGATAACCGATTTTAGCGGCCGCCGCAACGCCGTCCTCTATCTTGGTAACCGCCTTGCCCTCGGGCTGAGGAATTCCAAGCTCTTTAAGAAGCTTTTCAAACATATCTCTGTTTTCAGCCTTATCAATAGCGTCGCAGTCTGTTCCTATAATCTTTACTCCGCGGTTCATAAGCGGGTCGGCAAGGTTGATTGCGGTCTGACCGCCGAGAGAAGCTACAACGCCCTCGGGATTCTCGAAGTCTATGATATTCATAACGTCTTCGGGAGTCAGAGGCTCGAAGTAAAGCTTGTCCGCTGTGGTGTAGTCGGTAGAAACTGTCTCGGGGTTGTTATTTATAATTATTGATTCGTAGCCCGAGCTTCTTATGGTTGTAACCGCATGAACTGTCGAGTAGTCGAACTCAACTCCCTGACCGATACGGATAGGGCCTGCGCCGAGAACGACAACCTTGTTTTTAGCTGTGAGAATAGAATCGTTCTTTCCCATATATGAAGAGTAGAAGTAGGGAATGTAAGCACCGCTGTGAAGCGTGTCAACCATTCTGAAAACAGGCTTGATTCCGTTTTCACGGCGCATATTCCATACGTCAACCTCCTTCATAGCCCAAAGCTTTGCGATATAGGGGTCGGAGAATCCTACCATCTTTGCTGCCTTAAGAGTCTTTATATCCTTCTTTTCCTTGAGAATGTTTTCCATATCTACTATGGTCTTGAAGCTTTCAAGGAAGAGGGGAGTTATTTTCGTTATTTCGTGAAGCTTTTCAAGAGAAACCTCTCTGCGTATAAGCTCGGTTACCGCAAAGAGCGTGTCCGACTTGAACTCGCCAAGGTACTCGAAGAGCTCCTCGGTAGTCATAGAATCGAACTTCGAGAGGTGAAGGTGGCACGCGCCTATTTCAAGCGAACGAACCGACTTGAGTATGCACTCGGTAAGCGTCGAGCCGATACCCATAACCTCACCGGTAGCCTTCATCTGCGTGCCGAGCACGTTTGACGCAGAAGTGAATTTATCGAACGGGAATCTCGGGAATTTAGCAACTATATAGTCGAGGGAGGGCTCGTGAATTGCGGTAGTGCCGGCAACCTCGATTTCATCAAGAGTCATACCGACGGCAATCTTTGCGGTAACTCTTGCGATGGGGAATCCGCTCGCCTTGGACGCAAGTGCTGATGAACGGGAAACTCTGGGGTTAACCTCAATAAGATAATATTCGCTTGAGTAAGGATTGAGAGCAAACTGAACGTTGCAACCGCCCTCTATTTTGAGCTCCTTAATAATTTTAATGGCCGAGTCGTTGAGCATCTTGAGGTCGTGCTCATTCAAGGAGAGAATAGGAGCTACAACTGCGGAGTCACCCGTGTGAACTCCAACGGGGTCGATATTTTCCATACCGCATATGGTTATGGCGTTGTCAGCCGAGTCACGCATAACCTCAAACTCGATTTCCTTATATCCTTTAACGCTCTTTTCGATAAGCACCTGGTGAACGGGAGAGAGAGCGAAGCCGTTCATACCGATTTCAACAAGCTCCTCTTCGTTGCTTGCAAAGCCGCCGCCCGTACCGCCGAGGGTGAAAGCGGGGCGGAGAACTACGGGATAACCGATTTTCTTTGCCGCTGCCTTTGCTTCCTCGAGATTGTAGGTGATTTCCGAAGGAATAGTGGGCTCACCGATAGATTGGCAAAGCTCCTTGAAGAGCTCTCTGTCCTCAGCGCGCTCTATTGATTCGCTGCTCGTTCCGAGAAGCTCAACGTGGCATTCCTTAAGTACGCCCTTTTTCTCAAGCTGCATAGCGAGGTTAAGACCGGTCTGACCGCCGATTCCGGGTACGATTGCGTCGGGACGCTCGTAGCGAAGAATTTTAGCGATATACTCAAGGGTGAGAGGCTCCATATAAACCTTGTCCGCAATAGTCGTGTCGGTCATAATGGTAGCGGGGTTGGAGTTAACGAGAACCACCTCGTAGCCTTCCTCTTTAAGAGCGAGGCACGCCTGCGTTCCCGCATAGTCAAACTCTGCCGCCTGACCGATAATGATAGGACCGGAGCCAATGATAAGAATTTTTTTGAGATCTTTTCTCTTTGCCATAATTTATATCCTCCGAATTTTTAATAACATTTGTAAACCGCTTTGCCACGGTGGTAGGTGAGTACGTTCTTTCCGAACATTTTCATGCCCGTAAACGGCGTAGCTCTTCCGAGTGAGAGAAATTCGTTCGGGTCAACCTCGAACTCCTCGTCGAGATTCCATATAGAGAAGCCTGCTTCATCAAGGGGTATTCCGAAGCGCTTCCTAGGCGCTACGGCAAGCAACTCCTCGAGTCTTTCAAGCGTTATTATTCCTGTTTTAACGAAGTGCGTGTACATAGCGGGAAAAGAGGTTTCAATACCGACGATTCCGAATGCGCTGCCGGATAGACCCTTCGCCTTGTCGTCCTTTGAGTGAGGGGCGTGGTCGGTAGCAATCATATCTATCGTTCCGTCAAGCAAGCCCTCGATAAGAGCCTCCTTGTCCTCTTTTGAGCGCAGCGGCGGATTCATCTTGAATCTTCCGTCTTCCTTTAGGCAGGAGTCGTCAAGAATAAGGTAGTGCGGAGCGGTCTCACAGGTTATATCGAGACCCTCTTTCTTCGCGCGTCTTATAATATCTACGCTTTCCTTTGTCGAAATATGGCATACGTGGTAAGCGCAGCCCGTCTTTCTTATCAGTTCAACGTCTCTTGCGATAGGTCCCCATTCGCTCTCTGAGCATATGCCTCGGTGACCGTGAAGCCTTGCGTATTCACCGTCGTGTATATAGCCTCCGTAAAGAAGCGAATTGTCCTCGCAGTGAGCAACGATGATTTTTCCGAGCTTCTTTGCTCTTATCATCGCCTCCTCCATCATTCTTTCGCTCTGAACTCCCCGTCCGTCATCGGAAAACGCAATCGAGAGCGGCGCAAGCTCTTCCATATCCGAGAGAACCTCTCCCTTTTGCTCCTTCGTTATAGAAGCATACGGATAAACGTCTATTACCGCGTCACGTTCAATAATCGCAAGCTCTTCCTTTATGTGCTCTGCCGTATCGGGTACGGGATTCAGGTTCGGCATAGTGCATACCGCGGTATAACCGCCCCTTGCGGAAGCCAAAGAGCCTGCCGCTACCGTTCCTTTATAAGAAAAACCCGGCTCACGAAAATGCACGTGCACATCGCAAAAGCCGAGTAAAGCAACATATGAATTTGAAGAGGGGAGAGAAGCGGAAAAAGAGGGAAAAATACCCATATCATTATGGGCGATTCTTTCGGAACACATAATTGTTTCGGTAACTCTTTTCATACTGAACTCCTCCGTCATTTACAGACCCGAAATATCAAGCTGGAAATAATTATTTTATATATTTTATCACTATTTATATCTTTTGTCAAGTGTATAATAATACCAAACTTAACTTTCGGTTTTTGACTACTTTTGTGTAAATGAGATATTATACGACAAAACGAGTGTTTGCAGAGTTGTTTTTAAGTATCAAATATACGTTTACGATAGGCTTGAAAATCTTATAGAAATATGGTATAATTAGGTGAAAACAACATTCTTACGCACGAACTCTCGGCTCTTCATTAAGTAGAAGATCGTGAGATGAAAATATATGCTAATTATCCGACTCTTAAAAGAGCTGCAATAGAAACCATCAGTAAATACTTCTAGGAGAGTTAAAATGCAAATCGAACATTATTATTGTGTTAATTACGACAAGCCTATCTATGACGAGCTTATAGAAAGAGGAATTAAGGTTACTATCGACGATAAAATCTCTAAAAGCAGTTCCCCTCAAATGATATTCAAAGTTTATACAACCAAAGAGGATGAACTCAATTCATTTACCAAATTAGTAACTAAATACGGAATGGGTATTCGAGACCTTGTATTTTCAAAAAAGGAACTCTCCGAAGCAAATTGGCTACTATTTCGCTCAACAAATATGAAATTAGAGTCTCTTTCAGAAAAAACAATAGAATTGGGTTGCCGTAAATCCAGAATACTTTATTACCATACAAGGCAAGTGGCTCCCTATGCTTTAAAACCGATAAAATGGAAAAATAACAATCACTTCTACTCGTCATATGAGGGTGCTTTTAAACATATCTTTTGTGATGATTATGCAAGAGCATTATTAGAAAAGCAAGAATTCAAAGGACTTAACTTCGGAGAGGTGCTTTGGGCTCATAAAAACATTTCACTTCCGGATGCGCATCAGTTGATTATAACAAATCCTCTATCTATTGAAGCGGTACTTAAT
>JAFTRA010000008.1 GCA_017462485.1 Clostridia bacterium | reverse complement strand
GAGCGAGGAAACGGCGATAGAATAAAAACACCATAAAAATTAAGAAAACCGGTGGTTTTCAACCTTAATTTTCTTGAAAATTGTAAAAAATACAACCGAGGTGCTGCGTAATACAACACCTCGGTGTTTTTATTCGGTTATGCCTAAATGAAGCAGCACCTTTTTTGTTATTTAGTTTACGCTTCGGTTACTACGAACGTAGCTTCGGTTTCACCGTTGGTGTAGTATATTTTGAGTTCTGTGGGAGCGTTATAGCCCTCGGGAGCAGTATTGAACTGCGCATATGCTTCTGTAAAATTGGGATTTACATAGAATACAGCTTTTCCGTCAGCATCGGTCATTACCGCCGCATTGCAAACACCGTCAACGCAAACCTGAACGCTCGCATTTGCAACGGCAGCATCAGAGCTATTTTTTACGTAAACAGTGTGAAGAATTCCCTTTAAAACTTCAAGCTCCGCGGTCTTTGCGCCCGAAGCAAAGTCAACGTGGGTAGCTGAGCCCTTGATGTATCCTGCGGGAAGTGCGGTAGCTACGTAAGAAGCTCTTATCGGAAGATTTGTTTCCACAATATTGATAGTAGCCTTACCGCTCGCGTCGGAGGTTGCCTCATAAGAATCCTTGGGACCTACCTTAAAGGTAACCTTAACGCCCGAAACAGCATCTCCGTTGTTATCCTTAACCGTTACGGTATAATCAACCTTAACTGCGTCATCGTTATTGTTTTCGTTGTTTTCATTATTGTTTGTTTCATTATTGTCCTTATCGTCATCGCAGGACACAAGGAGGCACATACCCGAAACAAGAAGAGTAAGAGCCAAAAGAAGAGCAAAAAGCTTTTTCATTTTCATTGTCTCCATTTTTATTTTTAGAAGTTATTAGCGGTATTTTTGACAATTTTGGTTTACTTTTACTGCTCGTAGCAGCAAGCAAAGAGCCAGGAATTAACGGTAATCGGAACTTCTCCAAAGAAAGTGTTCGATACAGAACCCGGGTCTGCCGTAAAGAATCCGATATGAGTTCCCGCATCCTTTATAGCGAGTGCCAAATCGTACGTCATAGGATAAATGCCCACATTTTCGTCAGCGTTCTCAATATAATCGCACAAGAGATCTGTATAAGTAAGCTTATATTTGAAAGCTCCGTTTTCATCGTAGATATAATAACCGAAGTTCTGCGTTTCCACGATAGCAGCAAGGGAGTCCTTATAAGGCGACGGCTTTGTCAGATTCACGTAAAGCACAGGTCCGTTTACGCTGTTCAAATGATAATATCCGTCGTTTTCATTATACACCGCTCTCACTGTCAAATCGGTTACGTCAATATTTGTAAGAGCGCCGCCCGTATATGTGAACTTGGTTATGGGCGTAGTAGGCTGATACTGAGTCCAAGGATATTCCTCGGGAATCTTTTCAAGCTCGGAAACCTTTTCGATTCTCAAATATCCGCTGCCGTCAGTTTCGCCTACGACACCTATAAGATACTGCGTCTGATTCAAGTTAAACGACCTGAAATCCATAAAAATGGAGCCGTCGGCAGCTTTATCATCTTCATTGCTTATATCCTTTTCGTAAATTATCATAGGAGAGCCAAAGTAGCAGCATTTAGCATCGGCATCGGTATCAACGCTTATCTTATATCTTCCCGCAACAGTAGGAGTATAGAGGAAATAGGTGGGCTTGCCCTCGGAAAATTCTACGAAATAAACGTCGTCTTTTATAATTCCCGCAGTCGAACCGTTATAAAGCTCGATTGACTCGCCCGCTTTTGAAGCAACGCATATCTCTACTGCCGATTTTTCCTCAGTCATTTTGCATTTATCTGCATCATAGGCGTACTGATTTTTGCCTACGAAGGTTATTGTAAACGTATAAGAGCCCTCAGCAAAATCAAAGACCGCTTTTCCGTTTGCGTCGGTGGACTTCAAGCCTTGCTTTACACCGTCGCGGAAAACCGTTACTACCGCTCCGGATACTAAGCTTCCGTCAACGTCAACGACGGTTACGGAATATTCGAGAGGTGTTTTTTTATCGTCATCATCATCCTTTTTGTTGTCACAGGACGTCAAAACAAACATCCACGAAAGAAGGGTTAAAGATAACAAAAGAGTCAGTATTTTTTTCATTTAATTAACCTCTTTTATTTTTATAACCGACTCGGGAAAAAATTCCCGAGCCGTTTTTACTTTTTGAAAATTAAGCTCCGTAATACTCGTAGTAGTAGCAAAGCTTGGTCCAAGAGTTAGTTACGTTTCTAAACGTATTATGGTCCATAAGAGTCTGGAGAATCCGCGCAAGCTCGGCATCGACGAGAACGCATCCCTCTGCCTCTGCTGTAACAGTTCCGATATCGGAAGGCAGGTTGAAGCCGTCCTCCGCGTCGATTACACCGTCACCGTTAGTGTCATCAAGCATCTTTTCAACGTACGACATAATATCATCGGTATAATCAAGACCGGTAACACCGTGAGTTTTTCCTGCCTTGAGGTCGTCCATCTTGTAGGTTGCATACCAGAAGTCGTAATCGTCCTTCCACATTGCTTTAAGTCCATTATCAACGTAATTGTTGAGGTAAGACTTCATATCAGCCGAAAGATTATCGAAATAGGTATCAGCGAGCTTACTGTCAACGTAATCATTAACGTAGGTGTTGAGCGCGCTGTCATCTCCTACCGCATAGAGCTGCTTAAGCTTTGCCGTATCGGTCAGAAGATTTTCCATATAAGATATAAGAGCGTTTTCCGCAGCGAGAAGCGCTTCGTCGCCCTCTGCGTTATTGTAATTATCAAGAAGAGTCTTTAAAGAAGCGTCAACGGTGCTTACAAGCTCGCCCTTGTCATTTTCAATCTCGTTATTAGCGGAAAGGAAGTTAATAACCTCCTGCTTCGTTGACTTACTGCCGAAGTAAAGGTTGAGCGCTTCAAGCTCCCGGGCTGCGATATTATTCGCAATTTCTGCCTTGAGCGTTGAATCAGTACCCGTCTTTGCGTACTCTCTGAGTCCAAGAAGAGCGTAAAGCTTAAGGTAAAGCATACCGTTTCTATCGGTTTCGGTTGCTTCAAAGTTGAACGCTCCGAGAGATATAAGGTCCTTAATAACAGCGCCATCCTTGAAGAGCGATGGGTCAAGATAGATAGCCTTATCAAACGGACCTGCTACACGTACAAGGTCAACGAAAACGTATTCGCCAAAGCTTTCGTCATCAAGAACGTGACGGTAGTATCCGCTTTCGGTATCGAGAGCTACCTTGATACCGCCCGCGATAACGGTGTTACCAACGTTGCCGTTTTCATCAACGTCGTAGGTGAACGCACCGCCGGGAGATGCGGAGCGGAAGAGCTCAAGGCTCTCTGCCTCGTAAACAACGTTGAAGGTGAACTCGCCTGCTTGCGTCACGTCGTAGAACGCTATATCAATATAATATGTAGTTCCCGCTTCCATATAGAGAACCATACTAACGTTATTGTTCTGATGGCTAGGGTCGCCGGCGACGGCGGGAATCTTACTGAATCTTTCTACGTGGTCGTAAACGAGAAGCTCGGTTTTATCAGCCGAGAATATCCAACCGTTTACACTGGACGTACTGTTAGAGGTAACGCGGTAAACGCCCGAGGTGGTGGGAGTGAATGCATACCAGAGACCTCTCGGCATAATTACTCTGCCGTCATAAACAACCTTGTTGGGATATTCATTTTTATCTACGGAAAGCACGGTATCAAAAGCGGAGTGAGGAGCAAGACCTGCGATGGGGTCGGCAAGAGGACCGTCTGTGCAATAGGTGTCGTAATACTTACAAACCTTAAGCCACTCGTTCTCACTCTTATCAAAGCCTTTAAGCTGGATAACTACGTCGAGCAAGGATTTAAGCTCCTTGTTTACTGTGCAAAGACCGCTTATAGTTCCGTTAGAGGCATAACTGCAATATTCTACTATATCTTCATAATAATTCTTCGTGCCTATAACTATCTCGCCATTGTATGCCCAGCTGTAAACCGAGTTATCCGAGCTGAGATAGGTAATACCCATAAGGTCTGCAAGAAGAAGAGGACAGTTGCCCGCGCAAAGTCCGTTATCCTCGGTGTGAGAATCGGTAGAGCATACGTGATAATAGCCATCTTGCGCACTAAACTTTACATTTTCACCGGGATTGAGATAAGAATAGGTTCCGGTATTTTCATCTCTTGTAGCCGCAAGATAGGGTATATAAGTTTTAACGTCGATAGATTCTTTATTAGTTATATGGAAGTTTTTAAGGTAAACGGTATCGTCGCCCTCATCAACGCTTGCGTCCTTTGTATATACGAGAGACAGCTTATAAGTTCCGTCTCTCTTTGCTACGTAGGGGTAGCACTTCTTCCACTGGGAACCGAGTCCCGAAATCTGATAAATATCTTCACCGTCAACGAGGACGTAGAGAATGTCGGTATTCTCTTCCGTAGAAGAAAGGTATTCAAAACCTAACACGTCCCCCGCCTTCATATCTACGTCAACGTGCATAATGGCATAAGAGGAATCCTTTTCCGCGTTAGAGGCATATACGCAAGGAACGTTATCCTTTGTGCCGTTTATGAAGGGCCAGGAATACGCTGCGTCAGCACTGTCAGTCTCGGGATAATAGGTAGCAGAAATGCTGCCGGAATTTAACACGCCCTCGAGTATAGACGACTCGGGCTGGGTAATATTAGGAACTTCTTGAGGGGTAAGCTCTTCAAGACTTGTGAATATTTTCTGCTTGTACTCTGCCGCGCTGAAATAATCGAACATTTTTCTGAAGGGCTTCTCCGAGGGAAGACCGCCAACCTCTATAAGACAGATAGTTCCGAAACGGTCAATCATTACGTTAGTGGGATAACCCGCTGTTCCAAAAGCAGTGAAGAGCGCGGGATCTGCCTTTGCCATATCAAGCGAAAGCTCATTCGTTGCTTTAAAGGTTGCAACAGAGGATTCGGTATCAGGAACGTAGGTGTTAAGACAAATAACCGCTACGTCATCAGCGTATTCCTTTGCAACCGTATCAATATATGGGAACTCGGAAATACAGGGCGAGCAGGTACTGTACCAGAAGTTGATAAGAACAGCCTTCTTCGTTTTAAGAAGCTCGGAAAGTCTGACAACCTTTACGTTTTCGGGATTCACACTGTCAACAGTAGTTACCTCAAAGTCATACATAATATCACCGAGCTTGTAGGATGCGGGGATTTCATAATCGCCTGCTGTCTCGGGGAGTATTACAGATGAACCGAGAACTATATCCGCGCTTCCGCTCTTGAACTCGTAATAGGGAGCTACGTTATATCCCTTTGGAACTCTGTCAAGCACGGCTACGTATCCGTCCTTACGCTCCATATCAATCGTAACTCTTCCGTTTTTATCGGTGGAGCCGAAGCTTATGAGATCCTTGAGAGTGGAATCAGCATATGTATAAACCGCTACGTCTTCAAGCGCTCTGCCGCCAACCGTCTTAACGCTTACGGTATAGCCTATCGTCGCGCCGTCGCCTTTATTCCCTACTCCAATCTGGGTGCTATTGTCATCATCGCTATCTTTATCACCGTCGCAGGATGCAAGCGTACCTACAATGCAGGTAAACAGCATAAGCAACGCAAGAATAAGCGATATGATTCTCTTGCTTTTCTTCATCATTTGTTCTCCTTTTGATTTTTTAAGACGTAAAACTTGCAAAAAACACTTCCTTGATACAAAGACGCAAATCGCAAAAAACTTTAAACTTCATTTTGATAAAGTGTTTTTTTCGCATTTTCCTACAAATTAATTATATGCGTGCGAAAATTAGCTTCATCAAAAGTTAGCATATTTTTTTGCTTTTTGTTGAAAAAATTGCAAGTTCTAACATTTTCTTAATTCAAAGCATAGTTTGACAGATATAGTTTATCACATAATATTGTAAAAATCAATAGCGCAATGCGTTCTTTTTTGAAATTTATTTTTAATTCTTTGTTAATTTTTTAATAATTATTTTTCTTTTGTGCGCAAAATACTTGTTTTTTTTTATTTTGTGTAGTATAATTATCTCTGTGTAAATTCTCGCAAGCGGATTTCAGATGATGAATTTCGAAGGTATAATATCTGACGTTCGAGGCTTATCACTACCGCTGCGGCGCAAAAAACAAGAAAGGCAAAAAAACAGGATGAACAGAAAAAGAAAACTCTTGGTATTGGTAGTTTCCGCTATTTTGCTCATATCGACGCTTACTACGATATTTGCAACTGTGCTTTCCGCCGATACCTCCACCTATTACGGAAATTCTTCGTACATAGAGCTTGACAGTGACGGAAAACTGTATCTCGACAAGTCGAAGTTCTTCAACGATTCCGTAATCTACAAGCTTCCCGACTCGGTGAGCATGAGCGACGAGCTATCGCTTATCATCGAAATGCCGGGTTATACGGTTCTTGACTACTATTATAAGTCGAAAACCGACGCTGATTTTCAAAACTACGCCAACTCAGTAGAGGCTGACAGCGCAATCAGCGAAATTGAAAGCGATATTGAGAAAAATCTCAAATTACTCGACGAGGCAGGCGTAGAATACACGAAGGGCGTAGAGTACTCTACTCTTCTCCGCGGATTTGAAATCACCGTCCTCGCTTCCGAATACGAGAAGGTATGCGATACGCTCGGAAAGACCAACGCAATTCACATCGGTGATTCTTATGAAAGAGCCGATTCCGAGGTCGTTACGAATACCGTTAAGGTTTACGAATCGGGCATTTTCGACAGCCAGGGCTTCGGTTATGACGGATCGGGCATCGTAGTTGCCGTGCTTGATACAGGTCTTGACTATTATCACTCGGCATTCTCGACCGCAAACTTTAATCCCTCGTCGTTAGGTCTTACGTTCGAGGAGCTTTCGGCAATAGTTAATAAGGAAACCGTTATGGCTGCCGAAAGACTCCAGGCAGGCGTTACCGCCTCTGACCTTTACATCAACGAGAAGGTTCCGTTCGGCTTTGACTACGCTGACGGTGACTCAGAGGTGTTCCCCATAAGACAGGACCACGGTACTCACGTTGCGGGTATTATCGCAGGAAAGAACGACGAGATCACGGGCGTTGCTCCCAACGCGCAGCTTGCGATAATGAAGATATTCTCGGATACGGACGACCAGGCAAGAGCTTCTTGGATTATAGCTGCTCTTGAGGACTGCGTTAACCTCGGCGTTGACGTTATCAATATGTCTATCGGTACCTCCTGCGGATTCAGTACTCCCTCCGAAAAGGAGCTTGAATCGAGAGTATATGAGAAGATAGACGAGATGGGTATGAGCCTTATCGTTGCCGCGTCCAACAGCTTTAACTCTGCTTACGGCTCGGACAAGAACGGTAACCTCCCTCTCACATCCAACCCCGATAGTGCTACTATCGGTTCTCCCGCTACGTATAACGGCTCGCTTTGCGTTGCTTCGATAAGCGGTACTCACACCTCGTACCTCACATATAAAGGAAGCATTGTTTATTTCATTGAGTCTACCGACAGAGTTTCCGAGGAAAAGAAATTTGTCGAGGAGCTTCTCGGTACAAATAAGACCGAGCTTGAGCTTGAATACGTAAAGATTTCCGGTGCGGGACGCACTGCCGACTATACCGGCGTTGACGTCAAGGGTAAGATAGCTCTCGTTTCGAGAGGCTCGACGACATTTGAAGAAAAGGCAATGGTAGCCGAAAAGCAGGGCGCTGCTGCGGTTATTATATACAACAACGTTTCCGGTGACATAAAGATGAACGTCGGTGACGTTAAGATTCCCGTATGCTCAATTTCTCAGGACGACGGTGAGCTTCTTGCTGCTGCGGGAAGCGGAAAAATCAAGATTGCTTACAGCCAGGCGGCAGGTCCTTTTATGTCCGACTTCTCCTCCTGGGGTCCCGGTCCCGACCTTGAAATCAAGCCCGAGATAACCGCTCACGGCGGCTCTATCTACTCCTCCGTTCCCGGTGAGGATTACGATACTATTTCGGGTACCTCGATGGCTACTCCCAACATCTCGGGTGTTGCCGCTCTTCTCCGCCAGTATGTTATAGAAAACTTCCCCGCGGAGATGATAAACGATGAAAACGGTAACGTGAGTCTTAAGAAAGTTACCGCTATAATCAACAGACTTATGATGTCCACTGCGGATATCGTTCTCAACAAAAACGGTCTGCCCTACGCCGTAAGAAAGCAGGGCGCAGGTCTCGCAAATCTCTTCAACTGTTCATTGACTAATGCATATATACTTACATACGACAGAGACGACGGCAGCGTAATGGATAAATCCAAGATTGAGCTTGGAGACGATCCTGCAAAAACCGGAGTTTATAAGCTTAAATTCTCGATTGACAACTTTGGCGATACGGCAGTAAGCTATAACCTTTCCGCCTACGTTATGACCGAGGGCGTAAGTGAGACAAAGACAAGCCACGGTGAAACCACCGTTACCGAGGAAGCTTATATCCTTGGCGGCGCGAAGGTTGAAATTACCGGTGTTAACGGTGGAGCGCTTATAGGAAATAACATATCGATTTCGTCTAAGAGCACTGCTGACGTTGAGGTAACTATCACGCTCAGCGATGCGGACAAGAAATATCTTGACGATTCGTTTGAAAACGGTATGTACGTTGAGGGCTTTGTGGTTCTTGACGCTACGAGCGAGAACACCGTTGACCTTTCGGTTCCCTACCTTGCGTTCTACGGTGACTGGACTGTTGCTCCACTCTTCGACCTTACCTACTTTGACACCAACAAGGACGAGCTTGACGACGCTATCGACCAGCAGGATAAGACTCTTGCTGACGCATACGCAACCCGTCCCATAGGCGGTATTTACAGCGACTTCGTATCCTTCCTCGGTACTTACTACTACGAGCAGGATCCTACAAAGACTCAGGTACACGCAGAAAAGGAGCATATTTCCCTCTCAAATCAAGAGGATTCAATAAACTCGCTCCGTTACGTTTGGGGCGGTTTGCTTCGAAACGCAAAGACTATTGATATAACAATTACAGACGACGCTACGGGCGAGATTGTTTTCAACAAAGTCGAGGAAAACGTGCGTAAGGCTTACGGTGACGGCGGCCCGATACACCCCGCAAATATTGAAATCGAGTTCAGCGCAATAGAGCAGAATCTCAAAAATAATACGAAATACACAGTTACTCTTACCGGTCTTCTCGACTACGGTGACGGCGGTAAGGATACGAACTTAAATAACACCTTCTCGTTCCCTCTTTACACAGACTTTGAAGCTCCCGCGGTTACGGGCTGCGAATTCTATACCGAATACGATAGCTTCGCAAAGAAAACGAGACTTTACGCAAAGGTTGCGGTTTACGATAACCACTATACTATGTCAACGCTCTTCGGTTATACCGCCGTATCAAGCAACGATATTGACGGTAACGGCGTCCTTGACGATGTTGAGGTTGTAAGCTTCGACAAATATATGACTCCCGTAAAATCCGAGTATAATTCGACCTCGTACGTGGTTTACGAGCTTACCGATTATATCGAGGATATCAAGGCAGGCACAAAGACGGTTGGCCGTCCTAACACGATAGTAGTTACCTGCTTCGACTACGCTCTCAACCAGGCAATCTATGAAATCGGACTTCCCGATGAATATACAGACCTTTACTTCGGTGACAAGAATGGCGATAAGGTTGAAGAAATAATTCTTTCTCCCAACGAGGTCTACACTCTCGCTCCCCTTCTCTACCCGAACACCGAGTGGCCCGAGCTTCTTGATTACAGATCGGATAACGAGTCGGTCATTCGCATTGTAGGCAACGAAATAATCGCGCTCAAATCGGGTACGGCTCTGCTTGTCGCAGAGGGTAAGAGGGCTGACGGAACTCCCGTTTCAACAACGGTAAGAGTTAAGGTCCTTAAGGAAAGCGACGACGGATACAAGAATATCGACAAGCCCGTAGTCAAGAGCTTCAAGCTTACGGGTTACTATGTAAACAAGGCGTTCTACTTTATGTCCTCCGAGGAGAGAGATATAGGTACGAGCGGCGACATTATGAAGTTTGCGGGCGACAATTACTCGCTTAAAATGTATCCTGCGGAGTCGGTTACGATAAATACGGCTCTTACGGCTTACTTCCCGAGTATAACGACCGTAGAGTTCGCTTCAAGTAACGACAATATAGTTAAGGTTTCGGCTGACGGAAGGATAGAGGCTGTTGCCGAGGGCGCGGCTTCGGTTACCGCTAAGGTTCTCCAGAACGGAAAGAGCACCTACTACGCTGAAACTATAAACATCGAGGTTAAGGACCCCTATGCGAACAGCGGTCCTACCCTTACAAGCTATTTCGGACGCGGCGGAAAGGTAATAATTCCCGAAACGCTTGCGGTTACCGAAATAGGTCAGTTCGCATTCACAAACTATAACTACTGTCCCAAGACACAGTATGATATCATAAATGACGAAAACCCCGAAAGCACGAAGCCGTGGTACCTTGGCGACGATGCGGGTATTACCGAAATCGTTATTCCCGAGGGAATTGAGGTTATCGGCTCTTACGCATTTGCGGGACTTGACGAGCTTACCAAGGTAACTCTCCCGAAGAGCCTTAAGAAAATCGAGGTTGGCGCATTCTATAACTGCACGAAGCTTAAGGAAGTAGTCGGAATTGAGAACGTTCAGTTCTTCAACCAGAGCTGCTTCGCTAACACAGCTCTTCAAAGCGTTAAGCTTGACAACGCTATTGCTATTGCGGACTACGCATTCTCGTCAGGTATGACGTTTATCGACGCATACGACGTCAAAAACGAGGTTTACAAGTACGTAACCGTAGCTTCGAAGGATAAGAAGCTCACAAAGATTACGCTTTCCGACAAGACACAGTCTATCGGCGCTTACGCATTCGCCGGAAACGGAAAGCTTGCGACGGTTTCTCTCGCGGCTTCCAAGCTCAAGATAGGTCAGTTCGCCTTTATGGACTGCGGAGAGCTTACGAGCATTTCTGTTAACGCTGCGGTTATTCCCACCGGTACGTTCTACAACTGCAAAAAGCTTGCAACCGTCACTCTCGGACGTGACGTTGCGGTAGTCGGTGAGTTCGCATTCGGTAACACGAGCGTAGCAAGCTTTGGCATAGCGGCAGGCAACACAACCTTCGTCGCAAAGGAAAACGGCAAATATCTTACCTCAAGCGACGGAAAGCAGCTTCTTCTCGCCGCTCCCACTCTTACGAGCCTTACGGCAACGGGCGTTACTTCCGTTGGCAACGGAGCGTTCTCGGGTAATGAAAAGCTCGTATCCGTAAATCTTCCCGAAGTTACCGACGTTCTCGGATATGCGTTCGCAAACTGCACGTCCTTGACAGAGGTAATCTTCAGCGGTGGCGGTCTTAACTCGATTGGCAATTATTCGTTCCAGAGCACAGCTCTCTCTGCGCTTCCCAAGCTCTCTTCGAGCCTCAAGATTATCGGAGATTACGCATTCTCCATATCAAAGCTTGAAAGCGTTTCTATCCCTGCGGGTCTTACCGTAGGCGCTTACGCATTCGAGGAGTGCGACGAGCTTCACACCGTAGTAATCGGCAACAACGTAATTCTCGGTGAGGGTTCGTTCAGCTATAACAAGGGCAGAAACAAGTGGACAACCGATATGCTTAAGGACGAGGCAAACGGTGACACGGAGCATGCGGATAATAAGGCTTCTAACGAAATGTACGACGACGTTCCAGGCAAGCTCGGTGACTGGATTGACTGGTACATTTACACTTCTCCCCTTCACAGTCTCACCATAGGCGACAACGTTACTATCGGTAACAGAGCGTTCTTCGGTGCGTCGGAGCTTGAAAAAGTGACTCTCGGAGCAGGCGCTAAAATAAGAGACGAAGCATTCTATAACGCAACAAATCTTAAGACTGTCAACGGTCTTAACAACGCATTCACTATCGGAAACAGCGCATTCTACGGTGACTATCTCGTAAAATACTATGCGCAGGATCTTGAGACAGACGGCGCTTCCGATACGAATATAGTGTATAGCAGCGACGCGGTTACACCTCTTTACGTTTACAATTCGGCTCCTATTGAGACGCTTGATCTTTCGTCTCTTCTGAAGCTCGGAGAGCAGGCGTTTGCATACAACCGCTATCTCACAACGGTCACTCTCGGTAAAGAGCTTACCGATATACCTTACGGAGCATTCTACGAGTGCTCAAGCCTCACTACAGTTAACGGTCTTGAAAACGTTGAGGTTATCGGTAACCACGCATTCGTTTCAACGAAGCTTGTGTCTGCTGTTCTCACCTCGGTAAAGAGTGTCGGAGATTACGCATTCCTTACTACTGACACCCTTACCTCCGTAACGCTCGGTAATAACGTCGAATCTATCGGAGAGGGAGCATTCTCCTACTGCGAGAGCCTTGCTAACGTAATAGGTCTTGAAAATGTTAAGAGCATCGGTAATTATGCATTCGCATATACCGCTATTACTTCGGCTGACCTCACCGCAGCTACTCATATCGGAGAGGGAGCGTTTACGAAGGATTCTATTACCGTATTCACACTAAAGCTTGGCGAAAATCTTGTGTCGTTAGGTGACAATCCGTTTGCATTCTGCAAGATTGCTCCTCTTTCAAAGGAAATCGTCAAGGACACCTTCAACGGCGTTGAATACAAGGAAACCGTTTACACCTACGATATTTCGGATACCATCAAGGTAATCGACGGCTCTATCTATCAGGTGGTTCCAAAGGGTCTTGAGCTTATTACGTACTGCGGAAACGGCGGTATCGTTAACGTTGCTGACAAGACCGTAAGAATAAGCTCTCTCGGATTTGCCGGAAGCGACGTTGCAAACGTGGTACTTCCCTACACCGTAGCATCTATCGGTCACAAGGCGTTCTTTGGATGCGAAAAGCTTGTTCTCGTTAACTTCTCCAGCTACTACGCGCCCATTCTCGAAGAGGAATACGACTATATGCTCTTCTATAACGGAGCTAATATTCCCGCAAAGGGCGAGGGCGGTCTTAATATTATCGACTACTTCATGTGGAACGTTACCTCTATGCCGAGTAACGTATATTACGGAGCTAACTTCATTGACTACGTTGGCTTGGTTGACAAGAAGATGGTTATGGTAAGACCCTCTAACGGACATAACTATGATTCGTTCGTATTCTCCCAGTATTTTGACACCGTTCTCGACGGTGCGGTTGCCGCTGACAATATAACGCTTCTGGCTATTGAAGCAATAAGCAAGATTCCCGAAAATTCAAGCAGCATTACCCTCGGTCACAAGGATATCGTAGCAGCCGCAAGAGCCGCATACGACAAGATTGTGAGCGACGAGCAACGCGCGCTTATCTCTACCGCATTGCTTACGATTCTTAAGAATGCGGAGCAGATGATAGAGGACCTTGAATATCTTGCAAACGGTGAAGCTGATAACGAAAACGTTACAGATAAAGACGAGAGCAACGGAATAAAGACGGCTCTTATAGTTCTTATCGTTATCGTTTCGGTTCTTGCGCTTGCTATTATAGCACTGGGCGTATTTATCTTTATCTTCGTAAGAAAGCTCAAAAAGGGTGAAATCAGCGTCGTAACGAGAGCAAAGGAAGCTCCCGAGGCGCAAGTCGAGGCAAATACCGCTACCGAAGCCGAAGCGACCTTGACCTCAGCCGAAGAGACGCTCACCGTCAACGAAAAAGAGCAGGAAGACGAGGCGGAAGAGGAAGCTCCCGAAGAGCCCTTCGAGAAGCGCATCTTTGACAAGCCCGTCGATTACGACGATATCACCGAAGGCTTCGTAACAAACGAAGGTAAGATAAGCCGACGCAAAATAATTCTTATTGCCTCTCTTGCCGCAGTTTCGGTTGCTCTTGTCGTCGGAATAATCCTTGCTATAATCAACGCAAACAAGAGCTACTACGACACTTACGATAAGGAAGGCTACACAGTAAGCGTTGCCTTTGATTCAAACGGCGGTACGTTCAAGGGTAGCAAATCCTCAATAGTTGACCTCTTCAATCCCGAAGAAGTCGGCGAGGGCGGTATAGCTCTGCTCGCGCCCGATGACACGAGAAGAGATAAAAACAACGTTATGCAGGTTACCAACCCCGGCTACTTCCTTGCCGGCTGGTACACTGAGAGAACTCCCATTGACGAAAACAATCCCGAGGCGGGATATACGTATTCGGGCAAGTGGGACTTCGAAAGCAACAGACTCTACGTAAACAATAACCGTGAATACTCTGCCGACGAGCCGGTGCTTACGCTCTATGCGGCATGGGTTCCCTACTACAATTTCGAAATATACACCACAGACGAGAGCGGAAACAGCTACCTTCTTTCTACTGTATCCGCGCTTAACCTCACAATTCCCGAATGGCATGACGGCGACGTAACTCTCGGTATGGACAACTTCCCCGCAAGAGACGGCTACACGCTCGTATCGGTTGACTGGGATGCCGATTCCGGTATCATAGAAACTCAGACCGAAAAGAATAAGGTCATTACCGGAAAATGGGACGAGGAAACAGCAACCTCTCTTACCCCCACTATAAAGCTTCACACCGAATGGAAGGAAGGAAAGACCTACAAAATCTACTCGGTTAACGACTTCATTAAGAATGCCGATCTCAACGGCTACTATGAGCTTTACACCGACCTTGATTTCACAAACGCAGAATGGCCCACTACCTTCGTAAACGGCGAATTCAACGGTAAAATATTCGGAAGAAACCACACTATTTCAGGCGTTTCATTCGATAGCACGTCAAGAAGCCGTCTTTCGAGCGGTCTGTTCTCCTCGCTTGGAGAAAACGCTTATATCGAAAACGTTACCTTCAAGAAAATCACACATACCATTGACCTTATGGCAGTTGCGCAGAATTCGACCTTCGGTCTTTTAGCCGGCTCTGCCGCAGACGGCGCAAGCTTCAAAAACGTAAAGGTCAGCGGAAGTCTGGTATTTGGCGACAACTGCGCAAATCTTGTGGGAAGCGACAGCTTTACCATAAAAACCGTCATCGGTAACGGAGATACCACAGGCATTACCGTGGGCGAAATTACCGCTGTGAAGAAAAACGTGGATAACACAGCCTTTATTATCAAAATCGAAGCTGACGGAAGTGTATCCATCGTTTCTGGTAGCTAATCAAATCGTATTTCAAAGAAAGAAGACAGAAAATGAAAAATAAAATAATTTCATTGCTGCTGTGCGTTGTAATGATGTTCAGTATTACCTCGGTTCTTTCCGGTTGTGGCGGTAATGGAAATCAGGCGTTCGTAATAATGACCGATAATCTTGACGGTCTGTTCAACCCGTTCTATTCAACGAGCGCATCTGACGGAACGATAGTTTCCATGACGCAAATAGGTATGCTGACCTCCGGAATGGACGAAAACGGCAACACGGTAGTGGCATTCGGCCCTAACGAAGCCGTGGTTACGCTCGATTACGCATCAAGCTACGACAGCACGGAGCAAAGTGAAAACCCCAACAAAACAGGTGTTACAACATACACCTTCGTAATAAAAAACGGGCTTAAATACTCTGACGGTGAGGCTCTCACTATCGAGGACGTCCTGTTTAATATGTACGTTTATCTTGACCCTGTTTATACAGGCTCGTCCACTATGTACTCGACAGACATTTTAGGTCTGTCGCAGTACAGGACTCAGCAGAATCTTTCTGGCGGCGCAAGCGGTGACGAGTGGCTTACCTCTGCCGCACGCGACCGCGCATCAAACCGTATAAAAGAGCTTATAAACGTATTCAAGCAGACTGCCGAAACCAGCTCGGGCAACTACGATACCACCGAGCAGGCTATGCGCGACGCTATCGCCGCATGGAAGCTTTCGGAGGGTTATAAGCAGGCGGTATCCAACAACACGGCGTCGGTAACCTCCGAGCAGCTCTTGAAGGACTATGAAAAGACGCTTGAGCTTTTCAGAAAAGAGCTGGAGCGTGACTACGACAGCGCAAAGGACGCTTACACCGACGAGCCGTACAAGTCTAACGGATTTGACGAAATCACCTCCTTCATGCATATGGAGGGATACGTTTTGGTTAAGTTCGGCGACAAGGACGGAAAGCCAAACGCAGATAAAACGGTTATAACCGAAATTCAAAGATATTATCCTGACTCTATAAAGACGAAGGAAGATGCCATAAAGTACGTTTATGACTCGAAAATCAACTCGGAGCTTCACATAATTCTCTCGGCATGGGCTACGGCAACCGAGCTTCTGACTCTTTACGAATCAAAGGCTAAAGAGGTTATTCTGAAGGAAAACGCAGTTGACGGTGAGCTTGCATATCCGAACATTTCGGGTATCGTTTCTCTCGGTCATACAACGAACGTTGAAACGGTTGAGGTAAACGGAACTACGTACACCGTTGCTCACGAGCACAACGAAAACGGAACTCCTAAAAATCCCGATGAATACGACGTTCTTCAAATCAAGATAAACGGAATAGACCCTAAGGCAGTATGGAACTTCTCGTTCGCGGTTGCTCCGCAGCACTACTACGCCGAGGGATATACCGTTGATATAAAAGAAAACAAATTCGGCGTTGATTACGGTAGCTTCGACTTTATGACCGACACTATTCAGTCGCAAAGAAACGTAACCGTTCCTATGGGGGCAGGCGCATATATGGCGACGAATAACAAGAACGCAGATACCGTTACGGGTACGGAATTCTTCAGCAGTAACGTTGTTTATTTCAAGGCTAATCCCTACTTTGAGGAAAGCCTTGAGGCAAGTCTTCCCGAGGATTCCGAAGTAGATTACAAGGTTAATATCGAAAAGGTTCGTTACCAGATAGTACCCGCAAATGACGCGCTTACTATGCTTCAATCGGGTACGGTGCATTACGTAACGCCGCAGCTTACAAAGGAAAACGCCGCTATTCTCGACTCTATCAAGTCAAAGGGCTACGAGAAGATTGCGGTAGATCAGCTCGGATACGGTTATATCGGTATTAACGCGGGAGAAATTCCCAACATTTATCTTCGCCGCGCCATTATGGCGGCTATGGACACCAGCCTTGCGCTCCAGTACTACGATGCAGGTACGGCAGAGCAGATTTTCTGGCCTATGTCCACTGTAAGCTGGGCGTATCCCAAGGATGCAAACGGCAACAACAAGCAGACTAACGGTCACTCTTATCCCTACATCAGATTCGACGAGGCTAAGGCTATCGAGAATATCAAGTCGCTTATGACTCAGGCGTACAGCCACACGATGAGCTACACCGAATCCGACCTTGACATCACCTTTACAATTGCGGGCTCGGATCTTACCGACCACCCGACCTATCAGGTATTCCAGACCGCCGCAAAGCTACTTAACGAGTGCGGCTGGAACGTTGAGGTTATCGCTGATACGCAGGCTCTTACAAAGCTTTCCACAGGCTCGCTTGCGGTATGGGCGGCTGCATGGGGTACTACGGTTGACCCCGATATGTACCAGGTATATCATAAGAACTCCAACGCGTCGAGCGTTAAGGCTTGGGGATACAATCATATCCTTGCCAACGAGAGCGACTACTGGATGGAAATGGATATACTCAATAAGATGAGCGTAATTATTGACGACGCGCGTGAAACCGACGTTCAGGCAGACCGTACGGCTCTTTACGAGGAGGCTATGGGATACGTTCTTGACCTTGCGATTGAGCTTCCCGTATATCAGAGAAAGCAGCTTTACGCTTACAACGCAAACGTCGTTGACCCGACCTCATTCCCCGATGAGATAAATCCCTACTCCTCTCCTCTTGACAGAATATGGGAGATAAAGCTTAACGAGGGCGCTGCCGCAAGCGGCTCATCCTCTACGGGACTCGCCGTTGGAATCGCATTTGGCGCAGTAGCCGTTTGCGCTGCTGTGACAAGCGTTGTCGTTTACAAGAAAAAGAAAAAGCGCGGATACGTTATTCCCATCGAAGAGATTGATGCGGAAGACCTTGACGCATTCAACAAATTCTACAAAAAAAGAAAGTGATAGGAGGACACTATGTTAAAGTACATACTTAAAAGACTTGCACTGTCGGTGCTTATACTGCTTGGTGTTTCTCTTATCATCTACGTTCTTATCAGATGCATGCCAGTTGACTTCGTTACGCAGAAGCTTTCTTCCATAACGACCACGGGTGCGGAGACCTCGCAGGAGCTGATTGACGCTATGATGAGAACGTACGGTCTTGACACCAATATATTCGAGGGATATATTTCCTGGCTCGGAAAGCTTTTAAGACTTGATTTCGGTGAAAGCTTCAAGTACGGTATCCCCGTAATCGACGTAATCAAGGACCATATGGGCGTTTCATTTGCGGTTGCCGCTATTGCTACCGTATTTGAGTTCCTCATCGCTATTCCTCTCGGAATTACCGCTGCTACGCATCAGTATTCCGCAAGAGACTACATAGTTACCGTTCTCGTAATGATAGGTATTTCCCTACCTTCATTCTTCTTCGGTCAGCTTCTCAAAAACATCTTTGCGATTCAGCTCGAATGGTTCCCCGCCTCCGGACTTATTGACGCGTCAAAAGATTTATCCGGATTTTCACTTCTGCTTGACCAGATGTGGCATTTGTTCATTCCTATACTTACGGTCGTTATACTCAGTATAGGCGGACGAATGAGAATGACCAGAACAAATATGCTCGAGGTTCTCAACTCGGATTATATCCGTACCGCAAGAGCCAAGGGTCTTAAGGAAAAGGTCGTTATTTACAAGCACGCATTCAGAAACACGATGATTCCCCTCGTTACCTCGCTTGCGGGATTGCTCCCCGGTCTTTTCTCGGGTGCGATAATCACCGAGCAGGTATTCGGTCTTCCCGGTATCGGTAACAAGGCATTCGAGGCGATGCTCGTCGCAGACATTCCCTTCATAATGGGATACAATATGTTCCTCGCGCTTCTCAGCGTTATCGGCGTTCTTCTTGCCGACCTTATGTACGCTGTGGTTGACCCGAGAGTTAAGCTTGAGTAAGGAGGTGTGATATGATGGAAAACAATAACCTTAATATCGAAGCAGTAGAAAACGAAGCAATCGCAGAAGCTGCCGAGGAAGAAGTAACGCATGAGCAAACACTCAAGCTTATGTCTCCTATGCAGATGGTTATCCGCCGTTTCTTCCGTTCAAAGCTCAGTATAATCGGTCTTGTAATGGTCGTATCACTCTTCTTGTTCTGCTGGGTTGGCCCTCTCTTTTATCAGGTTTCACCCACAGAGATAGACAAGGACGGTAAAACCGAATACACGACAAAATGGGTTGAATACGAGGACGAAAACGGCAATATACAAGGATTTTATCAGGTTATAGAGACTCAGCTTACCGATAATATGCTCTCCGAGCCATCAGGGAAGCATCCTCTCGGCACGGATAAAACAGGTAAGGACGTTCTCGCAAGACTGATGAACGGCGGTAAAATTTCGCTGACTATCAGCTTTATGGCGGTATTTATCGTTACGTTTCTCGGAATTATCTTTGGCGGTCTCGCGGGATACTTCGGCGGTGTCGTAGATAACGTGATAATGAGAATATGCGATATACTGATGTGTCTTCCCGGCTTCCCTATCCTTCTTATCGTCGGTACTATTATCGACGGCTTACGCGAGGGTGGTATGGCTATGTTTGATTATCAGTACAAGATATACTGGCTGATGGGCTTCTTAACGCTCATTTCCTGGTCGGGAACCGCCCGCCTCGTTCGCGGTCAGATACTCTCTCTTCGCGAGCAGGAATATATGGTTGCCGCAGAGGCAATGGGTTATTCCACGGGAAGAAAGATATTCAAGCACCTCGTTCCGAACGTTATGCCCCAGCTTATAGTTTCTATGACTTTAAGCCTTGGAAGCATGATACTTTACGAGGCATCGCTTTCATACCTCGGTCTTGGCGCTCCCGAGCAATATGCCGCTTGGGGTACTATGATAAACGCCGCAAAAGACCCCGATATCCTTTCTAACTATTTCAATGTATGGGGTCCTCCCGGCATTTGCATTATCATTGCCGTTCTCGGCTTCAACTTCGTTGGTGACGGTCTGCGCGATGCGCTTGACCCGAAGATGAGGAGATAAGATATGAAGCTTAAAGAAAAGTTAAATGAACTTAAAAACAAGGTGACGGGCGGCGAAAAGGACAGCGCAAAGGGACACTACCTTTCCGCTAAAGAAATTCGTGATATTTCAAAAGCAAACGCCAAGGTTATGATGGCGCTTGAAAAGAAAAAGCACAGAAAAGCCGACGAAAGTGAATTCGTCACCGAAATGAAGGATAACAAAAATATCCTTGAAATAGAAAATCTTCACACCTACTTCTTCACCGACCAGGGTGTAGTAAAGGCAGTTAACGGTGTTTCGTTTAACATTCCGAAGGGCTCGACCGTCGGTATCGTTGGAGAGTCAGGCTGCGGAAAGTCGGTTACGAGTATGTCGGTTATGCGCCTGCTTCAAGGTCCGCAGGGTCAGATATACTCGGGAAGCATACGCTTCAAGTCCTACGACTTCAAGCGTGACGGTGAGGGCAATCCTATTCCCGTATTCAACCGTAAGCCTAACGGAAAAGTTCTTTTTGAAGCCTTGAAGGACAAGGATGGAAACGCTGTTCTTGATAAAGACGGAAAGCCCGTCAGAGTTCCATCGCAAAAAACAAACGAATCCGGTATGCTTATGTACGAGATGGAGGAAAAGGTTTTCGATATCGCACAAATGCCCATAAACGAGATACACCGTATCCGCGGTAGGCAGATATCTATGATATTCCAAGAGCCTATGACCTCTCTTAATCCCGTTTTCACAATAGGAAATCAGCTTGACGAGGTCGTGTTTATACACAACCCCGGAGCAACACCCGAAATGGCAAAGCGCCGTTCGCTCGAAATGCTTGAGCTTGTCGGAATTGCCGCTCCCGAGCGTGTTTATAACGCATATCCTCACGAGCTTTCGGGCGGTATGCGTCAGAGAGTTATGATTTCTATGGCTCTTGCCTGCGACCCGAGACTCATTATCGCAGACGAGCCTACTACCGCTCTTGACGTTACTATTCAGGCGCAGATTCTGGATTTGCTTCGCGACCTCAAGGACAGAATAAACGGCTCTATTATGCTTATCACCCACGACCTCGGTATTATTGCCGAGATGGCGGACTACGTCGTGGTTATGTACGCAGGACGAGTTATTGAGCAGGGTACGGTATCCGAGATATTCCATAATCCCCTTCACCCTTATACGATAGGTCTTCAGAAATCGAAGCCTACTATGGATTCGAATACGGATACGCTTTTCAATATCCCGGGTAATGTTCCAAACCCCGTAAATATGCCGAAGCACTGCTTCTTTAAAGAGAGATGCTCAAAGTGCATAGGAAAATGCTCGGGCGATTATCCCGGAATGGTTCAGGTAAGCCCTACGCACTACGTAGCTTGCCACTTATACGGAGAGGAGAATAATGATGAAAACTAAAGAAAATTTGAATCTCCAGAGCGAAGATATGGAAATAAAGGTTGACGAAAGCTACAAAAGCGAGCCCTTCGATCCCGATGCTCTTCTTGAGGTAAGACACTTGCGTAAGTGCTTCCCCATAAAGAAATCCTTTACGGGTAAGGTGCTTCAGGAGCTTGTTGCCGTTGACGACGTATCATTTAAGCTTAAGGCGGGAGAAACCATTGGTATCGTCGGAGAGTCAGGCTGCGGAAAAACTACGCTCGGAAGAACTATTTTGAAGCTTCACGAGCCGAGCGGCGGTCAGATAATCTTTGACGGAGAGGACGTAACGAATTATAACACAAAGGATATGCGTCACAACCGCACGAAGATGCAGATAATCTTCCAGGATCCCTACTCCTCTCTCCCCCCGAGATCAACGGTTGGAGATATACTTTCGGAGCCCGTTCTCGTTCACAATATCGTACCGAAGGAACAGGTTAAGGAATACGTACTTGACCTTATGGAAAAGTGCGGCTTGCGCGATTATTACTTCGAGCGCTATCCTCACGAATTTTCGGGCGGTCAGAGACAGAGAATCTGTATCGCAAGAGCGCTGTCGGTAAACCCCAAGCTCGTTATTTGCGACGAGCCCGTTTCCGCTCTTGACGTATCAATTCAGGCGCAGATAATCAATCTTCTTAAAGACTTGCAGAAGAAACTCAACCTTACCTACCTCTTCATTTCGCACGACCTTTCGGTAGTTAAATTCATATCCGACAGAATCGGCGTTATGTACCTCGGCTCTATGGTTGAATTCGGTAACAAGAAGGATATCTTCTCGAATCCTCTTCATCCTTACACGAAGGCGCTCTTCTCTGCTATTCCCAATCCTAACCCCGACGTTAAGATGAACAGAATAGTGCTTAACGGAGATATTCCCTCGCCCGCAAATCCTCCCAAGGGCTGCCGTTTCCATACCCGTTGCCCGAATGCAACAGAGAGATGCGCAAAGGAAGCTCCTTGCTACAGAGAGTACGAGCCCGAGCATTTTGCGGCTTGCCATCTGCTTGAGGAAAAATACGGCGTAAAATAATCTAAAAATATCAGAGGCAAAAATGAGTGACAAAAAGAAAAACAAAAAGAAAACTATATACGTTGACGATGGCAGGACGATAGTCGATATGTCCGCCACTTACGGCACGCCATACTCAAATAACAGCTCGCCTGTTAAATACAGCTTTCGTGAAAAGCTTCGCACTTACTTTGCAAGCGTGAAGCTGATGCTTTTACCTATGCTCGTCACCCTCGGTATTATAGCAGCAGCGTTTGGTATTCTCTATTTATTACTCTCACTTGCTTGATGGGGCTTTCGCATTTAGGCGTAAGCGAATAAAAAACGATAGGTGCTGCTTCATTTAGGCATAACCAATAAAAAAAACACCGAGGTGTTGTATTACGCAGCACCTCGGTTGTATTTTTTACAATTTTCAAGAAAATTAAGGTTGAAAACCACCGGTTTTCTTTATTTTTATGGTGTTTTTATTCTATCGCCGTTTTTACATCTCGACGTACCCTTGTACGCCTCACGAGGTGAAGAACGACGATTTTCGCTCCAAATCCGTTTGCCCCATTTTTTGTATTTTGAGTAATTTGTCAATTTAAGTTGTCTTTTTAGGTATTTTCGGCAAAATCCATGAAACCGCCGGCTACTAAAAGGTCACCGTCATACATAACTGCAGACTGCCCTGGAGTTACGGCTCTCTGCGGAGCATTAAGGAAAATTTCCGCCTTATCGCCAAAGAAAACTACTCGCGCGGGAGTTGGAGCCGCAGCGTAACGCAGCTTTACAAGAAGCGTGCGTTCCTCTCTTTGCTTTGGTTCTCTCATTCCGGAATAAACAATTCCGCTTATATAAACGTGATTTGCAAAGGAATCGCTCGGGGAAAGAGTCACTGTATTTTTCACAGGGTCGATTGACGTTACGAAAATTCTGGACGAGGAGCTTATTCCGAGTCCTCTTCTCTGACCTACCGTATAGTGAATTATGCCCTTATGCTTACCAATAACCTCTCCGTTTTCAAGCACGAAATCACCGGGGAGCGATTTTCCGCGCCTTTCTTCTATAAAATCGGCATAATTCCCGTCGGGCAGGAAGCATATTTCCTGACTGTCAGGTCTGCTTGCGGCGAGCAAGCCTGCCTCACGGCTCTGCTCTCTTATATCGGTCTTTTGCATATTTTCAAGAGGAAGCACGAGATTCTGAAGCTCGTCCTGCGAAAGACGCCAGAGCATATAGGTCTGGTCTTTCTTTAAGTCCTTGCCTCTTATGATACCGTAATAGTCACCGTTTTCGTCGGTAAGCCTTCTGACTCCCGCATAGTGCCCGGTCGCAATTCTGTCAAATCCCATTTCGCGAGCGTACTTTAAAAGATAAAAGAACTTTACGTCTCTGTTGCATATAACGCAGGGATTAGGCGTTCTGGCAGAGGTGTATTCGGAAACGAAATTCTCTTCTACTACTCTCTTAAAGGCTTCTCTGCAATCTATCACGTGGAGCGGTATCCCCAGCGACTCGGCAGATTCGCGAGCCTCATCAACGCTCGTATAATCGTGCATAACGAGAAGCGCGCCCTCGACCTCGTGACCGTCAGCCTTCAGCTTATGCGCCGCATAGGTGGAGTCAACACCGCCCGAAAGTCCAAGCAATATCCTCATACAGTTCTCCTCTCTTCGTTTTATTTTGAAAATTCCGGGACATTTTAATTATGCCGCCGGAATTTTTTCATATTAGTGGTCGTCCTCGTGCTCGTCAGACTCTACCTCAAAGTCGATAGGTCTGCCGATTTTGGTATAGTAGTCCGCAAGGGCGCTTTTTACAGCCTCCTCCGCAAGAACCGAACAATGAACCTTCACTGCCGGAAGTCCCTCTAGAGCTTCTACTACCGCGCTGTTGGTAAGGCTGAGCGCCTCTTCAACCGTTCTGCCCTTTATAAGCTCGGTTGCCATTGAAGACGTTGCGATAGCCGCTCCGCAGCCAAACGTTTTAAACTTGCAATCGGTTATAACGTCGTTATCTATTTTGAGATATATCTTCATTATATCTCCGCACTTTGCGTTTCCTACCGTACCTACACCGTCGGCATTCTCAATTTCACCGACGTTGCGGGGATTCATAAAATGGTCCATTACCTTTTCACTGTACTGCATATTTATCCTACCTTTATACAATTAAACCTTATTCGCTTTAACTACGTCTTCCCAAAGAGGACTCATATTACGGAGCTTCTCTATGATGGGGGGAAGAGTTTCTATAATATAATCAATATCCTCTTCGGTCGTTTCGTGAGAAATCGAGAGTCTTACCGAGCCGTGAGCCTTCTCGTGAGGAACGCCCATAGCCAAAAGCACGTGAGAGGCTTCTAGAGACGCTGAAGAGCAAGCAGAGCCCGTTGAAGCGCAGATTCCCGCTATATCAAGCCAAAGAAGCATACTTTCACCCTCGATAAACTCAAAGCCTACGTTTACGTTACCGGGAAGTCTTTTCGTTCTGTGACCGTTAAGCTTTGAATAGGGCACCCGAAGAAGAGCCTCAATAAGTCTATCTCGCATTTTTTCGACTCTTTCAAGCTCGGGAAGCTTTTCCTTTGCAACCTCAAGAGCCTTTGCGAGTCCTACGATATACGGAAGATTTTCCGTTCCGGCGCGCTTTCTTTTCTCCTGACCGCCTCCGTTTATAAGACTGTCTATAACAACGCCTTTTTTTACGTAGAGCATTCCTATTCCCTTGGGAGCGTGAATTTTATGGCCTGAGAGCGCAAGCATATCTACGGGAAGCTTTGAGAGGTCTATATCTATATTTCCGATAGCCTGAACGGCATCTGTAAACATAAGAGCGCCCTTTGCGTGCGCAAGCCTTCCTATCTCTTCTATGGGCTGAATAGTTCCAACCTCGTTATTTGCGAACATTACCGCAACTACTGCCGTTTTATCGGTAATAGCAGCTTCAAGCTCGTCCATTTTTACAACACCGTCAGAATCAACTCCAACGTATGTTACGGGGTAACCCTGCTTCTCAAGCTCACGGCAGGTATTAAGCACCGCAGGATGCTCGACAGCTGACGTAACGATATGGTTTCTTCCCTTTTTGGAAAGACGGCTGACAGCGCCCTTGATTGCCCAGTTATCCGACTCGCTTCCGCAAGAGGTGAAATATATCTCTTGAACGTTGCAAGAAAAGACCTTTGCGATTCTTTCACGCGCATCGTCAAGAAGTTTTTTCGCTTCTCTTCCCTTGCTGTGAAGACTTGAGGGGTTTCCCCACTGACTCTCGAATACGGGAGTCATAGCGTCTATAACTTCGCGGCTCACCGGTGTGGTAGCCGCATTGTCTGCATATACAAATCTTTTCATATTTTTTCGACTTTCGCTAGTTTTATTTTTTATCCTTTAATATTCTATACCATTTTAGTGTATATTTCAATACGTTTACCAAATTATATGTTAATTTTTTGTGAACGAAATCTTATTTTGCCGCAGTATGAAATCTTTTGATGAATTTTTGGATAGGCGCAGGTGAATCTAATATTGACAACAGGTTTAAAATAATATATAATATTTGCAGATATTCGTAAGGTGTTAAGCGCTGCGCGAACGTACAAATAAATTAAAGAGGTAAATCATATGTACACTATAGGTGTTGACCTTGGCGGAACCAATATTGCCGTCGGTCTTTGCGACAAAAATCTTAAAATAGTTGATAAGGGCTCTGTTCCTACAAAGGCATCAAGAGAGCCCGAGCTTATAATAAAGGATATGGCTGCTCTTACGGAAGAAATAATAAAGAGAAACAATCTTAAGCTTTCGGATATTGAATACGTCGGTATAGCTTCTCCCGGCTCTGTTAATGCAAAGACCGGAATTATAGAATACTCAAATAATATTCCCTTTTTCAATTTTGACATATGCGGAGTATTTAAATCATTTCTTCCCGTGGAAAAAATCTACGTAGCTAACGACGCTAATGCGGCGGCTCTTGCCGAGGCGCTTGCGGGCGCAGCCAAGGGAACTAAAAATTCGGTTATGATAACGCTTGGAACAGGCGTTGGCGGCGGCGTTATAATCGACGGAAAGATTTTTGACGGCGGCGTAAACTCCGCAGGCGCTGAGCTTGGACATACCGTTATTGTTTCGGGCGGACGTCAATGCTCTTGCGGAAGACGCGGCTGCTGGGAGGCTTATTCCTCTGCTACCGGTCTTAGCAATATGACCAAGGAAAAAATGACAGAGCTGAAGATTAAAGGCGTTCACTCGCTTCTCTTTGACGAGGCGGAAAAGGACGGAAAGGTTTCCGCCAGAACAGCCTTTAACGCTATGAAGCGCGGTGACACTTTCGGCAAGCAAATTGTTGACGATTATATCTTCTATCTTGCTGAGGGTATTACGAATATGATAAACATATTCCAGCCCGAAGTGCTTTCTATCGGCGGCGGAGTTTGCAACGAGAAGGAATATCTTACAAAGCCCCTTATTGAGATAGTCAACCGAGAGCAGTACACGAGAACAAATAAAAACAAAACGAAAATCGTTACGGCAACTCTCGGTAACGACGCGGGAATTATCGGAGCTGCCGGACTCGGAAAATAACGTAAACTGGAAAAGCAAACACTCAAGAGAAAATCTTGGCTGTTTGCTTTTTTCAGTGAAGTTGCTCGCAAAAGCGAAAGTGAAGCTATGCTGCGCACGGCGAAGTTGCTCGCAAAGGCTCGCAGTGAAGTTAAGTTTGCCCATCACTTCACTGCACTGCAATAAATTCTTTCATTTCCATTAGTTAACAATTTCTTTTCAATTACTTTATTATTTATTACCAAAGTTATGCGCAAAATAATGTATAATATATTAGAAGAACAATAGCGGTTATAAACCGTTTTTATAAAGGCAGGGCTCAATAAAGTAAAAATAAAAAAACGCATTTTTACTGTCCCCTATTGCCTACAACGGAGAACTTATGCAAAAGAGCATTTCAGCAAAAATAATATCGCTTGCGCTTGCTTTGATTTTACTTTTCTCTCTCTCGCTTTGTCTTGTCGCTTGCAACAAGGGCGGTGACGATGATGACGACAGCTCGGAAAATCAAAATGCCGAGGGCGGCGATGAAAATGAAAATTCAAAGCCAAAAGAAGATTATCATAGCAAAGTCGTAGTTCCTGCTTATAAGGATTTTGAACGAGGCACCGTTGACTTCAAGGACGTTTCTTATTCAAGACCTGATTTTGAAGCAGTTATTGCAAAAATTTTGTCGGTAACAGACGTAATTGAGGAAAATACGCTTACGTTTGAGGAGCAAATTCGGAAAATCACCGAGCTTGAGGACGATTACAATAACGTTCTTACGATGTACGCTTTCGCAAATATATACAATTCCAAGGATTCGTCCTCTAAATACTGGAATGACGAATATTCGTATATCACGAGCGGATATCCGAAATTTGCGGAATCGATTGAGGATATGTTCGTAGCGGCGGCAAATTCACCTCACGCAGAGCGCTTTGAGGAAGAATATTTTGGCGACGAGCTTATTGAGAAATACAAGGACGGCGGTAAATTTACCGACGAAATGATAGAGCTTTGGGCAAAGGAAGAAGCGCTCGAATCGGCTTATTCCTCGCTTTCTACGGCGACGGTCGAGGTCACGTACAGAAACGTTACCGACAGCGTTGACAATATTCTCGCATTTTACCGTGACAAATATGGTGAAACCTCAACTGAATACCTCAAGGCTTACACGGTTTGCATGGGGGAGTATGATGAAAAGGTTGACGAAAAATCGCTGGAAATATTTATAGACCTTATAAAGCTTCGTCACGAAATCGCAAGCGAGCTTGGACACAACAGCTATATGGATTACGGATACGAGGTTCTCGACAGAGACTATTCAAAGGAGCAGCTAAGCAGATTTCTTGACGACGTTTGCGAATACGTGGTTCCTGCGTATCTGCGACTCAAGTACTTCGTTCTGACTCCGTATTTTATGAGCAACGAGCCGTCTGAAATTTCACTCGATGTCCTTATAAATAACGGATATACGCTGCTTTCTGAGGTTGATTCGGAGCTTGGAAACATCTATCATTATATGCTTCAGCACGGATTATACGATATTGAGCTTTCCGAAACGAACAGAAACGACGGTGCATTTACCACTTATCTTGATACCTACAACGCTCCGTTTATATTCATGAGCGCATCGGGTAACGTAAGTGACTATTCTACTCTTTTCCACGAGTTCGGGCATTTTGCAGACGGCTATATTAACTACAACTCCCAAACCTCAATAGACTGCAAGGAGCTTTCCTCACAGGGACTTGAATATCTTATGCTGCTCAAGCTCGGCGATACGCTTGATGCAAAGGATATGCAATACCTGACCTTGAGGCAGCTTTCAAATGCTATGGAAACGCTTATTTACCAAAGCTTCTACGCAAAGCTTGAGGAGCTTATATACGAGCTTCCGAGCGATAGTATAACCGAAGAAAAGCTTAATGAGCAGGTAGTTATCGCGGCTGAAAAATTTGGTCTAAATACCGAATACGTAAACGATATTTCGGTTGCGTTTATACCTCATATCTTCCTTTATCCGTTCTACGTTCAATCTTACGCAGTTTCGGTAGTTCCCGCACTTGAGCTTTATTTTAAGGAGCTTGAAAACGAGCGCTCGGGACTTATGTCATATCGAATTATGATTGAGAGAAACGAGGTTGATTTGTCATTTGAGGAAGCGCTCGAAAACGCTTTTCTGACTTCTCCGTTTGAAGATGGTATTTTGAGAACTATTACGGATAAGATATACTATCATTTATCAGGGCAGCACATTTATTCGGAAGACAAGAATCAAACGGATAATCTCAATGCCGCATAAAAAACAGACTGAACCTTGGGTTTCCTTGGTTCAGTCTGTTTTTTATGAATTTTCACTTTTATAGCGGTCCGCCTGGGTTGTGAAAAGGAGATGGTATTTGCCACGAAGCGACATAAGCTCCTCGTGCGTTCCCGACTCAACTATCTCACCGTTCTCAAGAACGACTATTTTTCCCGCCGTGGTTGCGCCCGAAAGTCTATGTGATACGAATACGCTGATTTTACCTTGTGAAAGCTCTTCAAAGCGTGAAAATACCTCTTGCTCTGCCAGGGGATCGAGTGATGCTGTAGGCTCGTCCATAATAAGTATATCCGATTTTTTATAGAACGCGCGCGCTATGGAAAGCTTCTGCCACTGACCTATCGAAAGCTCTATTCCGTTTTCTTCGAAAAGTCTTGTCAGAGGCGTATTATACTTATCGGGAAGCTCTTCGATAAATTCCGAGGCATTTCCTTCCTCTGCCGCAGCCCTCACGTCGCTCTCTCTATGCTCCGAGCGAACGTCACCGAATCTTATATTTTCCTCTACGGTATCCGCATATTTTCCAAAGTCCTGGAAGATGATTCCGTACATATCGTAAAGCTTTGCAGTATCGTATTCGCGGATATCTCGACCGTCAAGAAGAACTTTTCCTTCGGTTGGGTCGTAAAGACGCATAAGCAATTTTAATAGCGTCGATTTTCCTGCTCCGTTTAGACCGACAAGAACTGTTGACTCGCCCGTTTGCAAGGTTAAGTTTACATTTTTAATAACATCACGGTCTGTTCCTGGATATCTGAAGCTTACATTTTTAAATTCAACGGTATGCTTAACGTTTCTCTTCGGGATAAGAGGCGTATCGCTTATCGGTACGACGGTAACCTCTTCGTCCATAAAATCAAGCATATTTTCGATGAAGAGAGTTCCCTCATAAATAGTTGCGGTTGACGCAACGATTGTTCCGACAAACGTGGTTATTGAGGTTAGGGCGCCTGTATAAAGCGACCAATCTCCGATTACTCCGCCATAAAAAACGACGTTATACGCAACGTAAACGAAGAGCGCTCCGCTCGCGAGGACGTAAACCAGACTCACCAGAATCTGCATAAGACACTCTTTAAGCACTATTCTGCGGAGTCCATTATAATACTTCTTAAACGCCTTATCGTATTTATCCGAAAAAGTATCCGCAAGTCCGAGAATTTTGATTTCCTTCGCATTGTCCTTATTCGTCATAAGCGAAGAATAATAATTCATTTGCCTGCGCTCCTTCGAGTGACGGCGCAGATATTTAAAATTACGGTTTCGATAGTAATAATTTACCACGGCACCGGGGATAGAAGCTAAAATTATAACCAGCGGCGCAATGGGACTTAAGGTTGCGAGAACAACTATAAACGAGCAAACGCTTATAAGTCCGCTTATAACCTTAAAGGTAGCGTTCAAAATCTGAATCGGGCGCATTCCCGCTTCTCTGTTCGCATTCTCGAGTCTCTCGTAAAACGCAGGGTCATCAAAGGAACGCTGGTCCACGGTCTTAGCCTTATTCATTATCTTGACTCTTATATAATTAACTACGAGCTCGCCCGATATTGCGGTAACGCAAGTGTTCACCTTTGTAAGTATCCTTTTTAAGAACAGATAAACCATTTGCGCTACAAAGAGGAAGATCATCGGCCTCATAGTCACAAAAAGATTTTCGGCAAAGCTTGACGAGTCAGACGCTCCTGCCGATATCAATTCAGCTATCTCATTTAGCAGGTCACTTGTTATGTACGCTCCTATTACAGGGAGAATACCGTCAAACACACACAAGAAGCACATAGCAAAAAGCATACCGGGAGATGCTTTCCAAACCAAACTTACTATATAGAAAAGCCTTGATAAAAATCCGCGCGCTCTTTTTACAATACTTCCGGGAATATCCCAAAAGCGCTTAGGCTGCGCTACGTCAAAAGACGCACGCTTATCGGATTTGTTTTTTAAATCTGCCATATTCTCCTCCTCGCTTGATTGACTTTTCAAGATCGGAAATTACAAAAATCTATGAAAATTAAGGTTAGAGAGCGAGTTCGTGCCGTTTTCTCTTGCCTGACTTCTTTTAGTATATCATATTTATCAAGCAAATTCAATAGAAATTTGTTTTTGTAAAATAGTATCTCAAATTTGGAATTTATTTCGGTGCTTTTTTTATTTTTTAACAAAGTCGATATGATTTTATCGTATCGCTCGCTTTTTATATACAAAATCACCAATAAATAATTATAACTTTGTTTGTTTTGTCAATGGAATTGGCACGGCATTTGTGATAAAATAAATCGTGTATTTAAATTATATTTATATCTTTTAGTTGACCGTGCGCCTCGTAGAGCACGTTTTTTTATGAAAATGATATAATAGTACTGAAAAAAGCGAACTTGGAAAAGGAGCTGTAAACCGATATGATTTTACCAAAAATGACTGACCTCTTTGATTTATCGCACACGCTTGCCTCCGAGCTCATTCGGAATGCTGACGCTCCTTACGAGGTTCTTCCAAAAATCAAGGATTTTATAAGAGAGCTTTCCGTTAAGCTTCGGGCAGATGAATATTATGAGATTTGCGACGGTGTTTTTGTGGCAAAAGATGCAAAAATTTCCGATAAAGCAACTATTATAGGACCTACGATTATAGGTCACGGAGCGGAAATCCGCCCGGGAGCTTATATAAGAGGCTCGGTTCTCATTGGTAACGGAGCGGTTATCGGTAACAGCACGGAAATCAAAAACGCTATAATTTTCGATGAAGTTCAGCTACCTCACTACAACTACGTCGGTGATTCTATTCTCGGATATAAGGCTCATCTCGGAGCAGGCGCTATAATATCAAACTTCAAGCTTGACCACGGTAACGTAAAGGTTCGCTCGGGCTCCGATTCCATAGAAACGGGCCTTCGGAAGTTTGGCGCACTTATGGGTGACTTCGTCGAAGTCGGATGCAACAGCGTCGTTTTGCCAGGAAGCATAGTCGGAAAACGAACGTTAGTTTATCCTCTAACCTCGGTAAGAGGCATTATACCGGCTGATATAATTTTACATAACGACGGCACGTTAACATCAAGAAAATAACATATAACTCTGACAAATGAGTACATTTGTTTGCTTTATATGCTAATCAGAAAGGGCTATAAATGAGAAAGCTTTTTGGAACCGACGGAATCAGAGGAATAGCTAACGAATTTTTATCATATGAGCTTGCTAAATCCGTAGGAATTGCGCTTGCAAGAATAGTAGGTAAGCCACACAGCGCTAAAATAATAATCGGAACCGACACGAGAATATCAAAGGATATGCTCAAGAGCGCTCTTTGCGAGGGACTTTCATCCGAAGGCGCTGACGTATATGACGTTGGAGTTATATCGACTCCTGCAGTTGCCTATCTTACTGTAAAGACTGGCGCTGACGCGGGAGTTATGATTTCCGCTTCGCATAACACGTATGAGTATAACGGAATTAAAATTTTCGGTCATGACGGCTTCAAGCTATCCGACGCTGATGAAGAAAAAATCGAACATATGATTTTTTCGGGAGCAGTTACCGAGGGCAAAGCTTTGGGCAAGGTTATTGATGCAGGATACCTTAAGGAAGAATACATAAGTCATCTTAAGAGCTTTATTTCAGAGGACTTTTCCGATATTTCTATGGTTATTGACTGCGCAAACGGCTCGGCAAAGTCCACGGCAAAGGAAGTTTTCACCACTCCCTGCTCAAACGTTAAATTTATAGGCTGCGATTCTGACGGATACAATATCAACAAGGGCTGCGGCTCAACGCACCTTGAATATCTAATAAGCGAGGTAACCGAGTCGGGCGCTGATATAGGTATTGCATTTGACGGTGATGCCGATAGATTTCTTGCTGTTGATAGCACGGGGCGTGAGATAGACGGTGACTACGTTATGGCAATTCTTTCTCTTATGCTTAAGGAAGAGGGCAAGCTAAAGAAAAACACCGCAGTAGGTACGGTTATGTCCAACTACGGATTCTCAAAATTCTGCGAGGCTAACGGAATAAACTTCGTCGGTACAAAGGTTGGCGACAGATACGTGCTTGAGGAAATCGAAAAATGCGGTTACTCATTCGGCGGCGAGCAATCGGGGCATATCATTATACGCGAGGCTTCCACAACGGGAGACGGCCAGCTCACCGCAATATACGTTCTTAACGCTATGAAAAAGTACGGAAAATCGCTCTCGGAGCTTGCTTCGGTTATGAAAAAGTATCCGCAGCATATGATTAACGTTTCGGCTGATGCCAACGGTAAGACTCGCTTTGCGTCTGATGACGGTATAAAAGCGGTTATCAAAGAGGCGGAAGAAAGACTTGGTAAGAGCGGTAGAATTCTCGTTCGTCCGTCAGGAACAGAACCCCTTGTTCGTATAATGGTTGAAAGCACCGATGAAAATGAAACCGTAACAGTATGCAAGACGGTTGCCGACAGAATACAAAAAATTCTGAACACCACGGAGAAATAATTATGTGCGGAATTATCGGTTATATAGGCGAAAGAGATGCCGTCGGCGTAGCCGTTGACGCGCTTGAAAGACTTTCGTACAGAGGGTACGACAGCGCAGGAATTGCCACCTGGGCCGGCGCTCTTACCTCAAGGAAGGCTGCGGGAAAAATCGACGCTTTAAAGAAGCTTTTAAGTGACTCTCCCCTTCCCGCCTCAAAAAGCGCGATAGGACATACACGCTGGGCGACTCACGGCGCTGTTAACGATAAGAACAGCCACCCTCACGGTAACGAAAACGTTCTTATAGTGCATAACGGCATTATTGAAAATTATCTTTTACTGAAAGCTCGGCTTACGGCTCTCGGATATAACTTCACCTCGGACACAGACAGTGAGGCTGCCGCGCTTCTTATAGATTACGAATACAAGAGGTGCGGTGATAAGCACACCGCTATCGCTGCAGCGTGCGAAAGCTTGCGCGGCTCGTACGCTATTCTCGCAATGTTTGCCGACTCGCCCGACGAGATATGGTGCATACGGCACGAGAGTCCGTTGCTTATAGGCTTCGGCGACGACGAATATTTCATTTCTTCTGATATTCCCGCATTTCTCTCCTATACAAACCGTTATTTCAGACTCTCCGAGGGAGAAATCGCAAAAATAACGAAGAGCGGAGTCGAGGTATTTCTTACAAACGGAGAAAAAATCGAAAAAAGCGTAGAGGTTGCCGCCTTCAATGCCGAGGATGCAAAGAAATGCGGATTCAACCATTTTATGAGAAAAGAGATTTCAGACGAGCCCGAAATTATCTCAAAGCTCACTAAAATTTACGGAAAAGACGGACTTCCATCTTTATCGCTTGATAATATTTCCGCGGAAAATACATCTCATATCAGTATCGTAGGCTGCGGAACGGCTTACCATGCAGGACTATACGGCAAGACGGTCATTGAGGGGCTTACGGGAATAAGGTGCGATGCTTGCGTTGCTTCCGAGTTCAGATATTCGAATCCTGTTATAGACGAGGGTGAGCTGGTTATATTTATCTCGCAATCTGGTGAGACGGCAGACACTCTATCCTCGTTGCGAATGGTAAAGAGTATGGGCGCGAAGTCTCTTGGTATAGTCAACACCGTCGGCTCCTCTATCGCATCGGAGGCAGATTCGACTCTTTATATCCACGCAGGCGTTGAAATTGCCGTGGCATCTACAAAGGCATACGTTGCGCAGTGCGTGCTTCTTGCGATATTTGCTCTTGATTTTGCCATAAAGAGAGGAAAAATCACAAAGAATGAGGCAAAGAGTCTCTTCACGGAGATAGAAAATTTAAAATCGGTTATCGAGAGTGCCGTCGAGCTTGAAGAAAACATAGAGCTTGTGGCAAAGGAGCTATTTCCCTCAGACAACCTTTTCTTTATAGGAAGAAGATATGACTATATTGCGGCTATAGAGGGCTCTTTAAAGCTCAAGGAAATTTCTTATATTCATTCGGAAGCATACGCTGCCGGGGAGCTTAAGCACGGCACGATTTCACTCGTTACAGATAAAACTCCTGTTATAGCTCTTTTCGGTGATGAGGAATTGCTCGAAAAGACGGTTTCCAACTTGAAAGAGGTAAGCGCAAGGGGTGCAAAAACCGTGGCTATCGCATCATCACTTGAGAAGATAGCGGAGGTTGCGGATATCGTTATAAATCTTCCCAAAACGAATCCCATGCTCTCCCCCATTCCGATGGCGGTAATACTCCAGCTTCTCGCTTATCACATCGCAAATATGCGCGGATGCGACATCGACCAACCGAGAAACCTCGCAAAATCGGTGACGGTGGAATGACGAATTTAGGTTTTCAACCTTAAATTTCTATTATATCTTAAATAAAAACGGTAGAGACACAAACGGGTGATGTTCTTAGCGGAGAATTTGAAAATCATCACTAAGTGCGAGCATCGCATTTGACTAGTCAAACGCAAATGGGCTAAGCCCAAACCCTTATACGAACAGAAAGAGCAAACACGCAAGGGGTAAAAGACCTTATGTGTCTGCTCTTTTCTGTTTGTTTTGGTTTAGAGTTATGAGGCTCGCTTTCGCTCACCGTTATGAATTTGCTACGCAAATGTTATGATATGATTGCCCATCAAACCTTAAACTTGGCGAAGCCAATCATAACTATACGAAGCATATCATCACTCATAACTTGCCCGCAGGGGCAATCATAGTTTTAGCGTGTTCTCCGTTAAGGATAACACGCTAAATGTACTCTACCGTTTTTTGTTCGGTTATGCCAAAATAAAGCATCCCCTAAGCAAAGCTTCCGTGCGAGAAGAGGGGCTCGGAGCTTTCATTTAACGTCAAGATACCGAAGCTTCCCTCACGGTAGCCTACGCTGCCCGGGTTGAAAAGATAAAACGGCTTGCCGTCCTCTTCGTTGAAATAAGAGAGGTATGGCGTATGAGTATGACCGAAAAGAACTATATCCGCATTCTTTTGAAGTGCAAGTCTTTCAAGTCCTGCCGTCCCGTACTTTGCGCCAAAGAGGTCACCGTGCGTATATACGATTTTCTTTCCGCAAAGCTCGATTTCACCTGTTTTACCTATTATTTCTTCCATCGCTACCGAACGAAAATCGCAGTTTCCTCTGACTGCTAAAAATTTTACGTTCGGAAAAGAATAATGAACTTCGTCTATATCCGAAAGTCCGTCACCGAGGAAAAACACTACCTCGGTATCCTTATGCAAGCTAATTGCTTTCTTTATGAATAAAGAAAAGTTATGAGAATCAGAAAAAATCAAGCATTTCATATTTTGTAACCTTTGTTTCAGTTTTGTAGATTTAAATTCTGTAACCTTTTTTTAAGTTTTGAATATAATTTCACTAGACGGAACACGTAAGTAAGAGCGGTGAATACGGAAAGCGATAAAAAATCTGCTTTTTGCGAATTTATCCTTCTTGCATAGGCTTTAGTCGGCCGGAAAGGAATTGCCAATGAAAATTGATAAGTCAAAGCTTGAAGCAATGAGCGCCCTCTCTGACGAGGAGTTATGGAATCAAATAAGGCAGATAGCAGGCGAAAAAGGTATCAGAATGCCCGAAAAATCTCCCGGAAAGGACGAATTATCCAAGGTAAGAGCAGCACTCTCGGATGCGGATAAATTAAGTCTTCCCGGCGCTATGAGAATGATAAACAATTTAAAGCGGGGTGATAAATAATGGAAGGTAGCACCGATATATCCAAAATTATCGGACTTATAATGGAAAATCCCGATATTATCGAGAAAATCAAAAATCTTGCTTCCGGTGATAACTCTTCCCAAGAGAGTGACGGCGAACAGATAGAAATTCAAGCACCGAAATCCGAAAATACGGAAATTACCGCAGATGCTAAAAGTGCAGCGCCGGAAAGTACGGCAGAGGTAAGCGCTACATATAAAAGGCAGGCAGATAAGAAGCGAAGAAGCGAGCTTCTCTGCGCTCTTAAGCCTTACGTTTCTAAGGAGCGCTCACGCGCAATAGACACTATGCTTTCCGTAATAGAGGTTCTTGACATAATGAAAGAGAGGTAAGCTATGTATTCAAGAGGCTGCTACGGAGAGGACGCTGATATAAAAATTCCCGATAACTATGACGGAACCGCTTTTATGGAAAAGGACGAGGAAAAAGCTGCTCAAAGTCCGAAGCTTGACAGCTTTAAGAGCGACGTAAAAATTTCACCGCCCGAAAGTCAAAAGGAAACGGAAGAAGTATTTCTTAACGAGCCGCAGAAGGAGAAATTCAGGTTTCCGAAAATTGATTTTGGCGGCATTTTACCCTCGTTTTTCAAGAAGGATTTCAGCTTAAAATCCTTGATTCCGGAGAAGATAGAAATTGAAGACCTTTTAATCATAGGAATAGCTTTATTCCTATTGTTTTCCAAGAATAAGGATATAGAATGTGCTTTGATGCTTCTTGCTCTGGTATTTATAAATTAAACGCATTTTATAACAATTATTTACATTTTAAGCCGATAAGCATATTTTTGCTTATCGGCTTGTTAGCTTTAGAAGTGATGATTTTCACATCAGAAAAGTGAAAGCTGGTTAGTTTCAGTGAGTCCGTCAAGCACTCGGTTTCTCCTGAGCAGCTCAATTATCGACTTTGAAATTCCCGACTTTTCACGAAGCTGCTGAACCGAGAATATATCGGGGTCGTCCCTCATCGTTTCAACTATTTTTTCAGCCGCGGTATCACCGAGTCCCGGCAGCGAGTTGAAAGGCATTCTTATTTTACCGTTCTCGGGAAGAAACGCCTTTGCGTCGGATTTATGCAAATCAACCCCGAGGAACTGAACGCCTCTTGCGATTGCTTCTCTGACAAGCTGCATTGTTGAATGCATTTCATTGTCCTTTGCGGTTGCGGAGCCGTCGTTCTGCTTGCTCTCAATTTCAGCTATGCAATCGGATACTCCCCTATACCCCTTTGACACTATTTCAGCGTTAAAGCCGCCGGGAGCAACTGTGAGAAATGCCGCGTAAAACTCCATCGGATAGTATATCTTATACCAGCAAAGACGTATTGCAGACATAACGTATGCAGCCGCGTGCGCCTTCGGGAACATGTATTTAATCTTCTTGCAGGAGTCCATATACCAATCGGGAACTCCGTGCTCTCTCATCATCGCTTCCCACTCGGGAGTGAGGCCCTTACCTTTTCTTACGCTCTCCATTATTTTGAAGGCTGATGAGTTATCAAGACCGTATCTGATAAGCGTATTCATAATGTCGTCACGGCACCCGATAACGTTAGATATATCACATATGCCGTTCTTTATAAGCTCATCCGCATTTCCAAGCCAGCAGCCCGTTCCGTGCGTAAGTCCCGATATCTGCAAAAGGTCGGCAAAGTTTTTGGGCTTTGCGTCCATAAGCACCTTTTGAAGAAATCTTGTTCCCATTTCGGGGATACCGAACGTACCTAGCTGGCATCCGCCAATATCCTCGGGAGATATTTTTAGGGGCGCTGTTGAATGGAAAAGCTCGTATATCGACTTATCGTTCATCTTAACGTCAAGAACGCTCGTATTGGTGTACTTTTCGAGCATCTTATACTTGGTAGGCATATCGTGTCCAAGCTCATCAAGCTTAAGTATCGTATCGTGAAGATACGAGAACTGATAGTGAGTCGTTATGATATCTGAATTGGGGTCGTCAGCAGGGTGCTGAACGGGAGAGAAGTCGTAGATTTCATATTCCGTAGGAACAACGATAATTCCGCCGGGGTGCTGCGAGGTGGTACGCTTGATACCTACCATCTGCGTTACCATATAATCAACCTGCGCCTTTGGAATAGCCACTCTTTTCTCTTCTAGGTACTTATTGATATATCCCCATGCGGTTTTATCCGCAAGAGTACCTATCGTTCCCGCGCGGAACACCTGTCCTTCGCCGAATAGCTCCTCCGTATATTTATGTACCTTACCCTGAACGTCACCTGAGAAATTAAGGTCTATATCGGGAGACTTATCACCGTAGAAGCCGAGGAAGGTCTCAAACGGAATATCGTGACCGTCCATTATAAGCGGCTCTCCGCATTCGGGACACAGCTTATCGTCAAGGTCAAATCCCGAGCCGACGCTTCCGTCGGTGAAGAACTCTGTATGACGGCACTTCGGGCATCTGTAATGAGGCGGCAAGGGGTTAACCTCTGAAATACCCGACATCGTAGCGACGAACGACGAGCCGACAGAGCCTCTTGAGCCAACCTGATAGCCAAGACTTTCTGAATATGCAACGAGCTTTACCGCAATCATATAAAGCACCGCAAAGCCGTTCTTTATGATAGAATCAAGCTCCTTCTTGAGTCTCTTTTCTACTATCTCGGGAAGCGTGTCCCCGTACCAATCGTGAGCGCGGCGCCAGCAGGATTCCGTAAGCTCCTCTGCGGCTCCCGGAATATCCGGCTCGTATCTGCCCTCGGGGATAGGTCTTATCCTTTCGCACATATCCGCAATCTTGTTAGGATTCTCTATGACTACCTCTTCGCACGCCTCATCTCCCAGGTATGCAAATTCGGCAAGCATTTCTTCGGTGGTTCTTAGGTAAATGGGAAGAGGCTTGTCCGCATCGGAGAACTTCATTCCTGCAAGAATTATGCGCCTGTAAACCTCGTCCTCCTTATTCATAAAGTGAGCGTCACAGGTTGCGCAGGTCGGCTTGCCGAGCTTTTTGCCAAGCTCGTATATCTTTTTGTTGATTTCCTTTATACCGTCCTCGTCTGCGATTTTTCCCTCTTCCACAAGGAAACGGTTATTGCAGATGGGCTGGATTTCAAGATAGTCGTAGAACGACGCTATATCCTCAATTTCCTGCTCGCTTCGTCCGTCAAGTATGGCTCTGTAAAGCTCGCCCGCCTCGCAGGCAGAGCCTATAATAAGCCCTTCTCTGTACTGCTCGAGGACGGATTTCGGGATTCTCGGCTTTTTCTTGTAATAATCAAGATAGCTGAACGACACGAGCTTATAGAGATTCTTCAAGCCCTCTTTGTTTTTAACGAGAATTATCATATGGTACATCGGAAGCTGCAACGGGTCCGACTTCTCACTCATAAGATTCAAAAGGTGTTTAAAGGTTACGACGCCCTCCGACTTAAGTCTTCTTTGCATTTCAAAGAATATTTTAGCAAGAGTTTCGGCGTCATCCGACGCTCTGTGATGGTGGAAATCCTCAAGCTTATAGTATTTTGCGATAGTATCAAGCTTGTGATTCTTTATATCCGTATTGAGATATTTCGAAAGTCCAACCGTATCGAGATAGGAGTTCGTGAAGGAGAAGCCGCAGCGCTCAGCGCCTACACGGATAAAGCCTACGTCGAAGTTGGCGTTATGAGCTATAAGCATTCTGTCTCCAACGAAATCAAAGAACAGCTTCAGAGCCTCATACTCCTTTGGCGCTCCTTTTACCATATCGTCGGTTATAGAGGTGAGGTTGGTTATCTCCTCGGATATATGCTCCTCAGGGTCAACGAAGGTATCAAATACGTCGATAACCTCGCCTGCCTTTATCTTTACAGCACCTATCTCTATTATTTTGCACGTGCGGTTGGAAAGTCCTGTAGTTTCAAGGTCGAAAACTACCATTTCGTCATCGAAGGCGGGGTATTTCGAGCCAAAAATACATCTTGCCGTATCGTTTACGAAGTAAGCCTCCATGCCGTAGAGCACCTTAAGGTCGGTATTTCCGCTCTTTTCAAGAGCGAGCATTACCTCGGGGAAGCCCTGCACGTTTCCGTGGTCGGTAACAGCTATCGCCTTATGCCCCCATCTTATTGCCGTTGAGATAAGGTCCTTCGGTGTTATGAGAGCGTCCATCTGCGACATATTGGTATGTAGGTGAAGCTCAACTCGTTTTTTCTCGCTCGTGTCCTGCCTGTACTCTCTTTTAATTTTGGAGAGCGCCTTCAAGGAAAGGAACGGCTCGTTATCAAATCTATCGCGCATAGGACGGGCAAATACGGCAACGTCCATACCCACTTTAATGCCCTTGGTGAAGCCAACCTCCTCGGGAGGTAAGCTTTTCTTTACATATATGCCCGAAGCTCCGTCAGATATACCTATTGTTACGGTAACTCTGTCCCCCGCTCTGCTTTCCTTGTTTTCCGCAAAAAATACAGTTCCGAGGAATATGCCCTGCCCCTTTACGCTCTGCACGTCGGAGAGCGGAGTAGGCTCTATAATATCAAAGGGCTCGCCGTATATAAGCTCGGGGCTATCCGTAATATAAGTGGTGCATCCGCGCAAAAACTTCGTATCGGATATATCCATACTTACACCCGTTTCAGACGATATACCCGCTTTTTTATCAAAATCATAGTGTGGGTCAAGAGCTCTGGCTTCTCTTTCCTCTGCCTCTTTTCTTGCCCTTATTTCTTCAAAAGCACGCTCGCGGTTTTCCTCTTCGGCACGCTTTATAATGTTTATTTTTCGCTCCTCTATGAGCTTTTTTCTTTCCTCCGCGCCACTGCCCTGCTTTATAAGTATTTTTCTTTCGACAGAGTATCTGCTGCGCAGAATATTCGAGAGCATTATTTCCGTATTTGCTCCCTTGACGAACTCGACTCCCTCGCTGAAATACGGAATTCCCACGGTTATGGTTTCTCCGTTATCGGCATATTCCGCGCCTGAGAAAAAGCCGTTGGTTACAGCGCCGCAAAGCGCTGCCTCTGCCGCTATTTCCGTGAAATATTTTATATCGAAAATTCCACTCGGGAAATGAGGAAGAATTTTAAAGGACTGCGCACCGTAAAGCGTGCGGCATTCATCCTCTATCTCATATATAAGCTCCGCATCCTTATGCTCTGAAAAAGAGAGGTCAACCTCAACGCGCATAGGCTCTTTGGTATATTTAATTTTAGCGCTTACCGCGGACTCAAGAAGCATACGCTTATCTTTGGTCGGGTTATATCTTGAAAAGACTTCAAGAAACTTTTTTTCAGCCATTTGTTTTTCCTTTCGTTTGCGAAAGCCTGTCCGAAAATAAAGGGCTCGTCACATATCTTTTACATACGCTTTATTTCGTCAATAAGCTCTTCTACAAGATTTTCTTCTTTTATTTTTCTTACGGTCTGCCCTTTTTTGAAGAGCAAGCCCTCTCCTATACCGCCGGCTATACCGATATCGGCTTCTCTTGCTTCTCCGGGACCGTTTACAACGCAGCCCATTAAAGCTACCTTTATATTTTTTGAGGTTATACCCTCTTCTTCCGCTCTTCTCTCAAACTCCTTAACGAGCGGTATAAGGGATATCTTCGTTCTTCCGCAGGTGGGGCAGGAAACGATATCCATACCTTTTTTCTCGTCAAGCTCAAGCGACGAGAGAATATGCCTTGCGATTTTTACCTCTTCGACGGGGTCGTCGGTAAGGGAAATTCTTACGGTATCACCGATTCCCTCCGAAAGAAGCGCGCCTACGCCTATACTGCTTTTAACTATCGCACGCTCGCCTCCGCCCGCCTCGGTAACACCGAGGTGCAAGGGATATTCAGTCCTTTTCGCAAGAATTCTGTTCGCAAGGAGCATATTCGTAACGTTAGACGCTTTTACCGAAATTGCTATGTCCGAAAAATCAAGCTCCTCAAGAAGCGATGCGTGATAAAGAGCGCTTTCGGCAAGCGCCTCGGCTGTGGGCGAGCTGTATTTTTCGAGTATATGCTTCTCAAGCGAGCCTGAGTTTACGCCTATTCTTATAGGAAGCCCTCTTTCGCGGCACGCCTTAACTACCTCGTTTATTTTTTCCTTGCTGCCTATATTACCCGGGTTTATTCTTATCTTGTCAGCACCGCATTCTACTGCGGCAAGCGCAATTCTGTAATCAAAATGTATATCAGCAACGAGGGGAGCGGTTATTCCTCTCTCCTTTAAGGCCTTAAAGGTTTTTGCCGCTTCTACGTCGGGAACCGCAAGGCGTATAACGTCGCAGCCAAGCTCCGAAAGCCTTTTTACCTGATTGTAGGTTGCTTCTATATCGTGAGTATCGGTGTTTGTCATAGACTGAACGGTTATGGGATAATTTCCGCCGATACCTATATTTCCAAGCCTTATGGCCCTTGTTTTTCGTCTGTAATCATTATAATTCATAGTCTTTATCCTTATTTGCCGATGAGGTGAAAATCAAAGCTTAAAATCAATTCAATCTATTTCACACATCAGAATATAAGCTGAATTACGTCCTTTATCATTATAAGGACCGAGAGTCCCAAAAGAAGCATAAGTCCAACCGTGTTGATTATTCCCTCAATCTTTGCGGGAAGCTTTTTACCCGTTATCATTTCGATTATTACGGTCAAAAGTCTGCCGCCGTCAAGCGCCGGAATAGGAAGCAAATTCATTACTCCAAGGTTTATGCTTATAAGAACGGTTATATAAAGAAGCGACATAAAGCCCTGCTCTGCGGCGCTTCCTATTGCGGTGGATATACCTACGGGGCCGGAAACTGCGGCTATCGTATATCTTCCGGTTATAAGATCGTATATTGATTCCCAGCACATTCTCACGATAAGCGCTGATTTGCGGAATGAATATCTCATTACAGAGCCGAAGGTTTTATCGACTCTCTTAACCTTGAAGTCCATTACACCGAACTCCTGGTCCTGCGAGACCTCTTTTGGAAATACCACGTCGTAAAGCGTCTCTTCCTTACCGTCTCTCATAACGACAAGGTCAACCGGCTCGTTGCCGCTGCGCATAATTTCGTATGAAAGCTCGTCAAGAATCTTAACCTTCTTGCCGTTTACCTTCAATATAACGTCACCCAGCTCAAGACCGCTCTCATTACTCGTCACGCTCATACCGAGCTCTTCATCGGTATAAAACTTCGCAACCCTCGTATCGCCTATATTTATAAATGCAGTAAGAAGTATCATAGCTAGGAAACCTGCTACGATATTTACGGTCGCACCCGCGGCGGTTATAATAAATCTTTGCCATGCGGGCTTTTTACCGAAGGTATTCGGGTCATCCTTGTATTTGTCTTCCTCTTCCGACGAAGCATCACCGTTATACTCACCGTTTTCACCCGGCATTGAAACGAAGCCGCCTATCGGGAGCAGTGAAATTGAATATCTGATATTGGTTTTCTTCGATACCCAGGTAACGATACGGGGACCCATTCCTATGGAAAATTCCTCTATGGTGACCTTAAAAATACGAGCTGTTATATAGTGCCCGAATTCGTGAATAAAAATCAAAAATCCAAACACCAGAATTGAAACAATTACCGTTAACAATCTAAATTCTCCTTGATGAAAGCGCTTTTATAATCTATACCTTTGCTACACGCTTATTTTATCAATCTGTTCACTTGCTCTTCTGCGAGCTTCTCTGTCTGACTTGATTATATCGGGAAGCGTTACAGCGCACCTTGCATCAAGCATTTTCTCAAATGTATTTATAACCGTGCGGGAAATATCGGAAAATTTGATTTTCCCACTTAAGAATGCGTCAACAGCCACCTCGTCGGCAGCGTTCATTACGGCGCACATTCCGCCGCCCTGCGAATACGCTCTCTTGGCTAAAGAAAGAAGCGGAAAGGCTTCCGTATCAGGCTCGTCAAACGTAAGGCGTCCAAGCTTTACCAAATCAAGCTCGTCTGAAGCGGAGTCAAATCTATCGGGATAATCAACGGCATACTGAACGCACATACGCATATCGGGAACAGAAAATTCACCGATGACACTGTTATCAATATATTCAACAGCCGAGTGCAATATACTCTCTCTGTGAACGAGCACCTTTATTTTTTCGGCGCTTACACCGAAAAGATGAGCCGCTTCGACTATTTCAAAGCCCTTATTCATAAGGGTTGCCGAATCTACGGTTATTTTTCTTCCCATTTTCCAAGTGGGATGGGCAAGAGTATCCTCCAGCGTTACCAAATTAAGCTCCTCTTTGGTTTTTCCGAAAAACGGACCGCCCGATGCTGTAAGCAAAATTCTTTTAACTTCTGCTCTTTTACTGCTCCTTAGAGACTGGAAAATGGCGGAATGCTCACTGTCAACAGGAATTATCTCCACGCCCGCCTCATTCGCCTTTTTCATAACGATATCTCCCGCTATAACGAGAGATTCCTTATTGGCAAGCGCAAGTCGCTTCTTATTTTCTATTACGGCAAGGCTCGGTAAGAGCCCAGCCTCTCCTAGAATCGAATTGACTACCGTCTCCGAATGCGAGTCTGATATTCCCTCATTTATTCCCTCTTCACCCGAAAGCACCTTAATATCGGTATCCGCGAGCTTTAGCTTGAGAGATGCCGCCGCCTCGGGATTTGCCATAGCGACAGCTTTCGGCTTAAATTCCCTCGCATAAAGCTCAGCGTCCCTCTCGTTTGCGCCGGCGCTTATAAAATCAACCTTATATCCTCTCTTGCGGCTTACGTCAAGAGCTTGTTTTCCTACGGAGCCGGTAGCTCCGAGAATTGCAATAGTTTTAGTCATAATATCCTATCTCTGCAAAAAGCTGCATATTTTTTCACAAGACTCATTACGGTGAAGCGCTTGGCTTCGGCGCTGTAAGGCTTGCCTTTTAATTTGCTTGATGCTATTTCTTCGGGCTGTCACTTATGCAACAGCCCGAGAGTAGTAAATATATTTATTAAATCACGCAAACGGGGTGAACAAAAGAGCGATAACCATCGTTGCTCCCGCAACGGTAAGAATAGAGTCGAATCTATCCATAATACCGCCGTGACCGGGAAGAAGCTTACCGTAGTCCTTTACACCGCGCTCTCTTTTAACAAGAGAAGCGAAAAGGTCTCCTATCTGACCTACTACCGAAAGCACGGGTGCGGAAAGTCCAAGCACGAGATAGTTCGGAGTAAGGTCGGTTGCGAGGGATACTATCCAACCGTAAAGAAGCATAAGAAGCGTCGTAAAAACGATAGCTCCTATCGAGCCCTCAACGGTTTTCTTGGGACTCACCTCGGGGATAAGCTTATGCTTTCCCAAAAGTCTGCCCGTGAAATACGCAAATATATCGCTTATCCAAGCGCCTATAAATACCATTCCGAGATAGAAGAGTCCTGCATCTCCAAGATATCTTATAACCGAAAGCGCCGAGAAGCACGCAGTTATATACATCGTAAGCACAAAGCCTGCCGAAAGAGTTGCGAACTCAAGCTTCCCCTTGGCAAATACCGCTACGACGAAAAGATAGAGCATAAGCACGAAGAGAACGAACGCAAGCGCTATAATAAAATCGCTCTCGGGCTTCTCCATTACCTCGCTCATAACGTAGGAAGCGGTAGGCATAGCTGCCGAGACAGCATATGCGGGTACGGAAACCAAATATTTTTTATCCAGGTCGTAAACCTTAAGCACCTCGTTCGTAGCTATAACCGCAAGAATCGAAAGCGCTATGGAATAAACGACGGTGTTCGACAGGCACAGTACGGCAATCAGCACCGCGCCTATAAAAATCGAAGTTATAACTCTTGTTTTCATTGTAATTTATAACCCTTTAATTTTTGATAAGAAAGTCAATCAACGCCTTAGCGAAAGCTTATTTCGGGGACTCATCCTCTTTATCAAGACCACCAAAACGGCGTTTTCTCTTATAGAAATCCTTAACGCATTTTTCAATATCCTCACGTCCGAAATCCGGCCACAAGGTATCTAGAATCATATATTCGGAATAAGCGCCCTGCCAGATAAGGAAATTGGATATTCTGAAGTCGCCACCCGTTCTTATAATGAGGTCTGGATCTGGAGTGTCTTTCGTATACATCTCGCGGGAAAGATTTTCCTCTGTAATGGGCAATCCTTTCTTCACGAGCTCGTTTGCGGCATTGGTTATCTCCGCTCTTCCGCCGTAATTAAGTGCGATATTGCACACGAACTCGCTGTCCTTTTCCATATTCTCAATTTCGATGCACTTCTCACGCAGTTTTTCGGGCAGACCGTTCTTATCGCCGATAAATCTTACAGCAAGCGACTTTTCTCCCTTGAGCCTGTCCATATAAACCTTATCCACGTATTTATACGCAAGCTTCATAATAGCGTCAACCTCTTCCTTTGGACGCTTCCAGTTTTCCGTCGAAAATGCGTAAAGCGTTACGTAATGAACGCCAATCTCCTTGAATACGGAAAGAACGTCCTCTATGATGGCAGCGCCCTTTTCGTGCCCCTTGGTTCGCGGCAAAAGACGCTTTTTAGCCCATCTGCCGTTTCCGTCCATTATTATAGCGACCGAGCGTAAGCGCTCGTCTGCCTTGATAATTTCCTTTTGTTTTTTTAGCATAGCGCATTCCTTTTCAAAAAATCTTCATTTCGGGGCTGCGCCCGAAAAGAGACCTTCAAAATTCTGTCAAGGAAACTTAGATTTCCATTATTTCCTTTGTCTTAGATGCTGTAACAGCGTCGATATCCTTGATATACTTATCGGTGAGGTCCTGAATCTGCTTATCGCTTGCCTTTGCCTCATCCTCAGTCATCTCGGAGTTCTTCTTCATCGCCTTTGTCTTATCGTTAGCGTCGCGACGGATATTACGGATAGCAACCTTTGCTTCCTCGCCCATCTTTGATACCTGCTTAGAAAGCTCTTTTCTTCTCTCCTCGGTCATAGGGGGGAAGGTGAGACGAATGCAAGCGCCGTCATTCTGCGGATGAATTCCGAGCTCGGACGTAAGGATAGCCTTTTCAATGCCCTTCATTGCGCTCTTATCCCAAGCTGTGATAACGATGGTTCTTGCATCGGTAACCTTGATTTCCGCAATGGAAGAAATAGCTGTGGGTGAGCCGTAGTAATCAACCTCAATCTTCTTGAGAACGTCGGGGTTTGCTCTTCCCGCTCTTATCGTAGAGAGGTTTTCTTTATAGGAAGCAACGCTCTTTGTCATTTTGGATTCGTAATCTTTGGTATCAAGTTTCATAGTGTTTTCTCCTTTATGTATGGTGTTTATGTAATTTAAATTTAAGTTTTATTCAGCGGTAACAACGGTGCCGACAGCCTCGCCCTTTACCGCCTTAACGATATCCTCGGGGTCTTTAAGACCGAAAACGTGAATAGGCATACCGTTCGATAGGCAGAATGCCGTAGCGGTTGCGTCAAGCGCTTTGAGATTCATAGCGAGGACCTCCGATGCCTTGACCTTAAGAAGCTTCTTTGCGTTCGGGTCCTTGTTGGGATCGGCTGTATAGATATAGTCAACGTTCTTTGCCATAAGCATAGCGTCAGCTCCGATTTCGGCAGCTCTGACAGCTCCCGTGGTATCGGTCGAGAGGAACGGAATTCCGAGTCCTGCTCCGAAAACAACGATGCTTCCCTCTTCAAGATACTTTTTAGCCGCCTCAGCGCTGTAATTCTCCGCAAAGGGCGCCATTGGAACAGCCGTCATAACGTGAGCATCGCCGCCCGCTCTTACTACCGCGTCCTTTATGCATATAGCGTTTATAACAGTTGCGAGCATTCCCATACGGTCAGCTTCGGTACGGTCCATGTCACCGCCCTGTCTTCCGCGCCATATGTTTCCCGCGCCTACTACTACGGCTATTTCATAGCCAAGCGAAACGCAGTGAAGAAGCGCCCCGGCAACAGAGTCAACGAACTCGGAATTATAAATATCGTCATCACCGCACTTCAATGCTTCTCCGGAGAGCTTTAACAAAATTCTTTTGTTTTTAATGTCTGCCATTTGAGCCTAATCTCCCATAATATATTTTTCTTATAATATTTTACCTTAAATTTTTGCGTTTGTAAACACTTTTTTATAATTTTTTTATATATATCTAAATTTCTTTGAAATTATGCATAAAAACTGTCTCATTAAGGATGGAATAAAAACTTTAACTAAAATGCGGAAAACCGCAGGTTTTCGACCTTAAATTATAAAAAGCATAAATTTTGGCAGGGGCACTGCGCTAAAACAATGCCTCTGCCTGTTTTTATTCGGTTATGCCTAAATAAGACAGCCCATTTTACTTTTTGGATATAGCAAGCTTTGCTTTCTCGTAAATATTCTTTGCTGTGAGACCGTATATCTCAAGAAGCTCGGGTACTTTACCGCTTCTTCCAAACTCGTCATTTACACCGACCTTGATAACGGGAACGGGACAGTTTTCAGAAAGTGCGTCGCATACGGCAGAGCCAAGACCGCCTATAACGCTATGTTCCTCCGCCGTTACAACAGCTCCGGTCTTCCTTGCGGAAGCTACGATGAGCTCCGTGTCAAGAGGCTTTACGGTATGGATATTGATAACCTCTGCGTCAATTCCCTCTGCGGCAAGCATTTCTGCCGCTTCAACAGCGAGGTGAACCATATAACCGTTAGCTACTATGGACACGTCCTTACCCTCGCGGTAAAGCACGCCCTTACCAATCTCAAACTTATAATTCTTAAGCTCGCTCGTAAGATTCGGAACGGCAAATCTGCCGAATCTCATATAAACGGGACCGTAATGATTGAGTGACGCTTCAACAGCCGCGTAAGCCTCGTCGGCATCGGCGGGAGAAATTACTACCATTCCCGGAATGGTTCTCATAAGAGCGATATCCTCGTTGCACTGATGAGTTGCTCCGTCCTCACCTACGGTGATACCTGCGTGAGTTGCGCCTATCTTTACGTTAAGATGGGGGTATCCGATAGAGTTTCTTACCTGCTCGAACGCTCTGCCTGCCGCAAACATAGCAAAGGTGGAAGCAAACACGTTCTTGCCCGTAGCAGCGATACCTGCCGCAACGCTCATCATATTGCCCTCTGCAATTCCGCAGTCAAAGAAGCGCTCGGGGAACTTTTTCTTAAACATACCCGTTTTGGTTGCAGCCGCAAGGTCTGCGTCAAGAACAAGGAAATCATACTTTTCGCCAAGCTCGGCAAGTGCCGCGCCATAGCTTTCTCTGGTTGCTTTCTTATCTGCCATCTTGATTCCCTCCTTATTTCAAGCTCTCGGCTATTTTGCCGAGGTCTTCCATCGCTACTTTGTAAAGGTCCTCCTTGGGAGCCTGACCGTGCCACTCGCAAGCGTTCTCCATATATGACACGCCCTTACCCTTAACCGACTTGATAATGATAGCGGTAGGCTTACCCTTAACGGTGCGAGCCTCTGCAAACGCTGCTTCAATTTCGTCGAAATTATGAGCGTCAATGCTTATAACGTGCCAGCCGAAAGCACGGAACTTTTCATCGTGGGGAGTAGGATTCATAACCTCCGCTACGGGACCGTCTATCTGAAGACCGTTCCAGTCAAGCACGAGTACGAGATTATCAAGCTTATAGTGAGCGGCAAACATAGCTGCCTCCCATACCTGACCTTCCTCGCTCTCACCGTCTCCTACTATCGTATATACACGGTTATCCGCACCGTAGACCTTTGCACTGAGTGCCATACCGCAAGCCGCGGATATTCCAAGACCGAGAGAGCCGGTTGACATATCAACCCCGGGAATTCCCTTCATATCGGGGTGACCCTGGAGTCTGGACTCGGTTTTACGCAAGGTCTTAAGCTCTTCCTTTTCAAAGAATCCGCGCTCCGCAAGTACTGCGTAGAGAGCCGGCGCAGTGTGACCTTTTGAAAGAACAAATCTGTCCCTACTCTCCATCTTAGGATTTTTAGGGTCAACGTTCATTTCTTTAAAATAAAGATAGGTGATAACGTCTGCTATCGAAAGCGAGCCGCCCGGATGACCGCAGCCTGCCGAATATACGCTCTCTACAATGCTGATACGCACGTTGTTAGCAAGACGTTCAAGTGTCTTTTTCTCGAGAATATCCATCTTAATCTCCTTTGAATTTATTTACGAGTATATTTTACTATATTTGAAGAAAATTGTCAACAAGAATGAAGAGTAAAAAATATTTTTGTGGCAAAAGCGTAATTACGCTCTATAAAGCGCTCTATTTTATGGCATTTTGACAAACTGACGTTTTAAAGTAAAAGGTGCTGCTTCATTTAGGCATAACCGAATAAAAACACCGAGGTGTTGTATTACGCAGCACCTCGGTTGTATTTTTTACAATTTTCAAGAAGATTAAGGTTGAAAACCACCGATTTTCTTAATTTTTATGGTGTTTTTATTCTATCGCCGTTTCCTCGCTCGCCGTACTTTTGTACGGCTGTTGCTCGTACTCTATTTGGTGAAAAGATTTCATCTTTTGGTGCGTCACACCATACTCACTTACAGTGAGTCACCCAAGAGCAATCTGCGCTTGCTCGCTTTGCTTGATTATCAGCCGACGATTTCTGCTCTAAATCAAGCGAGCCCCAAATGCGCTTCGCACTAAAAATTCAGATTTTTTGACCCAAAAGTCCCAAAAAACCTTGGTACATCTGAATTCTTAATGACTCAGCCTCTTTTCTTTTATCTAAAAAATTTGCTTAACATTGGAATTTCTTAAGTTGGGTTACAGCAGCCTGCTTTGGTGTAACCCTCATCCAAGAGGTCTTGTATATCGTCGTTCGACTCTTGTCTGTTATTTGCGCCTATCGTCGCAGCGTTGCCGCAGGTTGCGGAATGGATTTTTTTGTTGCTGGTATTGAGTATATACTTGCAATCCGGGGTCTCCTCTCCCTCGTTCTCCGCATATGATGCGCCCGTAGCATAATCGAGAATTACACCCGGCTGAACGTTATAAAGGAAAAGATTGAAGCAGATTTCCTCTCCTTCGTCCTCTACCGAATAGGCTTCTACAAGAACGCCTCGGCAAAGCAACTCACTTCCGACAAAAATGGGGGTTACACGGTACATTACGTGGTTCTCTGTCTCTTCCTTTATGTAGTCGGCAACCATATTTTCAAGAGGTATCATAGCCTCGTTCATATACCTAGTTCCCGTAACGAGATTCTCACGGTTGGCGTTCTCGCCCGTAAGCTGAAAGGCTATAAGATGGCATCTGTTATAAAGTATGCCGCCGTTTATACAGGAATACTGCGCTTGAATCCAGCCCGTAGGCTTTACGGAGCTGATATTTCCTCTATCCTCGGTGGGCAAAAGCTCCTTGCCTATGCACGCAACAGCGGAAGTACATCTTCCGAGAGAATCAAGAGCGTTATAGGTTTCATACGACTCGGTTACAAGGTCGCTTTTCTTGAAGAATGGATTGTTGTTATTTACGACAACGTAGGGATTTCCTTTGTATGCGGGAATCGCACTGTAATCAAATTCGGTTTCAGCGCTTTCGCCAAGGCTTCCGTTAACAACAGAGTTGCCGGAGTTGCCGCCCGTACCGCTTCCGTTACCGTCAGTATTAGTGCTATCGTTTTCGTTATTAGTCTCGTTATTAGTTTCGTTATTAGTTTCGTTGTTAGTTTCGTTATTAGTTTCGTTATTAGTTTCGTTGTTAGTTTCGTTGTTAGTTTCGTTGTTGCCGTTATCATCAAGGGGGATATAGTCTCCCACAACTCCCATAAATTCATCAAGCACCGCATCGCAGGAGCTGAACGAAAGACATACTGCGAGTAAAAGCGCTATAACGGCAAGAAGAGATTTGAATTTAGTTTTCATTTTCTATATATCTCCTTAGTTATTCTGTCATGCGAGCTGCCCTGAAATTCAGAAACCGACTCGAGCTTGAAGCCCGATTTTTCGGGATTCAAATCAAATTTCACGTCGGAATGATAAAGTCTGTTCCAACGGTAGATTATAAGCGTTTCAATGCTATCCACATAGGGAGAAAGCGGCATATTTTCAATAAAGCAAGCGCCTCCGTCCACACACGCTTCAATGGGGTTATCAGCATAGGTTACGCTCACGTAATTTTCAAAAATACGCTTTGAAAAGGGAGATACGTATATATTCTCTTCCCCTACGGAAGAAACGAATTCGGCAATCATCACTCTATCCTTGCTCTGACGCTTACCGAAAAGAAGCATTCCCTCGTTATCATCTAAAACTACCGCCACGGTAATTTTTTTCATACGCTTCCCCTTTCATTTTGTTGAAATTTTAATTGTGATAAAGCTTCTTTGTCTGATATTTAGGCTCTGATGAAAGATGCATTCCAAGCTTTCTGAACGTTCCCTCGTCAACCTGCGAAAGAATCACGGTAGAGTGCACCTCGGAATTGCGAAGCTTGGGCAGCGCTTCCATAGCGCGCTTTGCGTCATCATCGTAAGCTGCCGAAACGGAAAGCGCTATAAGCACCTCATCGGTGTGAAGTCTAGGGTTATGGTTTCCAAGCGTTTCAATCTTAAGCTTCTGTATTGGCTTAAGTATATGCTCGGAAATAATATCCTTTTCTTTAGGGATATTTGCTATCGCTTTAAGGGCGTTGAGCAGGCAAGCGGCAGACGCGCCGAGGAGCGATGAGGTCTTACCCGTTACTATTCTGCCGTCATCAAGCTCTACGGCAACTGCGGGCGCTCCCGTTGCCTCCGCTTTATCAAGAGCGGCAGCGATACACTTACGGTCGGAATTTACATCAATACCGAGCTGACGCATGATAAGCTCGATTTTATGAATCTCAATTTCGCTTCCGTTACCCTTTCTCATATTGCAGAGGGCGGTATAATAGCGGCGAATTATCTCCTGCTTTGCGGCAAGACACACAGCCTCGTCATCATATACAGCGAAGCCCACCATATTTACACCCATATCCGTCGGCGACTGATAGGGACATTCTCCCAAAATACCCGTAAGCATTGAACGGACAACGGGAAATACCTCTACGTCACGGTTATAGTTAACGGTAGTTACTCCGTACGCTTCGAGGTGGAAGGGGTCTATCATATTTACGTCGGCAAGGTCTGCGGTTGCCGCCTCGTAAGCGAGGTTTACGGGGTGGGAAAGAGGAAGATTCCATACCGGGAAGGTCTCAAATTTGGCATATCCCGATTTAATTCCCTTTTTATTCTCGTGATATATCTGGGAAAGGCAGGTAGCCATTTTTCCCGAGCCGGGACCCGGGGCAGTTACGACAACGAGAGAGCGTGAGGTTTCAGCGTACTCGTTCTTTCCAAAGCCCTCGTCCGAGGCGATAAAGGGTATATCGTAGGGGTAGCCTGCGATTCCGTAATGCTTATAAACCTTGATTCCAAGTGTTTCAAGCTTGTTCTTGAACGCTTCTGCCACGGGATTATCCTTGTATCTCGTCATAACGACCGAGCCTACGTAAAGACCGTAGCCACGGAAAGCGTCGATAAGTCTCAAAACGTCAAGGTCGTAGGTTATTCCGAGGTCTCCTCTGACCTTGTTTTTCTCTATATCAGCGGTATTTATGGCGATAATGATTTCCGCCTCGTCCTTTAGCTCGATAAGCATTCTTATCTTACTGTCAGGCGCAAACCCGGGGAGAACTCTCGATGCGTGAAAATCATCAAAAAGCTTACCGCCGAACTCAAGATAGAGCTTTCCGCCAAAAAGATTTATTCTTTCTCTGATCTTCTCCGATTGAAGCTTCAAATATTTGTCATTGTCAAAGCCTAATTTAAACATTTATTTATCCTCTGCATAAAGCACAAATTTCTACAATATCATTTTAACATAAACGGCACGTATTTTCAAGCGTAAACCCGAAACTTTAAAATCTAATTATTAACGAAAATATTATGCGCCTTTTAGTGTTTTTTCATAAATATATAAAATTTAACAGAAAATATATTGTTTTTATCCACGCCTCGTGATAAAATATAGAGACCTAAATAACTTTGCAAGAGTGATAAGCGCAAAGGGGACTGAAAATTCGAGTACTCAGAGAGCCCACACTGTTTCCTCTTGCCTAAGGAGAAAAATATGGATTACAATGATTTTGAACAAAACGACGCATCGGGCGGCACCTATTACGCTACGCCGCGGTGGAATGACTTTACGATAGATGACGAAAGACGCGCAAAGAGAAGATTTTCACGCTTCTTCCTCGCAACCTTTATTTATATGCTCCTCGCAAACGTCGTGGCAATAGCAGTCGAGCTTATTATCACGCTGGTTATGGGCGAGGGCGCTAATGCGATACTCGGCAGCGTCTGGTACGTTTGGGGGTTGAACGTATTCGTTATGTATATCGTAGCCTTCCCTACTCTCTTCCTTATCGTCAAGGGAATGAAGAATACGGTAAGAACGAAAAAAAAGCTCCGCGCATCAGATTTTCTCGTCTTCTTCCTTATCGGAGAGGCGCTTATGACGGTTGGCAGCCTTATCGGTAATTACCTTAATATGATGATAGGCGTATTCGTCGGTCACGAAATAACCAACACGACCTCCGAGCTTATAGAAAGCTCTCCCGTATGGCTTATTATACTCGTTGCCGTTATAATCGGCCCTATTGTTGAGGAGCTTATATTCAGAAAGCTGCTTATGGATAAGCTCGGTATGTACGGTGACAGAATAGCGATACTTGTATCCGCCGTAGCATTCGGAATCTTCCACGGAAATCTTTATCAGCTCTTCTACGCCTTTCTTCTCGGACTTTTGCTCGCTTACGTTTATTCAAAGACATCGAATATTCTCTACCCTATTCTTCTTCATATGCTGATGAATTTCTTCGGCTCGGTGCTTCCTCTTCCTCTTCTTGATTATATGGACAGATATACCGAAATTATGGAGATAATGGCGGCGGGCGGAGAGTACGATATGGCTGAATACACAAGACTTACTATGATTCTCGGCAGCTATTCGCTCGTTCAGTGGGGACTCGTTATAGCAGGCTTCATCTTCCTTTACAAGCTGCGCAAAAAATTCTTCGTTTCCGACAGATGCGAGGTGCTCATACCAAAAGAAAGACGCGCGGCGGTTATCCTCGGCAATGCAGGCGTTATACTCTATATTTCACTTATGCTGGTTTCTATGGCTTTGGGAATTATTTTCCCTTAAATTACAATTTGATTTTAAAAGAGGCTTTATGAAAAACAGAATATACGATACTATCCTGACTCCGTATGAAAAAGAGATGGACAGAGAGAAGCCCTGGGATATTTACCCGAGACCTCAAATGAAAAGAGACTCCTACCTCTCTCTCAACGGGCTTTGGGATTTCGCTATAAAGGAAAGTCCAAAGCTTACCGCAGAATACGGTGAAAAGATACTCGTTCCCTTCCCTCCGGAAAGCTATCTTTCGGGAATTGAAAGACGAGTACCAAAGAATTCTTATCTTTTATACAGAAGATTTTTCACCTTGCCAGAAGACTTTATAAAAAACAGCCTGCTTCTCCATTTCGGAGCGGTGGACCAAGAGTGCGAGGTTTATATAAACGGTCGCAAGGCGGGGGTAAACAAAGGCGGTTATATTCCCTTTTCATTTGATATTACGAATCTTGTAGTTAATGGCGAAAACGAAATTTCAGTTATAGCAAGGGATACGCTTTCAAAGAAATATACCTACGGAAAGCAAAAGGACAAGCGTGGGGGTATGTGGTACACTCCCGTCAGCGGTATCTGGCAATCGGTATGGCTTGAGAGTCTGCCCGAAAAGCCGATTTTATCAATCAAGGTCGAGCCCGACTTGAAGAAAGTAAAAATCACAGTTAAGACCGAAGCTGAAAAGAAAAGGCTTACGCTTAAATCCGACGGTTCGATTTACGAGTTCACAGAGGACTCTATAGTAATTGAGCCAGCGGGCGCTCGTAACTGGTCGCCCGAGGACCCTTATCTTTACGACTTCGCGCTTGAGACGGAGAGTGACAGAATAGAGAGCTATTTTGCGCTTCGTACTCTTGAGATAAAGGAAATAGACGGCAGGGAACGTATGTGCTTAAACGGAGAGCCTTACTTCTTCTCGGGACTTCTTGACCAAGGATACTTCCCCGACGGAATTTTTCTTCCCGCAACACCAAAGGGCTACGAGGACGATATTCTCGCAGCAAAGCGACTAGGCTTCAATATGCTGCGCAAGCATATAAAAATCGAGCCTATGGTATTCTATCATCTTTGCGACAAGCTTGGTATGGTAGTTTTTCAGGATATGGTCAATAACTCGTCGTATTCATTCATTCTTGACACGGCGCTTCCAACGGTTGGCTTTAAGAAGGCTCACGGCACGCTCAGGCACAGAGACAAAGAGACACGCGATATCTTCCTTTCCGAGATGGAAAAGACAGCGGCTCTTCTCTACAATACTCCATCGGTTTGCCTATACACCATCTTCAACGAGGGTTGGGGACAGTTCTTACCCGACGAGGCTTACAGAAAGCTTCGCTTGATTGATTCTTCAAGATTTATAGACGCTACTTCGGGCTGGTTCTACGGCAAGGAGAGCGACCTCGATTCAAGGCATATCTATTTCAAAACTCCTAGCATTAATAAGCCAAACGGAAGACCGTTCTATTTAAGCGAATTCGGCGGATTCTCTCTGAGAATCGACGGTCATCTTTTCGGTGAAAAGAATTACGGATATTCTATCTATCGTGACAAGGAAAGCTTCACAGAGGCGGTTTACGACCTTTACGTAAACGGTACGGCAGAACTTATAAAAGCAGGTCTTTCGGCAACCGTTTATACCCAGCTTACCGACGTTGAGGACGAGACGAACGGACTTATTACCTATGACAGAAAAGTAGTCAAGATAGACGAGAAAAAAATGAGGGCCGCAAACAACGCTCTCTATTCCGAGCATAAAAGGGTTACGAAACGTTGAATAATAAAATTTAATAGACTAAAAAACTTAAGCGGTCTGCCTTTACGAGTCGGACCGCTTTTTATATCTGTTTGGATATTGCCGTTTTTTCACCAAATCGGAATTTTCCGCGTTTCTCACTCATAAGATGAGGTAAAAGCATCTTACGAAGGAGAACAAAGATGAGCGAAAACGGAATTTACGAAACTATCGCAAAAAGATGTGGCGGAGATATTTACGTAGGCGTTGTCGGACCTGTGCGTACGGGAAAATCCACGTTTATACATCGCTTTATGGAAAGCGCGGTTATACCTAACATTGAAGACGAATACGAAAGGCAGAGGGCTACTGATGAGATTCCTCAAAGCGGCTCGGGTAAGACGATTACCACGACCGAGCCCAAGTTCGTGCCTGCCGAGGCGGTAAGGGTTAATCTTGGCGGTACGGATATAAACGTAAGGCTTATAGACTGCGTTGGATATATGGTTGACGGAGCTGCCGGCGCTACCGAGAATGGCGAGTGGCGAATGGTCGTTACACCTTGGTCGAGTGAGCCTATACCGTTTGAGAGGGCTGCGGAAATCGGTACTGAAAAGGTTACCAAGGAGCATTCCACTATCGCTATGCTGGTTACGACTGACGGCAGCTTCACCGATATACCGAGAGAAAACTATGCTCCCGCAGAGGAAAGAGTCGCAAAGGAGCTTAGGGAAGCAGGAAAGCCTTTCGCTATCATTCTTAATTCGAAAAATCCCGAAACAAAGGAAGCTCACACTATTGCAGAGGAGCTTGAAGAGAAATTTAACGCTCCCGTGGCGCTCGTCAACTGCACAGAGCTGAACCTTCGGGATATTGAGGCTATACTCGGACTTGTGGTAGGCGAATTTCCTATTAAGGAAATGAAGTTCACTCTTCCCGACTGGACCTCGCTTCTCGGTGACGAGCACGAAATAAATAAGGATATGCTTGGTAGAATATCAGACTTTTCAGACAGCGTACGAAAGTTTAAGGATATAGACGACACCGTTCTTGAAAAATACAGCTTAAAGAACGTCTCGCTTGATGCGGCTTCGGGTATTGGAGAATTCGAGGTTATGCTATCAAAGGACGACTACTACAACACTATGAGCGAATTTACGGGGGAAAAATACGATTCCGAAAAGGCGCTCTTTGCTGCAGTTATAGAAATGTCACGCGCAAAGAGTGAGTACGACAAAATCAAAAACGCCCTCCTTGACGTTAAGGAAAAAGGCTACGGCATAGTAATGCCCACCTCCGACGAGCTTACGCTCTCTGAGCCTGAGCTTATAAAGCAAAGCGGCGGTTACGGAATCAAGGTGAGCGCAGAGGCGGAATCAATACATATGATTAAAACCAAAATACGCGCTGACGTTTGCCCCACCTTCTCAACCGAGGAGCAATCCGAAGAGGTAATCAAGCATATGAGCGCTGAATATGAAGAGGACCCTAAGTGCTTGCTTGCGTCTAAAATGTTCGGCAGGTCACTCTCCGAGCTGGTCAGCGACGGAATGAATGCAAAGCTTCTGCATATGCCCGACGAATCACGTCAGAAAATGAGTCAGACACTCGAAAAAATTATAAACGAGGGCGCATCGGGGCTTATTTGCATTCTATTATGATTTTTAGAAAAAATTGTTAAATATTTTTTAAAACCGTTGCATTGCCTGACCTTTGAGTTTATAATTATTACGTAAACAAAAGGCAGGTGACAATGGTGGCGTGCAAATATCCCGTAATTTTAGTTCACGGACTTATGATAAGGCATACGAAGAGATTTAAGTCCTTTGGAAAAATTGAAAACGTTCTCGATAACGAGGGACATAACGTTTACGTTTCAACTCACGACGGCTTCGGAAGTATTGAAAATAATGCCGAGCAGCTTAAGGAATACGTTCTCAAGGTCCTAGACGAGACAGGCGCAGAAAAGGTTAACCTTATAGGGCATTCAAAGGGCGGTCTTGACTCAAAATACCTCATTACGCATCTTGGAATGGAGGACAAAATTGCGTCCCTAACCACACTATCAACACCGCATAAGGGCTCGATTATTGCTTCGTCTATCTGGAAGCTCCCTTTATGGCTAAAAAAGATAATAGCGTTCTTTATAAACACCTTTTACCGTATTCTCGGTGATAAGCACCCCGACGCTATGAGAGCGTGCGACCAATTAAGGAGCGTTGACGAGAGCGAGGAAACACTAGGATTTTCCGAAAAGGTTTACTGCCAGAGCTATTCTACCACGCTTGAGCGTGGGCGCGACTGCTTCCTTATGGCTTTACCTCACAAGATTTATAAGCATTTTGAGAACGTCGATAACGACGGGCTCGTATCTCGCGAATCGGCAAAATTCGGCAATTACCGCGGGGAATGTCTTGATATATCTGTCTCCCACGCACAGATAGTTGACTTTGCTTCACGGAAATCCCAAAAGGAAAAGATATACGATTTCTATAAAAAGCTATGCCGTGAGCTTGAGGAAATGGGATTTTAAAACGTTAAAACGTGTTTTCAAGCTTGCAACATACATAAAAAAATCAAAATCCGCTATGGAATCTCACTCCACAGCGGATTTTTTGCGTCAGAATATTATTTAATAAAAGCTTCGGCGTAGCGAACGGCGGACATAGCGTCCTTTGCGTAAGCGTCAGCGCCTATCTTGCGGGCGTATTCTTCGTTGAGAACTGCTCCGCCTACCATTACCTTTACGGTCGGGTGACGCTCTTTCAAAAGCTTTACCGTTTCTTCCATAGCGGGAACGGTGGTCGTCATAAGCGCGCTTAAGCCGACGATATCGGCACTATGCTTTTCGGCTTCGCTGACGATAGTCTCGGGAGCGACGTCTTTGCCAAGGTCAATAACCTCAAAGCCGTAGTTTTCGAGAAGGAGCTTTACTATATTTTTTCCTATATCGTGTATGTCGCCCTTAACGGTGGCTATGACGATTTCGACTCCGTTCTTCGAGGTCGAGCCCGAGACGGAGGACTTAATCTCCGAAAATGCCGATTTTGCCGTTTCCGCAGACAAAAGAAGCCCCGGAAGATAAACGCTTCCCTCTTCAAAGCCTCTGCCAACCTTATCGAGCGCCGGAATAATTTCGGAATTTACTATATCCATAGCGGATACGGTTTTTAACAATTCCCTAGTTATCTCCGTGGCTCTTTCGGAAAGTCCTTTTATTATACTTTCGGACAGCGTGAGAGACGAGAGAGACTCTTCCTTTTTCACCGAGAGGGACATACCTCCGATTTCCATATTTTCAGCCGCGGCAACGTAATTTTTCGAATTATCATCAAGTCCAAGCAAGAGCGAGGCAGCGTAATAGCTCTTCATCATCTCCGCTGAAGCGGGATTCATTATCGCTGCTGAAAGTCCGTTCTGGTACGCCATAGCAAAGAATACAGAATTCACTATATCCCTTTTGGGAAGTCCGAACGATATATTTGATACGCCGAGCGAGGTATGGCAGCCAAGCTCGGTTTTTATTCTCTTTATACATTCAAGGGTTACGAGGGCGCTGTTTTTATCCGCGCTTACAGTCATAGCAAGGGGGTCGAAAATGATATCCTTCTTGTCAATACCGTACCTTTCTGCTTCGGCAAGAATTTTTTTGGCAATTTCCATTCTGCCATCAGCGGTTTCGGGAATTCCGTTTTCGTCAAGAGTCAACGCTATTGCTACACCGCCGTACTTTTTCATAAGTGGGAAAATTTTCTCCATTGATGACGGCTTTCCGTTCACGGAATTTATGATAGCCTTACCGTTATAAATTCGAAGAGCGGCTTCCATAGCCTCAGCGCTTGAGGTATCTATACAAAGAGGAAGCGATGACGAATACTGAACGGAAGAGACAACTTTTTCAATAAACGCCGTCTCGTCGATTCCCGGAACGCCTACGTTTATATCAAGTGCATCCGCTCCAAGCTCCTCTTCGCTGATTGCGGTGCTTACTATAAAGTCAACGTCGCCCTCTTCTACCGCGCGGCGCATACGTTTCTTGCCCGTTGGATTTATAGACTCTCCTATAAGAGTCATTTTCCCACCGAGCTTGAGAGCCTTGCAGAATGAGGTCACGACGGTTTTATTTTTCTTTGAAACAGGCTTTGGGTTAAGTCCTTCAAGCTTGTCCGAGAGCGCTTTTATATACTCGGGAGTCGTTCCGCAGCAGCCGCCGACGACTCTTACTCCAAGCCTTACCATATCGACAACGTCACGGGCAAATTCTTCGGGTGAAACGTTATACACGGTCTCCCCACTTTTTATTTCGGGAAGTCCTGCGTTCGGCTTAAACACCGTAGGCACCGATGAATTTTCGAGAAGAGATTCTATTACGGGAAAGAGTGCCTTGGGACCGAGCGAGCAGTTAGCGCCTATAAAATCAGCGCCCATTCCCTCAAGCATTGCCGCCATAGTCTCGGGTGAAGCTCCCGAAAGAAGCTTCGAGTCCGTGCCATACGCATTAGTTACGATTACGGGCAAGTCCGAATTATCCTTAACAGCTAGAAGAGCCGCTCTCGTTTCCATAGAGTCGTTCATAGTTTCGACTGTTATAAGGTCAACGCCATATTTTACTCCAATTCTTACGGTTTCGGAAAAGATTTCGTAAGCTTTTTCAAAATCCATATCGCCAAAGGGCTTGATAAGCTTACCCGTAGGGCCGATATCGAGGGCTATGAATTTTTCCTTTTTGCTTTGTGAATCCTCTCTTGCGCGCTTTGCCAAGCTTACGGCAGATAAAATTATTTTTTCAAGCTCCGCTTTTTCAAACTTAAAGAGATTTGCGCCAAAGGTATTAGTGTTTACTACGTTGCTGCCCGCATCGAAATATGACTTCTGGATTTCATAAATAACGTCGGGGTGCGATATATTCCACTCCTCAGATTTCTCACCGGGCTTAATGCCGCGCTTCTCTAAAAGAGTTCCCATACCACCGTCAAGAATTACTATATTTTGCTTTGAAAATTCACTAAATGTCATCTTTAGTTGTCCTTTTGCAGAAAATCATTTGTTCTTTATGCCGATAAGAGCGCTAACGGATTTAGTCGGAGTCATCAAAAGGCTGTCGTTAAGAGTCACGCCTATATACTTCTCGGGGGTTAGGAGCATAAATATATCCCTTTGAAATTCGAGAGGTAAATCACCGTACCCTGCGCTAAAGCGTTTCGTCAGCGCATATTCCGAAAAGAGCTCGCGCTGCGCCATATCGGCAAACGAGTCGCAAAGAGACTCTATTCTCTCGGTTGCAAGAGCATTTATCATATGAGCGCGAGAGACCGATATTCCTTCGTACTTCTTTACAAGCCTATCAGCCGTAAGACCTACCGTAGCTACGAAGATAATAGCGCTCTTTGAGCCGAAAAAGGCTTTCGAGAGACTCCTTGATTTGACACGGATACCGCCTATTTCACAAAATTCACCGTCTGCGTAAAAATCTACGACTCTATAAGTCACAAGCCCTCGCAGATTTGGTAAAAGCTCCGCCTTGCAAAGCGAAAGAAGATTTTCGTATTCTTCCGTCTCACCTCGCACCCCTGCATACCTAAGTGCTTCTATATCTGACACGGGTAATGGTGAAAGCTCTAAAAACATATTTCTATTCTTAATCATTTTCCAACTATATCCGAGAGATTCCCGAGTATTTTCTCGGCAACCTCGGGGTTGTTCATCGTATAAACGTGTATATTCTTTATTCCGTTTGCGTAGAGGTCTATAATCTGGTCAGTAGCGTACGCTATTCCCGCCTGCTTCATAGCGTCGGGGTTATTACCGAATTTATCAACGAGGTGACTGAATCTTGTGGGAATAAACGAACCCGAGAGCTTTATCGCACGCTCAATTTGCTTTGCGTTGGTTATGGGCATTATTCCCGGAAGAACGGGCACGGTTATCCCCGCTTCTCTTATTCTATACATAAAGCTATAAAACAGGGGATTATCGAAGAACATCTGCGTGGTAAGAAAATCAACGCCCGCATCAACCTTTTCCTTCAGGTATTTTATATCCTCGACGCTGTTTTTGCTTTCGGGATGCACCTCGGGATAGCAAGCCGCGCCTATGCAAAAATCTCCGCTTTTACGAAGCTCGCTGACCAGCTCTACTGCGTGAGTATAGTCCTTTGCGTAATCGACTCCATCTGGAATATCTCCCCTGAGCGCCATAACGTTCTCTATTCCCGCCGCTTTTATCTCACTGATTCTTTCACCGACAGTTGCTTTGGTTGAGGAAATGCAGGTAAGGTGGGCAAGAGTCGGAACACCGAAGCGGCTCTTTATATTTTTTGCTATTTCAAGCGTGTATTTACTCGTGCCGCCGCCCGCACCGTAGGTTACGCTGACAAACGAGGGCTTAAGCTCGGCTATCTTTTCGGTCGCCGCTTTTACGCTTTCAAAAACAGTATTCGTTTTGGGCGGAAAAACCTCAAACGAAAGAGTAAGTTTTCCCTGATTTAAAATTTTCGTAAGCTTCATATTCTGTCTCTTTTCATCTTCTTTAAATCATTTTCGCTGCGCCCAAATGCGCCAGCTCTTTTGCGCGGGGATAGGGGGATTTGGAGCGAAAATTCGGGTTCTCCCGACCGATAATCGTATAAAAATACGTTGAGGGAGGGAAACGCGAGTAGAAAATGACTTTGATTTAATTGGTAAATTCGCAGAATTTCAACCTTATACAATAATTTTTGGCTCATTTATTGTTTTTTGAGTTTTTTCATCTTTTTTGTCATTTTCGGTTGCGCCCAAATGCGCCAGCCCCGCTTCAAATTCAAAAATCAAATCTGCGGTATTATCCTCCGAATATTCTATTTCAGAGGAATATAATCTTATGATATCAAAAATACGTTCCTTTGTCAAGTTACTTTCGCGCGCAAGTATATATCTGACGAGCTTTACCGAAAGAGAGACAAAGCCGACTCTCGCGCGAAAATTGTCGTAAGACACTGCCTGAGTCACGTGGCGGAATATAAGATAGGTAAGAAATCTTTCAAAATAGACGTCAAAGCGGGATACGTCACTCTCTTGTCCGCTAACTGAATTTTTGAGGATATTTTTCCATTCGGGGTCAAGAATTTCAAGCTCCGATAATATACCGAGCCATTCCTTTTCGGTATGTATATCCACGCTGACAAGATATTCGTCTTCAATAGCGGAAAGCTTTTGTGAAAGGGACTTCCCCCTTTCCCCTATAAGAGCAAGAAGGGCATCTCTTTTTGGAATAGGATTAAATTCGGGCAGCTCCGACGTCTCCGAGGTTTCCTCCTCTAAAGCTAACTCAAACGGCTCGCAGTCGTCAAGAATTATTTTTACAGCCTCCTCGCAGACGAGTCCGAGTCCAACCTCTCGTCTTTCACCTACGTCGTTAAAAAATCTTGGGTACAGGCGGCATATATCCGAAAGATACTCTTCGCCAAGCGTAAGAATTATTTTGCAAAGCCCGCGCTCGTCAAGATTCGGGCATCTTCCACACTCCGAGAGCTTGAAATACCTATCTTCGCCACACGACTCGATATTCCCGATTAAGTCCTTGCCAAAATCGGTATCGAGAGCCATATATTTTTCATAGGTTTTTTCATCAATATCAATTTCCCAATCAATGCAGCAGCTATGGCGGCACCTGTCGGCTATGCATTTGAAATTTTTATAGTATTTCGGCACGTATATTTTCATTTTTTCCTCTCTCTGTTACGACTCAAAGAAAGTCATTTTTTGATTGATTTAGTATTTATTCAAGCGTCAAGCCTTACGTTCAAGCTTTGATGACGCATAGGTTTTCGTTAAATACGTTGCTGTCAGTTCGAGTGAAGCCGCAAAATCCAACACCTGCGCATCGGCATACCAAATCCCCGAGGTTGCAACTTCCCTCAAACTATTACATCCGTAAAATGCAAACTTTTCTATACATTTTAGGCTATTCGGTATAGATAAACACTCCAGCGAGTCAAGATTTGCAAAAGCATATGCGCCTATCTCCGAGCATTTACTTCCCTCTTCAAAGCTTACCGAAATAATTTTCGGCTTGCCTGACTCTGTGGCGCTTGAATTAAAAAGGTATGCGGGTACGGCAGTTACGTTCTTTCCAAACCTAACCGTGACTCCGACGGTGCTTTCACCAATAGTGTAAAATGCATTGCTATCGCTTGAAAGAGCACCGCAGCTTACGGCATTGAAATTCAACACGGTAAGGGACATAAGACCTGAAAAGGCGTATTTTCCAATAGATTTTACCCCTTCGGATACAGTAAGAGAGGTTATATTTCCATTTCCCGAGAACGCATAATCGTACACAGAGTATGAGCCGCCCTCGTAATTTTCGGGCAAAGCAACGTCCGTACCATTACCGACATAAGCTATAAGATAGTACGCTCCGCTTGTATTCATAAACACGAAGCCGTTTTCGTCTTCCGAAAGAATGCTTTCTGTCACGCCGTCATTACGAACCGCTTTTGCGCATTTTCCTATTTTCCCGTTACCGTCACCGCCTGCGCTGATGCTTAAAGAGGAGAAATTATATATCTCTACAAGCTTTAAGCAACCATCAAACGCTCCATCTTCTATTTTTTCGAGTGACTGAGGCAGACTTATCGAAAGAATATTCATATTATTACGGAAAGCTTCAGCCGATATGGACACTACGCTTTCACCGTCTATTTTCTCCGGGATTTCTACGAAATAAGATTCTCCGAAGTACCCCGTTATCGCAACGCCGCCCTCGGTTTTTTCGTATTTTATACCGCTCTCGGTGCTGCCACTCTCTTCACTGTAACCAAGAATCACTTCCAGGTTATCGGGATTGAAGCCTTCGCTGAAGTCCTCGGGAATATACGAAGAACAAAGACGTATAGTAAGCTTTCCGCAGCCGAGGAATGCGTTTTTGCCAACCGTCTTTACCGATTCGGGTAAAATAATTGATTCAAGGCTTTCAGCGTGCATAAACGCAGAGCTTCCTATTTTCGTTACCGTGCTTGGTATCGTTATATTTTTAAGATTGACAGCGCCCGAAAATCCACCCGGCAATATTTCGGTTACCTCTTTTCCACCGTACTCTCTTGGAATAGTTATGCTTTCAACATAGAGAAGCTTACCTGCCGAGACACCGAAAGTTCCGTCCGGGAGTGGATAATATTCAAGCCCGTAGGTCTCGGACTCTATTTTACCTAGCTCTATCCATTTGCCCGGAGCATTCGTGTAGCTTATATAAAGCGAGCCTTCGAGCACCTTTACTCCTGATATTCCTACTCCGTCGGCTCCGTTCTCGCCCTTTGCCGAAATTCCCGTGTTCGTCGTACCTATCCACCAATTTCCGTCCGTGTTTATATAAGGCGTTAAGCCATTTTCACCGTCTTTTCCGTCTTCTCCGCCCTTGCCGTTTATACCGTTTATTCCATCTTTGCCGTCGGTACCGTTTTTACCTGCTGCACAAACACCTGTGTTCGTCGTTCCTATCCACCAATTTCCGTCCGTGTTTATATAAGGCGTTAAGCCATTTTCACCGTCTTTTCCGTCTTTTCCGTCCTTGCCGTTTATACCGTTTATTCCATCTTTGCCGTCGGTACCGTTTTTACCTGCTGCGCAAATACCTGTGTTCGTCGTTCCTATCCACCAATTTCCGTCGGTATTTATATAAGGCGTTAAGCCATCTTCACCATCGGCTCCGTCTTTTCCGTTTTCACCGTCTTTTCCGTCAGCGCCATTCTTGCCGTCCTTGCCGTCGGCTCCGTTTTTACCAACTGCCGAAATTCCCGTATCGGTATTTCCTATACACCAATTGCCGTTTGCGTTTATGTAGGGTGTAAGTCCGTCCTTTCCGCCCTCGGAATTAGCTATAACACCCGTATCAATTCCGTTTATATGTATCCTTCCGTTCGCTCCTACCGCTACGGACAGTCTTTTTATATCCTCTGCGTTTATTTCACTGTTTTCATTAGATATCACGCTATCGCTATCCAACGGCGAATCTGATAAATAAACAAACGCAAAATATACTATTGCTCCCGTACAAAGCAGTAAAAACAGCGACATAAATACCGCAAGCGCAACCTTTTGTCTCATAAAATACCTCTTTAAAAACGAACTAGCTATTTTGAACCCGAAAATCTCTTTATTTCTGCAAAAGCTTCGGTCAAAATAACGAAAAATAGTATAACATCTATCCCGTAAAAAATCAAGTTTTGCGGAAAAATAGAGAATTTTCTCGAAGAATAAAGTTTGACGCGCGGTAAAAAATAACAAAAGATAATTCTTTAAGAGGTCGTTTCCTATGAAAAAAACTTTATGCGAGAACTTAAAAAGCCTTTCTTTAATTATAATCGGTACTGCAGCGCTCGCTTTCGGTACTGCCGTTTTTATGCTACCTTACGACATAGTAGCAGGGGGGATTTCGGGAATAGCGATAATAGTTGAGAAATTCGTACCAAGCGAGAAGGTTTCAGCAGAGCTTATTATAGGCACGCTCACGTGGATACTCTTTTTCTTCGGCTACTTTGCGCTCGGTAGGGGCTTTGCGGCAAAGACCTTTGTTTCCTCACTTTTTTATCCGCCCTTTCTTTCCCTTTTCTCTTTTCTTGCGAGAGAGGGTACGCTTGGCGGATATTTCTATCTTCCCTCCTCCGAGTATGCCGATATAGGTATTCTTATAGCCGCGCTCTCGGGCGGAGCACTCGTCGGGCTCGGGTGTGCTCTCGCTTTTCTCGGCGGCGGCTCGACGGGGGGCACGGATATCATAGCGCTCACCTTGTGCAAGCTTTTTCCAAGGCTCAAAAGCTCGAAGGTTATATTTATTATAGACGCTTCTATCGTTACTCTTGGTATGTTTGTTATAAGAAATCTCGTCGTATCTCTTATGGGAATAATAGCGGCTTTCGTTACGGCGGCGCTTATTGACAAGGTATTCCTCGGGGCAGAAAGAGCTTTTGTCGCAAGCATAGTTTCCGACGAGTACGAAAAAATCAACAGCCTTATAATAGAAAAACTGAACAGAACTACCACGATAATTACGGCAAGGGGAGGATATTCGGGTAAGGATAAGCGGATAGTGAGCGTCAGCTTTTCAATATCAGAGTACTCGGATATTCTCTCACTCGTAACCTCGGCTGACCCGAGAGCGTTCGTTACCGTACAGAGAGCGCATGAAATAAGCGGAGAGGGCTGGAGCGAGTCTGCTTCATTCAGGTAGAACCGAAAAGAAGGAAAACTAAAAATCACTTCTCAAAAAAGATTGACAACTTGGATAAATAATGGTACAATATATAAGTGGTAAAATATTTAAAACCTTGTGTGCCGGTTTAAAAACGTTTTGGAAAGGACGGCAGAATGAAGAAAAGATTTACAAGACTTTTTGGAAATAATATGACAAAGCGCCGACTTTCCGATGCGGTAATGAACCTATCTTTACCTCACGCTCTTCTCTTCACGGGACCGTCGGGCTCGGGAAAGCACACGCTGGCGACAGAAATCGCGGCGGCGGCAAACTGCCTTATGGCAAGCGACTCTGCTCTTCCATACCCTTGCGGAAAATGCGTGAATTGCAAAAGAATTTACGACGGGAATTTTCCCGATATAAGCTTTCTTGGAAAGGATAGCGGAAAGGCTACTATCGGCGTTGAGGAGCTTCGTGATTTCCGTGAGAATATGTTCCTATCCGCGAGCGAGTCGCAGTATAAATTTTACGTTATAGAAAACGCTGACCTTATGACCTCTGCCGCGCAGAACGCTCTTCTTAAGGTACTTGAGGAGCCACCGAAAAACGTTCATATAATTCTGCTTGCAGAGTCGGTGGACAAGCTTCTTTCGACAATAAAGAGCCGAACGCAATACGTGCAAATGGAGCTTTTCGAATACGACGAGCTGCTATCCTCGGTCACAGAACTTTCGAGCACCGCCGAAGCGCTTAACGTTACCGACCCCGAAAGGCTTAAAGCTATTCTTCTCGCCTCGGGCGGAGTTATAGGCAAGGCTCTTGAGATGCTTGGCGACGGACCGACGGAGGAAATTCAAGGCAAGAGAGACTTGGTAATGAGCTTTATTCAGGCTTTGCCGAAAAAGACTCCGTTCTCAAAGCTTTATGCTGCCTGCATGGCTTTACCCACTAAGCGTGACGAGCTGCGAGACGTTCTTGAGGAAATAAGAATCGCAATAAGAGACCTCATCGTAGTAAAGCTTGCGACGGACACGCCTATGGCGTTCTTCTTAACGGAAAGCGTGGCGGAAGAGATATCCTCGGGAATGAATCAAAAGAGACTCATAACAGTTTACGATATCGTTACCTCGGCAATTGAGGACCTTGACAAAAACGTCGTTGTTGCGACGCTTCTTACCGATATGGCGGTAAGGATAAAGCACACCTAAATTAAAATATCAAGATTGCGGCGGTAATTTTTAGTATCTTTTACCGTAACAATCCTTTAAAGCAAACCGAAAGGGTATAAAATGGAAAACAAAAAAACAGAAAAAGCAACACCCGCGCCTGCTACCGACGAAAAGGTTGAAATCGTTGGTATAAATTTCAGAGAAGCGGGAAAAATATACTATTTCTCACCTGCGAAGATAAAATTCTCCGAGGGTGACAGAGTTATAGTTGACACCGCAAGGGGTACGGAAATGGGAACTGTTAAAATACCGAACAAATTAGTTCCCGCATCCGACATAGTTTCACCTCTTAAAGAGGTTACGAGACTCGCAACAAAGGAGGACATCTCGAGGGACGAAAAGAATCACGAGATGGAATTCGAGGCGGCGCTCATTTGCAAAAAGAAAATTGCCGCTCACGGACTGGGTATGCGCCTTGTAGGCGTTGAATACACCTTTGACAATTCAAAGCTTCTCTTCTACTTCACCTGCGAATCAAGAGTTGACTTCAGAGAGCTTGTTAAGGACCTCGCTTCAACGTTCAGAACGAGAATCGAGCTTCGCCAGATTGGTATAAGAGATGCAGCAAAGCTTATGGGCGGTATCGGTGTTTGCGGAAGAAAATACTGCTGCTCGGGATTCCTTTCCGACTTCGTTCAGGTTACGATAAAGATGGCGAAGGAGCAGAACTTCTCGCTTAACTCGGCAAAGGTTTCGGGCGCTTGCGGAAGACTTATGTGCTGTCTTCGATACGAGCACGAGGCTTACGAGTATGCTATCAGCGTAACGCCACCTGTTGGCTCGGTTGTTCTCACCTCCGACGGTGAGGGCGTGGTTACCGAAATTAAGCCTCTCGCAAAGGAAGTAAGGGTAAAGCTTAACGACACCGAGAAGGACGTTGCCAAGATTTACAAGGTTGCCGACCTTAAAATTTTGAGAACTCCTAAGAAAAATAAAAACAAATCCGAAGACGACGAAAACGAAGAATTCATCGAGAACTGACTCCCGCAAAATTTGACAAAATAATATTTTTTAATTACAAAAATACTTTTTTAAAAAACCCTCTTGATTTTTCATAAAAATATGCTAGAATAGATATAGACCAAAATTTATGGAGGTATTTTATTATGGCATACAAGATTTCTGATGAATGCATCGCTTGCGGCGCTTGCGCTGATGCATGCCCCACCGGTTGCATCTCCGAGGGTGATGGAAAGTACGTTATCAACGCTGACGAATGTGTAAGCTGCGGTTCTTGCGCTGAAGTTTGCCCCGTTGACGCTCCTGCTGAGGAATAATTCATCAAATTACTTATGGCGCTGTCGTATCAGACAGACCAAATAAAAAACGAGCGAGGATACCATCTTAAAACAGTATCTTCGCTCTAAATTTATTTTGTGATATCTCAGTGTTCAAATATAAGGATTTAAAAATGACAATACTTTACGACCAAGAAAGAATAGACGAGGTAAACGATAAGCTGAAGCTTATTCAGAAGCCCGAGGGCCTCACCTTCGGCACTGACGCTCTTCTTCTTGCGGGCTACGTTTCGGGTTCGAATATGCGAGGACTTGAGCTGGGCGCAGGAAGCGGAATAATCTCATTTCTTCTTCTCACAAGGGGAAAGATTTCCTCTGCCACGGCTCTTGAGGTCCAAGAGGATTACGCTGCTCTTACAAAGAGAAATGCCGAGCTTAACGGACTTGTGGAAAATATCAACACCGTAAATATCGACCTGCGTAAGTACAAATGCGAAAAGGAATTTGATATTGTTTATACAAATCCCCCGTATATGTCTGTATCAAGCGGCAGGGCTAACAGCCTATCGGCTAAAAATCTTGCTCGTCACGAGGTTATGGGTGATATCGGGGACTTTTGCGCTTGCGCTTCCCGCTCGCTTAAATACGGCGGTAAGTTTGCCGTTGTTTACAGGCCCGACAGACTGACGGACCTACTCCGAGCTATGAGCGACGCTTCGCTTGAGGCAAAGCGGATAACGTTCGTTCACGCTGATACGGAGTCCGAGTCTTCTATGGTGCTTATTGAGGCTAAGCGCGGCGGAAAATGCGGAGCGAAGCTTACGGCACCGCTGATTATATATAGGAACAGGGAGCATAAGGCTTACACTGACGATATGAATTATATTATGGATAACGGAAGCTTTCCCGAGAAATTTTTAAGGAAGTGAGATTTTTATGAGCGAGAAAAACAAAACCAAAAAAAGCACTATATATCTCGTTGCTACTCCGATAGGAAATCTTGCGGATATTTCCGAAAGAGCCGTAAAGGTTCTATCCGAGGTCGATTTTATCGGCGCTGAGGATACGAGAAACTCCTTGAAGCTTCTCACCTGCCTTGGAATAAAAAAGGAGCTTTTGAGTTATCACGAGCATAACAAAAAGGTGAGCGGTGAAAGAATTATAGCAAGAGTGCTTTCTGGTGAGAGCTGCGCTATTATCACCGATGCGGGAATGCCTGCTATAAGCGACCCGGGTGAAGATATAGTAAGGCTTGCCGCCCGTGCAGGCGTGCGGGTTTCGGTTATTCCCGGAGCGTGCGCTGCCGTTTCGGCACTTTCGCTTTCGGCTCTTGCTACCGGCAGATTTTGCTTCGAGGGATTCATTTCTCCGAATAAGGCGGAGCGTGAGGCAAGGCTTAAAGAGCTTAAAAACGAACGCCGCACTATGATTATATACGAAGCACCGCACAAGCTAAAGACTACGCTTATTGACCTTATGAATACCTTTGGAGAGACTCGAAAAATCTCGCTCTGCAGAGAGCTTACCAAGCTTAACGAAGAGGTGGTAAGAACGACGCTTGGCGAAGCTAACGAATACTACGAGGAAAATGCTCCGAGAGGTGAATACGTTCTGATTTTAGAGGGCGCTGACGAGGCGGGCGTTAAAATCGACTCGGAAGAAAATCCCCTGCTCTCCCTTTCACCTGAGAAACACGTTAAGCACTACGAAAACGAGGGCTTAAAGCGAATGGACGCTATCAAGGCTGCCGCTAAAGACAGAGGTATGGCAAAGTCTGAGCTTTACAAGATTCTAAATACTTAATATACTAAAAGCAAGCAAAAGGTACTGCTCAAGGCTTAGGGCAGTACCTTTTTGTTAATTCTTGAAACTGACACAGCTTTTCTTACGGTGTCAGTTCTTTTTTGTTTTATTCACCTGTATAGTTATAAGTTATAGTGTAATCCCCTGCGTAATCATCCCAAGAGTTTCCTTTTGATATAGCATTCCACTCTTCTTCTGTTCCGCGATAATTTATGCTTGTAAGGGTTGAGCAATAAGAGAACGCACTATCACCTATACTTGTTATGCTATCACCAATCGTCACGTTTTTCAAGCTTACACAACCATAAAACGCTTCAGTATCTATAGTAGTAACTCCATCACCAATCGTCACACTCTCAAGATTTACGCAACCCCAGAATGCCCATTCGCCAATATAAGTAACATTATCGGGGATATTTATGCTCGTGAGATTATTACAACTATTAAACGCGCTTTCTCCGATATCTATTACACCCTTACCAATCGTCACGGTCTCAAGATTTTTGCAACCATCGAATACATAATCACCTATATTTTTTACGCTATCAGGGATATTAACATTCGTAAGATTGCAACAACAAAATGCAAAGGAATCTATAATTGTTACGCTATCGGGGATATTAACATTCGTAAGGCTTCCACAAGACTCGAATGCACCCCAGCCGATGGTAACAACAGTGTCAGGTATAGTAATACTGACAAGAGTTTCGCTGCAAGTGAATGCATAATTTCCAATAGCCACTACTTTATATCCCTTTATAGTATCAGGAATAATTACATCTGCGCTATCAAAACGAAAACCTGTTATCGTAGCGGTTTCTTCATAAACAGTATAGTCAAAAGCTGCAACAGTTGAAACCATTTTATTATAGACTTTATGATTGATACCTACGCCGTCATTGAGATCATAAGTGTATGTAACTCTTACAGAATAAGTCATTTCAGTACCAAGATTTTCAAAAGTTCTGACACTTACGTCATATTCCCGAACATTCCCATTTTCGTCTATAAGCTCAAGTTTGGAAATACTTCCTACGTTATCACTATCATTTTCAAATATAGTGATATCAAATTTGTTATACGAGATATTCGAAGTAGCAATTCTGATGTGCGGCATTTCTTTGGCTAAAGTCCTTACTGTAAGTTTTTTCTCTTCAGTTATAATGCCAATACCATCGTTAAGATCATATGTATAGGTAACTTTTAACATATATTCGTTATTCGATAGAAGATTTTCGAAAACTCTTACATCCGTGCTATCTGCCGTTACTGTGCCATTTGCATGTACGAGCTCGATTTTAGTTATCGCTCCAACGTTATCTACATCAGTATATTTTATATCAAAGCCGACCGTGGTCTGCGTTGCAGAAGGATTCACGATTGATACCTCGGGCACCGCATTCGTTGCGGTTAAAAGCTCAAGACGGATACTTTCGGTTTTACCGAGATTTTCATATTCTGCAACGAGCACGTAAACGTTATTCGAAAGAAGATTATCAACCGTAGTTGCATTTACGTCAATCTCTCTCACGAGAGAATTATCTTTATAAAGCTTAAGAGACGTAAGCGCTCCATTTGAGCAGCTTTCGTGCCAAGCAAAGCCGAAGCTTGCAGAGCTTTGAGTTAAAGTTATATCATTAAACAATACTACCGCATCGGTATAGAGGGCGTCCTTATAAAGAGTATTAAGGGCTGCGCCGACACCCGAAAAATCATCGTAATATGCTACTACGGCATACTGATAAAGGGTATCCGTTTTAAGTCCGTCGAACGTTACGCTATTCTCGCCGAGTACTAGGTCTTTTTCGGCGACGAGCTTTTCACCATCGTATATAACAGCTTTAGCAAGTCCGTTCGAGAAAGCTATGAGAGAATCCTTATCGGTGAGGTTTACCTCAAAGGAGAGCGCATTCGTATCAATATTAAGATCGGATATTTCCGCTTTAACCTGATCTTCAACTCGTACACCCGCTTTTACGGTTTTATCACCGTCAATAAGAACATCTTTGATTTCTGTGCCGTCTATATATTTTATAGCGTCTATGGTATATTCAACCACGCCGTGAGATTCACCGACGTTATATTTCAAAACGATAGTTTCCATATCCGAGCCTTCTTCAAACATATAGCTCGAATACTTTTTACCGTTAAGGGTGAAAGAAATAATCTCGTAGTTATCGGGGTTGTTGATATGGATATTGATATAGATATCCTGCTTTGCCGTTGCGTAATAGATTTCTTCTGCAGCGCCTACTACTTCAAGAGTGCCCTTTACCTCTTCTTCAAGAGTTTCATTCTCTCCGTTATCGGGGTAAGGATTCTCTTTATCTATCTCTTCGTCATCGTGCTTACCGCCGTGGTCGCCCTTAAAATGACCGTTATGATTTCCGTTATCCTTACCGTAATCAAAGTCTTCCTTGTTGCCGTTGACGGAGGGCAAGGTTGCGGTTTTCACAGCCGAAGTAATCGTCATTCCCTGATATACGGGAACACGCTTGCCGTTGTTATTGCCGGTATCTGTGTTATCCTCTGTATTCTCCTCGGAATTCGTACTGTCGTCGATATTAGTACTATTATCTTCTTTTTCTCCATCCGAGTTATTTTCATCGTTTATATCGGCTGAGTTGTCATTACCGTCTTGAGAAGTCAAGTAGCCGCCTAAAACCCCCGCTAAGTCACAGCTCGCAAGCATAGCAATAAGCAGAGATGTAATTATTAGAAAAATAAAAACTTTAATATTACTTTTCATCTTTCGTCCTCCTTCGTATGCTCTTTTTAACGAGCATAACAATTATACTCTATTTATAGACAATTGTCAATAGTTAGAGCATATTTTAAAATATATGTAGAAGCTCATTCCACAATACATATTAGGTTAAAAGGAAAGCAATAATATGATCTCATATGCTCCGCTTTACAGAACTATGAAAGCAAAGGGATTTTCTACGTATAAGCTTATAAATCAATTTGGAATAAGCAGAAGTCTTTTAGACCGACTGAAGCATAACAAGCCTATAAGCACCGTGACAATAAATGATTTATGCACGTTTCTTGACTGTAAGGTTGAAGACATCTTAGAATACGTGAAAGACGAACAAAATCAATAAAATCAAATAGTAAAAAAGGTACTGCTCAAGGCTTAGGGCAGTACCTTTCTTATTTATAATTCTATCGGTTTATATTTAGTCTGATTTCGTTTGTTCGTTTTTCGAAATAAATTCGACAAGCTTTACTGCGCCGTGTGTCAGATAGGCTATGTTTTCCTCGTCGAAGACGGTGTCCTTTGCGGTGTGGATACGGTCCATATAGAGAGTTCCACGCTTCGATTTCTTTAGCGCGGCTACGCCGACGCCCATCGGAAATTTCGCTTGGTCAGAGGGGTAAAAGACACCCTTCGTCGAAAAGTCAGGAGTAAAGCTATCAGTTTTTTCAAACGAGGCTTTTAAGACGTCAAGATATTCTGCGGCATTTTTCTTTATCGCAAAGAGTATCGTTTTTCCGTCGGAAACACAATCAAAGTTAAGAAGAAGCTTATCCTGCATTTTTGATTTATGCGCTCTGTAATAGGCGGAAGAGCCGACGAGTCCGACTTCCTCAAGGTCAAAGAAGATAAACGCAACGTTTTCTCTCAAATTTTCGGGTAAAGTCTCCATTATGCTAATTAAAGTTGACACTCCCGATGTATTATCATTAGCCGTATGCGGATTGGCAGGACCTTTCATCATAAGATAAAGTAGCGCTATAATGCCGATATACTCGGTCCAGATTTTAACTATTGATACGACGTATTCATCAACTCCAAGAGTGGAAAGAAGCGCTCCTATTCCAATGGCTGCAAGGGTTGGTATACCTATCAAAAATACGGTTAAGAAAATCTGATAAAGTATGTATATAAACACATTTTTCGGGGTTATAAAGTTTGGAAAAGGCAAGCGAGGGCAGGTATCGTAATGAGCGGTGTATATCACCTTTGCTTTCTCGGGATTTCCAACGACTATATTTTTTACGCCCTTTTTGTTCTCTTCTACTTTTGCGCTGTAACCGTTTCTTTCGGCAAAGCCAAGCGCATATTCTATAAATGCGCCCTTCTGCTTCTCGGTTTTTCGCACCTCGTATTTTTCGAGTATTTCTCTTACTGCTTCGCTCACACGGATATCCTCACTTTTAAAATATATTTTTCTTGTGGCAGACGCAGAGCTTGTCAATAAGACGCTCTTGCCTAATCACCAAAAATTCAGTATTTACACAAGTCGGTGTTTTTTTCGCTAACACGACAGTCGAAATCGGGAATAAAGCTCTCGCTTGCCGAGCTTCTTTCCTGGATAAAGGCGTTTTTTACACCCAGCCTTTCGGCATAAGATACAAGCTCGTTATATTCAGCTGAAGTGACTCTTCTGTCAAGCGGCTTCGGCATATTCTCCCCCGGAGTATATTGACTCATAAGGCTGACGTAAATTTTATCGCCATAGGTTTCATACAGATATTTAAGGTTGAGCTTTGCTTCGGCAAGGTGACCCGGTAAAAGCAGTATTCTTACGATAACACCTCTCGTCATAATCCCCTCGTCGTTGAATTTAGGCTCACCGCTGACGCTGACGGACCTTTCGATAAGCCTCTTCGAGACCTCGGGCAGATTTTTCGCCTTTGAATAAAGCTCTGCTGTGCTTGCTTTATAGTATTTAAGGTCGGGCAGCCATACGTCAACCGAATCCTTGATAAGCAGGAATGCTTCCTCGCTCTCATAGCTTCCCGTATTATAAACTATAGGTATATCAAGTCCGTTTCGCTTCGCTATATCAAGCGCCGCTTTTATCCCGGGAACGTAATGCGTAGGGGTTACAAGGTTTATATTATGAGCCCCCTTGGCTTTAAGTGAGAGAAAGGCATCGGCAAGCTCATCTACCGAAACCAATCTTCCGACCTCGCCTCTTGATATGCTTCTGTTCTGGCAATATACGCAGCCGAGCGAGCAACCTGAAAAGAACACGGTTCCTGAGCCTCGCTCGCCCGATATACACGGCTCTTCCCACATATGCAAGTCGGCGCGAGCTATATATATTTGATTTGTCATTTTGCAAAATCCGCGGTCGCCATTGGCTCTGTTCGTTCCACAGCGTCTTTCGCAAAGAGCGCATTTTTCGTACATATTTGCCTCACAGTATATTTTTATTGACAAGTTTACAAAAGTGTGATAAAATCAATAGGTAATAGTAAACGTTATATTTCCAAAACGGAGGATTTTTAAATGGCAGGAAAAAGAGAAGAATATATAAGCTGGGACGAATACTTTATGGGCGTTGCGCTTCTTGCGGCAGAACGCTCCAAGGACCCCAGCACTCAGGTTGGCGCTTGCATCGTTGATGAAAGCAACAGAATACTCTCAACAGGCTATAACGGATTTCCCAAGGGCTGCTCCGACGATGAATTTCCTTGGAACAGAAACGCTGACGAGGGGGAGACAAAGTATCCCTTTGTCGTCCACGCAGAGCTTAACGCTATTCTGAATAACCGCGGCAAGTCGCTTGCGGGCTCGAAAATTTACGTTGCGCTCTTCCCCTGCCACGAATGTGCCAAGGCTATAATTCAAGCGGGTATCAGCGAGGTAATCTATCTTTCGGATAAATATAAGGACACCGTTTCCGACGCAAACTCAAGACGTATGCTTGAAACCGCGGGAGTTAAACTCACAAAGCTTAAGTCTACCAAGAAGAGTATCGTGCTTAACTTCGATATCTCAAGATAACTGCTCTTCAAATCCTATATTTTGTATTTTAAGAGTCCGACTCAAAACGAGTCGGGCTTTTTATTTTTTGAAATAATTTTCTATTTCAGAAAGCGTTTTGGAAAACGTTCCGCTAGCCATAGGCGCTCTGCCACCGCCTCTGCCGGAAAGGGCGGAGTTCGCTTCCTTTACGATTCCCTGAAAATCGTCACTTTTCGAATAGAGGATATATTTATATGCGCCGTCCTCACCCGAGAGAGCAACGATAGTACCGCCAATCTTCGACGATGCTTTATTGACGAAAGCCCTCATCGCGTCCATATCAAATGCGGGATTATATACGACAACGTCGCTATCGCTTTCGGCTATCGCCTCTGCCTGCATTTCAGCCATCGCAATTCCCTTTTGCTTTAAAGAATACTCAAGCTCAAGCTTTGCCTCAAGGAGCTTTTTGACCTCGCCCGATATTTCGCTCTGGGGTGACGACAAAAGCACGGAAACACCTGCCGCTTCTCTCATAATTTTTGCTACGTACTCATACGCTCTTTTACCTGCGAGCATACGGATTCTCGAACCACCCTTATGCTTGACGGCATCGACGAATTTCACCATTCCGACCTCCCCCGTAAAGCTTACGTGCGGAGCGCAGCAGGCGCAGGAGTCAACGTCTCCTATATTAACGATTCTGACGTTTTCGGTAAGGTCAAGCTTCGAGCGGTATTCAAGCGCTGAAAGCTCCTCGCTTTTCGGGAAAAGCGTTTCAATTTTTATATTTCTCGTAACCGCAATATTTACAAGGCCCTCGACGTATGCGAGCTGCTCTGCCGTTACCGGCTTCGAGGTATCAAGAGTGACATCAACGGCTCCGAGGTGAAAGCCTGTATTCTCGATTCCGTAAAGCTTATGGAAAAATCCTGATATCATATGCTCGGCTGTATGCTGCTGCATTTTATCGAATCTTTCGTCAAAATCTATGCTACAATGAACACTTTCGTTTACATTTACTGCCTTCTTTGCATAGTGGTGAATTATTTCATCTACTTCCCTAACGTCAAAAACTTCACTTTCCTCGATATATCCCTTATCGGAATACTGACCGCCCTCCTCGGGGAAAAACGCAGTTTTATCAAGAACAATATCATAACCTACATCGGTCAAATCACAGGAAATTACGAGGGCGGTAAATTCCTTTAAGTATGCATCTTTATAATAAAGCTTTTCAGTCATTTTCATTTGCTTAAAATCACCTTTATACGTTCTTCTATTCGCTTTTGGTCGCCTTTATGTATTGTTCCTTTGAAAAAACATTCCAAGGATACTCTTCGGTATTCGGCAAGTCACAGACTGTGATTTTCTTGCCAAAAAGAAGAAAAGAGAGCTTATATGCAAAGAGAGACGGTGTACGTCTTACTTCATCGCGGCTGCCGTACTTCTTATCTCCGACAAGAGAGTTCCCTCTCGCAGAGAGCTGCGCTCTTATCTGATGAAATCTGCCCGTATAAAGCTCTATTGATAAAAGGCTTTTACCGTCAGACGTGTCAAGTCTTTCTACCGAAAGTCTTGCTTCCTTTGCGCCTCGTCTTGCGGTTTTAACGATATAGGCTTTATTCGTTGCGCTATCCTTAAACAAGAGGTCTACGTACTCGCCGCACTTTGCCTCTCCGTGACACACGGCGAGGTATTTTTTATTCATTCCCGAGTCGGCTACGAGCTTTGAAAGCTCCGCAGCGGCTTTCTTGTTTCTCGCAAAGGCGATAAGTCCGCCCACCGTTCTGTCAAGCCTATGAACGAGCCAAAGAGACGGGATCTCCCCCATACCCGAAAGAAGCTCAGAGGTAGCGCTCATAGCGTCTGTATCACCCGTGGGGTCTGACTGCGAGGGCATACCTACCGGCTTATTTATTACTATTACGTTTCTGTCTTTGTAGATTATTTTAGGGAAATTTGACATAAATCGTTGCCACCTTAACGCACAATACTATAAAAATGAGGTCGCTTTATTTAGGCAAGAGAACAAATTTTCTGCTCTAAATCAAGCTGACCTCTTTACTTTATTTATTTCGCTTCCTTTTTAGATGGATTCTTCATATCTATAAGTCTTACCGCAACCGGCGCTAAAACGAGGTTGAAAAGAAGCTCGAACACGAAGTTGAAGCCGACGAGGAATACTATCATATATACTCCCGCGGAGACGCCCTCAAGTGCCGCCCAATCCTTAACCGCATCAAAGAAGAAGAGTCTGCATCCGATAAGGAAGATTCCCGTATTGACAACCGGGCAAACGACAGCCGCCGCAATTACCGCAAGGTAACGGTTAATTCTTTCAAGAAGCTCATATACTATTCCCGCAAGCAAGCCCGCCACGGTTCCCTTAACCAAAACGGTTATAATAGTGCCGGGAACGTTAAGGCTTAAAAAGAAAGCCGCATCTCCCGTTATAAATACCATAATTGAGAACACGAAGCCAAGCCAAGCGCCCGTAAGCTTACCGCACAGAGCCGCACCGATAACTATCGGAACAAGCACGAGTGACACGGAAAAGAGTCCGAACTTTATAAATCCGCCCATATACTGCAACACCACAACAATTGAAGTGAAGAGCGCGGCATAGGTGATTTTAGCTACGTCTACCTTTGTTTTAGTCATAATCAACCTCACACCGTAAAATATTTATACTGTTATTTTAACACAAAATATTTTGTTTTTCAAGCGTTTATGACAAATTATCCGTTTTTTTGCGAGAGGTATGCACACGTTTGGCGCTTCCACCCGTCAAGGCTATCATTTTTACGGCAGAAAGACTAAAGGAATTGGCGAGAATATGGATAGGCTTATCTATGATTCCGCGCGCAAGCACCTTGACGCTTTTTGCGTCCTCGGGAACTATTCCCTTTCTTTTCATATCGTTTATATCGACCTTATCTCCTGCAGAAAAGGCCTCGGAAATCGTATCAAGATTCACGATAGCGCGGCGCTTTCCGTTTGTTTCCACGCTGATTTCGGATTCGGTTACCAGATTTTTGGCGAGTGAATCGGATATAAGATTGTTTGCGTGAAGCTCATCAACCGCAAGAAGAGTTTCAAGCTGCACGTCTTCCTCGGCGCTTTTTGATATTTCTTCCGTCGGAGCTGTTTTTTCGTCGGGATTTTTCCTTATTATAGCGGTAAATTTCTCTCTTGCAAGCCCTGCAAACGCAATAATACGCACTCTTTCGGTGACTATTATATACGAAAGGAGAGCAAGCAAAACCAAAAGAAGAGCTATAAGGAATACTATCCAGACGTACCTTGCGCCCTCACGGGACTCACTCGGAATAACGCTTACCTCGTAATTGGGATTCTCTACTCTTATATAGACGTATCCGTTATCGGTATAATATTCCTCATAAAGCTCGTCGAGTCCGAATATTTCTCCCGAGACGATTTCGTAGCCGTCGCCCTTTTTCGTGACCTCGAGCGTCAGAGGAGCTTTTTTTATCTCAAAGCGTCTCTCGCATATTCCGCCCTTGAACTCATAATTTTCTGGGTCGGTAAGATAAAATCTCACGGTATATACGCCAGAGTCACGAACGGCAGAAAAGTCTGTTTTGTATAAAGGGCTTTCAGCAAAAGCAGGCATTTTTGCTTCTCCGCTATATACGGTAAAAGGAATTTCGGGAAGCTCCACGGGCATTTTTGAAACGCTTATTTCATACTCTGCAGAGAAATCTCCATAGGAGAATATTATTTTCTTATCCTTTGCCGAAAGAAGCTCTCCGTTTTCATAGGTTACCGAAAGCTCCGAGATTTCGATAGGCGTTACGCTTCCGTCGTTATTAAGATAATACGCTTTGATATTTTGAGAGCGGATATCCATAGTTGCAATCGGGGTTATACCCGAAAAATCGACGTTCAGTGAAATCGGCAGAATTTCTAAAATTGAAAGCTCGACGGGTGCCGATGAAAGTGACAGATAGTTTTTACTTTCGGAAACGTAGCCGATAACGTAATACACGCCCTTGTTTTTTGGCGCTGATATGGGATTTTTAAGCTCCTTATCCGAAAAATATCTGAACTCCGGCACACCCGATTTTGCCTTTGCGTAAGGTTCCGGCTCTCGTCCCTCGTAGCAAGTGGGAACGGTTGGAGCTTTAAGCCATTCGTTTTCGGCTTTTGCTATGGTATAGACGATTTTTGAATTTATTATTTCGTAGTCGGTATTTTTTGATACCGCCTCGGCTACGTACTCACCCGCATCGGTTGCCGCGCCGAAAATCTCGATTTCGCAATCGTCGGATTCCGCTATCGGCAAATGCTCATTTCCGTCATAAACGAAGCCTACGGCACTCCAAATAACGTTTACACGTTTTGGTAAAATCCTTACAAACACCTCTATATCAGCGGGAGTATTATAGTTTTTACTGCCCGAGGTGAAGCTCACCGTGACCTTGACACGTCCCTCGCTCACGTGGGTTACCGAGGACGAGAATCTATACGTGGGGGAGCTTCCGTCAAGACCTTTTGGGATACTTCCAAACGAATTCGGATAATGCTCGAGTCCGTCATAGATGAATTCCGAATCAACGAAGCCGAAATCCGAGAATACGTAATCTGCGGGAATAATCCTCCATTTATGCGTTATTTTGTCCGGGGTATTATAATTCTTCTCGTCATAGGATATGGTTATTTCGGTAACGTATTCTCCTACCTCGGAAAACGTGGAATCGGCATAACCTACGAGCGTTACTGCGGACGGCAACCCCGTGACGCTTACCGTTTGCTCTTCTCCGTTATACACAAAGGAATCGGCACTCCATTTAAGAGTGGAAAAATCAAGGTCTGCTTTCAGTATCTTAAACTCGACGCTTGTGTTATTAAGCGTATAATTCGAGTCCGAGAGGATAGCCCTCGCAACGTACACTCCCGCATCGGTCGCGGCTCCCGAAAGCGTAAGCGATATGGGAAGTCCCTGCGCATTAACTATCGTTGCGGTAGGAATTTTCGCATTTCCGTCATAGACGAATTCGGTATTTCCATACTCAACGTTAAGCGGCATAGGCGAGATACGGAGGCTTTTCGTTATAGGCGACGGAGGAGCGTAATTTATGCTTTCTGTATAGAACGTGAGCGTTACGTCATAGACTCCCGCATTTATACCGCCGCCCGTTACCTTATACGTAAGAGGTATTCCGTCAATGCCGGTAATATCAAATCTTGGGGATATAGTGTGCCTTTTTCCGTCGTAAACGCAGCTCGTATCTTCAAATATAACACTGCTTATATCGTACTGTGCAAGGCTTATCTTTACCGCAAGAGGCACCGAGGCTTCACCGTAGATTATACTCACCGAGCTATCGGATACAAGGAAATACTCGCCACCGCTATAACAGGCGGTAACCAAGGAGTTATCTATTTTTTCACTTCTTCCGCTATTGTAAGTCACCGTAAATTCAGCGCCGTCAAGCACGAGCTTCTCAAACGCTCGGTATTCGGTTTTATCCGGGTACTTATCTATCTTTATTCCAATGCAGATTTCTTTTAAAATTTCAAAGGCTATCGCGCCCGAGGAAAGAGCGGTATAGTTCTCCGTTTCCTCGACCTCCGCCTTCAAATAGTAATTACCCGGAGCGCTCGGGGCGCTTTCAGCCCAATTCTCACCGTCGACAGAATAGCGGATTTTCGGCTCTCCGAATTTTACCGACACGCTAACCTTGATTTCTCCTCCCTCGTACGTCTTATCCACGAGAGGTGAGGTTAAAAATAGGTTTTCAGCCTGCAAAATTTCAAAGGTTACCGTGGTTATTTCGCTCTCACTGTCACTCCACCTATAATTATCAAAATCGGTAAGAGTCAGTGTTACGGGATACTTTCCGACGTTTGTTTCGGGAAAGCTGTTCGATATATAAAGCACAGATTCCTCAACGCTTGGATAAATCGGATTTCCCGTGTAATATTCACTAACACCAGCGGGCTTTTCGACGCTCCTTTTATCAATGTCCACCGTTATCTTTGGAGTCTCTACCGTTACGAAATCACCACAATATGCAAATGTTAGTTTACAAAAATACTCTCCCGAGTCGCTGACATTAATCAAATTAAGACTTGATGAGCTATTTGAAAGAGGTAAAGAATTCTTATACCAAACAAAGCTAAAATCACCGTTATTCGCGAGCGGGTGGCTAATTTTATCAAAGGTAAGGGTATGAATTTCACCGTCGTAAACGAAGGCTTTTGAGGATATTACGAACTCGGGCGGAGTCAGGGTGAATTTTGCGTAAAGCGAGAAATCGGAGCACTCGGGCTCACCGAAAATATAAGGCTCGGAAAAGGCGGTATCCTTATACCAGCCGATAAAGGAATAGCCGTCTTTCGTTGGCGAAGCGGGCGCATTCACTGCCTCGCCGGATAAAAACTCATCGGTTGACAAAAGAAGATTTCCAACGTAAAATTTAACTCTATTCGTCTTGATTACCGCAATAACGTTTTTCTCATCGGAATATTCACTTGAGGCAAAATAGGTTATATCTATTCTATCACCGCATACGTCAAAAAGAGAAATACGCTCTATACTTTCTTTACTTGCGTTATGGCATACAACGGTGAAGCTACCGTTAAGAAATTGGGATTTATACATAACGCTTATATTCGACAAAAAAGGATTTTCCTTATACGAAAGGTATATGGGGTTGTCCGTCACGGTGTCAAAGGAGAAGCCCGAGATTATAGGCTCTCCCGAAAGATAGAGCGTTCCGTAATTTTCAATAGCGGGACCGTAGTCGTTTATGATTTTTCCCGAGGTAACGACGACGCTTCCCATAGAGCATAAAACGGCAGCTCCCGTTGCATCGGCGTATATTTCCGCTCCCGAAGCCACAAGCGATGAGCTTGATACTCCGTCAAGGACGAATGCGGATTTTGAATGAGTACGAACAATACCCGACTCCGCGAGACACTTACCCGATTTTACCTTAACACTTCCACCGTCGATAAAAAGATTAATATCAGATAAAGTTACCGTGCCGCCGTAAAGGTTTAGATTCCCACACGACATACTCAAGTCGCCCGTAAGAGTAACGCTTTTGGTTAAGGTTATGCTTCCCGAGTATTCGACGGCATTGAAGGATAAGACTCCACCGTCATCCTCTATCTCGGCTATAAGAGCGCCGAGGTCGGAATTTGAAATTTCACTTTCGCCGATAGTGGCGACGTACCCCGACGAGCGCATCTCAATTATGTATGAGCTTGCAACCTCAGCCGAGGTAAGAGAAAATACAAAATTTTCCTCTTGAGTGAGAGCTTCCTCAAATTTGATTTCTTCTTCCGAGCACTGATTCTTTACGTATTCTTCCGTAACGTCGCCCACGGAGATGGGTGATATAGAGAGAATCACCGCAAACAATACGAGTACCGCAAAGAAAAAGCTTATCAGCGATATTTTAGTTTTCATTTTCATTTCTAACTCCTTATTTGAACTTTCGATTTTTATATATGATTATATCTTCTCTGCATAAAAAACTCAACAAGACAGAACGTTAAGATAACGCAGGAAGTGACAAAAATAATTATTTTCAAATAAAAAAGTGCGAAGAATATCTTTAACCCGGCAGATAAAACGAAACAAAGGTAAAAGCTTGTCGTATTCTTAACATAATTTTTTAAAACTTTAATACATATCATAATTCGCCATTTTTTCTTTAGCTGCCAGAGATTTGTACCGTAACGGTCAAATCTTTGTTTTTTTATGGTTTTTTCGGCAAGATTCTCTTTTTCAAGGCAAAAAGTACAATTTACATACCGCTTTAAGAGACTCAGTCTTTTTAAAGATTTGCTATGCGGTCGCGCTATGCTCATATTTTCAAAATGAATATATACCCGAATAATATGAATATTTTTCCATTTTTCCGCGTTTGTCAAGATATCTTTTGAATTTTCATTAAAAAATTTTCTATATTCAGTTTTTTAAGCTCTGTTGTGAAGCGTTTGGTGCTATTTTCACCGTTAAAGATGGTTCTTGGATAGTCATTAATGAAGTTTTGCACGTATTGTATGTATGCGTTACTGTAGTCCGAAATTGCGGTGCCCTTCGGGATAAAACGTCGTATAAATCCGTTTTGGTTCTCGTTTGATCCTCGTTCGGACGAGCAATACGGATGACAATAGTACACCGTCGTTCTGCGCTTCTTCGTGTATGGAGATGTCTCCATACCCTCGGTATCGCAGAACTCGGTGCCATTGTCAAAAGTTATGCTCTTGAAAATTTTGCGGAAATTTGAGCTTCCAAGCTTACGCTCAAGACGGTTAAGCGCATAAACTGTGCTTGCTGCAGTCTTATTAAACGATTTAAATATTATTTCCATTCGGGTGAGCCTTTCCGTGAAAACAAGGAGAGTCTCACCTTTTTTTCTTTTTCCAACAACCGTATCACCCTCCCAATGACCAAAAGACGTACGCTCGTTAATTTCGGGCGTGCGTTTTTCTATTGAGTGCTCCACGTTCGGAAGCTTCTTTGGATGCTTCTCTTGAGTTGTTTTCTTTTTACGTTCTCCCTTACGAAGCAAATTTTTATTGCTTATGCGGAGAAAAACACCTTTATCTATGTAAGAATAGAGTGTTACTCTGCAAACCTTTGTTTTAAATTGCAAGCCATGTTCTTTAATATACAAAAGAATAGCTCCGGGAGAATACCCCTTGAGAACCATATCTTCAACAAAGCTTGCAAATTCTTTATCCTTACCAAGCTTTATAGGCGCACCCTTTGCCGTTGCATTTATATCTGCAGATAATTGCGCTTTATCTGCGCTGTACTTCTTTGTTTCCGTCCAATCAGAATTACGGTGCATATAATAGCCGTGTTTTAATTCATGATAAATAGCTTGAAATGAATATCCAAGCTCGTCAGCTATAATCTTTACGGGTACGTTTGCATTATACAAAGCTTCCAGCTTGTCTCTTTTTCTCCTGTCAAATGTAACGTAATGTTTCGTCGTTCTTGGCATGGTGGATATACTCCTTCTACGTGGCTATACGCCTTATTTTATTGTTTCTTTTCGCTGCGCGAAGGACGGGGGAGGAAGGGCGGAGGCCGCACGTTGCTCACTTTCTGCGGCTCTCCGCCGTTCTTCCTTCCCTCCGTCTCCTTACGTAGCGCTATACGTTTTTTTCTTTGGAAGATTAACCGTCGCCTTCGGCGAGAAAGCTAACGTTTGTTCATAGACCAAGGAGAAAACTTCTCCGCGTTTTCTCCCGACAGAGCGTGATACTGTCGGTACCCTCTTTCCTGCGAGGCTGTTTCATAACACTCCCAAAAGATAAAAAGGTGGGGTATATGAATTTTTTAGAAACTTTTTCTTACACGCGGGGAAAAACTTTATAAAAATTTCATATCTTCCTTTATTCGCAAACTTGCAGTTTGTGAATAAACTTTTTACATTTTGTTTTTGTTATGAGCTTCTGTAACCACAGAAGCACCGACGACGGTGCTTCTCTCTATGGGGCGCAATTCGTGGCGCGTGGTTGGTGGGCGCGTAAGTTCCCCAACAGTATCGTTCATCTAGTTGGTGCTTCTCTATAAAGCACCGGGCGAGGTTGTAGTTGCCTAGAGTTCTACAACAGACACCGGGAGGGGCTAACAGCTCCCGGGGTTGAAAAGCCGAACAGAATTATTCTGATAGGGGGAAAGTAGAGGTATGGAGTCTTTGAGTGATAGAGCCATAAGCCGTATGATTGAATATCTACGTAATATTGGTTGGACGGAAAAACAAATCACTGACTTTATTGAGTACATAGTCAGACAATAAAAAAATGCCCACAGACACAAGTTTGACCGCTTCTCTGTGAGCATTTGAGGAATGACAAGGGCGTACCTATCCGCCCTGCTCATTCTGATTATGTACTAAGATTATATCACAACTTTAAAAATTTGTCAAGTCCCCACTTTTTGAGGGGCAGAAAGAGGTGAAAATGAACATTCTAGTAGCTTGTGAAGAATCTCAAAGAGTTACCCTGGCGTTTAGAGAAAAAGGACACAATGCCTTTTCTTGCGATATTCAAGAATGTAGTGGTAAGCACCCAGAATACCACATAAAAGGAAATGTTATCCCGATATTAAACGGACAATGTGCCTTTTACACAATGGACGGCAAATGTCATTACATATCTAACACTTGGGATATGATTATAGCTTTCCCACCTTGCACTTATCTAACTTTATCCGGTAATAGATGGTATAACACATCAAAATACAGAAACGAAGCACACGAAAGAAACAAAAAAAGAACAGACGCCATCAATTTCTTTTTAACTATTGCAAACGCAAAAGCCGAGAAAATAGCAATTGAAAACCCTATAGGCATAATGTCCACAAAATACAAAAAGCCGAGCCAAATAATACAATCCTGGGAATATGCAGAAAGTAAAGAAGAAAATACAATAAAATCTACTTGTTTATGGCTAAAAAATTTACCCTTATTAATTCCCCGGAATTTAAAACAACCCCGGATAGAATACAAAACCTGGACAAACAAAAACGGAAAACAAAAACGTCAAACAGCCTGGTATTATAAAACCCGGTGTTTACCTCACAAAGAAAGATCAAAAGAAGCAAGCAAAACATTCCCCGGAATAGCTCACGCAATGGCAGAGCAATGGGGATAAAATGAGAGGTGAAAACAATGACCGCAACGTTATCTAGGAGTGAAGAACTCCGCAACGATTTAGAAAATCTCCACTTCACTAAGCGCTACCTCATCGGTGCGCTTGCGGAGCTCGAGGATATTGGACAGATGGGTTCTCGGCAATATAAAGCCACCGAGCAGAACCTGCACGTAGTTAACAACAACATCAGACGTCTCGAGGCTGAGCTTGAAAGGGCTGAAGAAGATGAGTACCTCAACGAGCTCGAACAACGTTTCATGGACGAAGAAGACTTACACCACTGGAGCAACGAATAAGAAAGGAGAACCGCTATGACCTGGACTTTTGACCACGAACCTATTTTCTCGGAGCTCGTTATAAGCTCTGGGAAGCTTCACGAGAATATGCGCAAGGCTTACGCTAGGGCAAAGGAACGCTTCAGCTCTGTAGACCCCGATGATTATATTATCATCACAGTCGAGGGATACCGCTGTGTTGCTTACGTAACAAATCACTTCACACCGATAGAGATAGCTAAAGAGGTATTTCCGTTCGACCGGGAATGTGTCTATCCAATGCAAGCGGTTAAGGCAGAACCGCGCTTCTGGACGTATGCCGAATGTATGCGCGACGAATAATCTATGCCGGGGCGGTCTCTGACCGCTTCGGCTAATGCATCTCTCCCCCTAACAAGTTAGCCGAGCGCCGAGCCACCCCACACCATTTTTTTTACGAAAAAGAGGATTTTTATGTTACACAAAGTTAAACTTTTATCCGAATTTTATCAAGCGGTCATTGACGGTATTAAACCGTTTGAGATACGCTATAACGACCGCAATTACAGAAAAGGTGACGATATCATTTTCAACGAATGGAAAGACGATACATATACCGGGAGACTGTGTTGCGCGGTAATTAAAGACGTTTTCGATATAGGTTTTCTTATGCCGGGATACGTTGCATTTACGTTTCAAATTCTAGGACATTTTGAAACCATGGAGCAGTCTGATATCAAGAGTAGTTTTAAAAAGGATTTAAAAGAAGCTGCCGACGTTTCAAGCAAATTGTTGCTTGAAGAAACAAAAACTTTTGTTAAAGAAAATCACCGCTACAACAGTAAGGACGATTTTGCGAAAGCGCACTCTAAAACAAGATACGAGCTTGAAGCCGAAGTTTTAATCAATAAAGGTTATTGCAAGACTGAGGAAGTTATAAACAAAATCGAAGAGATCATAAATAAGCACTATAACAAACATGTTTTTGACAGTGATCTAGAAGATACCGAAGTAGAAGCGGTTATAAATTATTCAGATGACATTACGTACGATATTAACAAACTTAAAAAAGAACACACGGAGAAAAAATAATGTACTACCAAAGAGATAAACTAATATCCGTTCGTGTTTCTTCCAGACTTCTTGATAAATTCAAAAAGTTACAGGAAGAAAAACACACTGTGAGCAATTATGCCGGGAGAAATCATTATCACTATCACGGACAAACCTTAAAAGGACGAGACGTACATTCGTGGATAGACAAGTATAGCGTTGCCGACGTTCTTGAAGAAGCCTTGGAGATTGTACTTGAGAAGAACGGCATAAAATAGTTTTTTGTAATACAAACTCCCTCGAGGAGCATTGTATTACTTTTCACCTTGAGGTGATTTGTGTTACTTTTACAGACGTTTATTTTTGTATTACTTTTCCTACGTGAGAAATGTAATACAAATCTCGGCGCAGAGAAATGTATATACAACCTTAAGGTACATAAAAAAAGAGCTTGGACTTTAACCGCCCAGGCTCTTTTCTACATTATTTCATTGTCCGGACAGCTCTGATGCGCTGTGCCGGTTGATATTTTTCTACAATATTCCGTTATTTGTCTATCAAGTGTCCGGGATATAACGTATTTCTAAAAATTGCCTATTGACATTTTTGTGAAAATGGTATATAATAATAGTGTCCTTAAGGACATTTCTTCACCATATCGGTGATGTTAGGTAGCCCTCGGTGCAAACCGAGGGCATTTTTTTATTTTCTTCCTTTCATATCACGTACTTTTCGACGATTGACTTTTCGCGTTTTAGAATCCTTGAAAGAATCCTTTTTGATTATAGATACTGCTTGTGCAGATATTCGTACTCCACGCGATATAAATTTAGAACCAATCCTTATAGGCTTGCCATCATCGTCTAATGTTTCTACAAAAGGTTTGTACGTAGATTTTTCTCCCGGCAAAGATTTTCCTCTAGTGGTCAATTTAACAACAGCCAAATCATCATTTCTGTTACTATCTACCACACTAACCTTACGATAATTACCTTTGTTTTTATATCCCGGTTTTCTATAATTCTTAGAACCAAAAAAGTATTCATCGCGAGTATGTATAATAGTTCCGTTCGAAATCTTTTTAGATACGTTTCTATTTTCTTTTTTTCCCACAATTTACTCCTTCCTTTTTTCCTTTACCGTCCGAGACACCTTTAAAATATGCTCGTTGTGTTTTCGTTCTCGAGGACTTTATATGGTCCTCGAGCTTTTTTTCTGTTTTTTCGCATATATCTACGCAATACCCACAAGTAGATTCGATATATTTTTCTTTATCTTCGTACTTCTCAAGGAGCTTATCGAGATAAGTTAAACCCTTTACACATACTACAAGATAATAAACTAAAATTGCATCTACTATGAGCGAAAAACATATAAAGAATATCATGCTATTTTCTCCTCGTTATTTTTCTTCATTTCGTGTATATCGTTCTGGAAATAAGAGTGCTGCTCTTGTCCCTCTGCCATACTTGCCATTGCAGTTGCATATTCCTTAAAATCGTCTATATGCATTGTGTTTGGTTTATAACTATCAAAAACAGAAGAAAGACAGTCAGTGGAATACCTCTTAGAACGGTCCTTTTTCGTAATTATGTGCCATTTCGCTTTTTTAACATTTCCGTCCAGGCGTCCGCTTTCAATCTCAAGCTTGAGCGTGAAAGCGCCGAACAAACCGTTCACTTTGTCATAGTGATTATTTATCTTATTTGCAAGATTCTTCAGAAGATAAGCAAAAAGCGTATCATCAGAGCGAGCATAGATATATTTCGAGTGGAAACTTTCCCATTTACCTTTTATCCATCTGAAGAGTGCTTCAAGGACCCAATACGGAGAGATAAACGGTAACGTAGGAGATAGCTCGCCTTTATCTTTTATGTAAATTACTTCGCCAAGCTCTCTTCCGCCTGCGCCCCATGCTTCCGGACGTTGAAGGTCACAGATAATACGAATGAACACCCTATTGGATATGACGCAAGCGTGACGACACATCATCAAGCAAGCATTGAAGAGGTCGTTCTTCTGATTCGCTTCATTCGTTTTCTGCTTCATTTCCTTAAGCTCAAGCTGATTCTTACGCTCCTTATCCACCTCGGAAATAACAAAGGTTCCGAAGCTAAGTCTGCGTGCTTTCGGATTATCCTCAAGCATTTTCTTACCAAGACGGAACATATCCATATCTATAATCTTTGCGTGACGTGAATACGCGTCCTGGAGTCTAACGTCGCGTGACATAAAATCATTGTTCCTCAAGGGGAAGTTTCCGAGGTCCTCAAGTATAGAATCTACTCTTATAGAATAATTCGCAAAGATAAGCGTAGTCTTTACTGTATAAACAAGGTAAGCGCATACGTAGTCTTCAATAGCTTCATAAAGGTGAGTAAGCTTCAATTCGTCATTATACGTTATCGGATAATGCTCGTAATCATAGCCGAAGGTATAATCCGATTTAATATACTTTCGGGACTTTCCTCTTTGGCGTCGAAGCTGCCACTGCTCCGGGGAGTAATTGGCGTATATGTAATCGAAGAAATGCCGATACCGTTTAACCCATTTCCGAGCAGTTGGAATATCTACAATTTCACGGCTATCTATACGCTTTTTTACTGCGTCACGCAGAGTCTGCCAAGGGAAGTTCGGGAACATAAGGTCCTTCTCGAGAAGAATCTCAAACGACATATCCCATTGGTTTATCTCCGAGGTAATAGCCATAGCGGTAATAAGCTGCGTTTTACCTACGCCCATTTCACCGTAAACCGTTGTTACTACGCCTCTGTCTTTTAGCACGCCTTTGTTACATCTGTCGTAGTAATAAATGCGCGCAAAAGCCATTTCACGACAGATATGGTTATATACAAAAACGCCGAGTCCAAGCCATACAATGCCGGGAAGAAAACGTATCATAGGCGTAAGGTCTATAAAGAGCTTTAGCACCTGTGTGTATGTACCGATAAAATCAAAGGATATAATCAGATACAGATAAAAAGCGAAAAATTCTACGACTATTGATATAATATTAAAATGCAAGGCCCATATAAAGAGCCACGCATTATAATACTTCTTGTTTTCCCGAACGAAGAATACAAAGTCCTTGCACCAAGCAATCACAGGATATATCACTTTGAACTTGAATTGCTCATACCGCTTTAAATGCTTCGATTTGACGTTTCTTTTGTTTGTCCTGGTATTCGTATAAGAACGAAGCTTAAGGATGACCATGAGGACGAGAGGAAGAACTACGAGCAAAAATTTTGAAGAATAATAGAGAACGTCGCTGAAGTTATACCAATAACCGAGAAAATTCTCTTTCGAAGCCCAGAGATTCCAATACTGACTCCAAAGGACCTTAAATTCTTCCCAAGTCCACGGGAATAGTGAAAGAGGCTCCCAGGGAGAAGGAGCGAATTCCCATAAGGGAAAAGTTACAACTGTTGGAGTTATAGGGTTCGCATTCTCCGAGAATATTCCGAAGAGGTAATATACACAGCTTGTCCCTAAATCGCGGAAAGCTTCCGCTATTCTTGGTAAAGAATTTGGAAACAATATTCCAAATGCCAAAGAAACAAGCGTAATAAAGCTGCATAGATAATGTCGGTAATCTAATCTGAACACTTGAGATAGTGCTAACTTGATTTTTTTCCTCATACCGCACCACCTTTAAGCTGCGCTCCGGTGAATATGCAATAACTTACAAGAAAAGCTAAAAATATACCGCAGAGTATGTATATAAGTCTTTTATATTTCGTTTTGACTCACCGCCATTCTTGCTCCGCAATCCGGACAGTAAGAGGTTTGTTCGCTCTTTTGAGAGCCGCAGATTGAGCAATAATAATCGCCAAAGCCTGCGCCCTTCCATCGAGCTTCAGTATCATCTGCTATAAATTTATATTTCAGCAAGTCGGTATTCCAATGTGAAATAACGGTTAACTTCTCTTTGCATGAAGAACAAACCTCAATTTCCGATATATGTACCTCTTTGGATATTCCGGTAGGCTTACCCGTTTTTTCGTTGAATGTATACGCTTTTCGAAGGATAGGAACGGTTACTTTTTCTACTTTGCTCTCCTGGCGACAGATATCGCAGACTATTTTAGTTATTGTCATTGGGATTCTCCTTTTTTTCTATATTCTCCCGACATCTCCGAACGGCTATCACCTCGACAGAGAAACCGGGATTTTTTTGTTTTGTATATTGACTTTTTAATTTGTTTTTGCTATAATATCCGTAGGCAAACGCAAGTTTGCACCTGCCGATGAATGATTCCGGCATTGCCCCGAGTGGTTAATCTCGGGGATTTTTATTTTCCGTATTGACTTTTTATGTTATTTATGATATAATCCTTTATGTAGCACGGTGCTTTGTACCAAATGCGAGAAGATTATGCTTCTTGTGGGTGCTACTTTTTATTTTTATGCGGATATTTCCACGGCAAAGGGTTACTTTCAAAGTTTTTCTTTTTATCGTGCCTGACTCGTTTTCCGATATACATAGGCTCTTTATCCTTTGGATTTGGATTTGGAAAAACCTTTTCATTACGCCGCTTACCGTCTTTTTCCGAATGCATTACTTTTCGGTAGTTATATTCCTCATCAGAACGCTCGGCGGTTATCAACGCCGGGTGTTTTGATTTTCTGTAATACCTGAAATGCGGAAACTTTTCTTTTGTTTTTCCGGACGTCCGGAATGATTTAGTGTTTTGTTTTGCGATATGTATCACTCCTTTTTACACGTTTTCCTACGAACCACGAGATAGCAATCGCCATACCTGACGGAACGGCCACGTTGCAATTGACCATACGATACCAAAAATTAACTTTATGACGTTAAACGCACCGTGAGCTAATATTTTGATAGGACCCCAAAGAAGAAGCGCAACTATACCTATGACAATTATAGAAAGCAAAGCTATAATTTTTTGCCACCATTCCACCTCCTCGATAGGAATATCTTCCGGAGCAACAAGGCTGGGTATAATATCGATAGGATTCGCAACTACCGGGATAATCGCCAAAGCGTTACCACCGTCTTTCGTCTGAAATCCAAGAGAGATAATATCAAAATTAAGGAATACGCTTTCCTGGGCTACGTATCCGTTAGATTCAGAATAATAATCTATATCACTTGAATAGTTATCAAAGCAAGCAGTTGAAGCATAATACTCGCTGTCCGCAAATCTGAATATAACCGGGACCGTACCGGATTTTATCATATCCTGGAAGTCCTTAAGCACGTTACCGGACGAAGAGCCCGTATTATCGTTCTCAATAAAGAAACGGTCCTCAAAGCTTTTGATATCTTCAACGCTGCTCGCATTAAGCGCCAATATATCAGACATTTCGCTTTCGGTAAGACAATGAATAGGTGATACGTCCTCATATTCCGTAGGCTTCCAGAATTGCCACCAAGGACGATCTACAACCGAAAGGTCCTTGATATAATCATCAGAAGTTATCGTTCCTTCAAAATGCTCCAGGCAATCGCCGTCAAAAAGCGCAGAATTGAATCGTCCCAGAACGTCCTTCGTTTTATATGCAGAATAACTCTTCATATAATTCTCAAGCTGCGCAGAAGAAACCTTATAGTCATCCCAAGATTCAGGCTTTTCGGTTACTTTGAAAAGCCAATTTATAGACGGAAGATAAGACCAAGAATTAGAAAAGGTGTACCAGTCATCCGCCCAATAGTCCTCACCGTCTTTTTTAGCATTATAAGCATGCTTATAGACGGACCCGAATGTTGTTGCCGAAGTTCCGGTGCCAAGCGTATTGTACTGCTCGCCGTATTCCCACAGCACACGCCAATCCACGTTCTCGCGACCCTCACCAACGTTTTGTGCAATTACGTAATTTAAATTTTGGTAAGCATCAGTATTGCTTGTAACAAAAATAGGAGCAGTTCTGTATTTATACCACTCTGACGTAATCTGCTTCAAAGCAGCGTATTCTTCTACGTAAGTTTCCGGTAAACCAAAATAAACAGAATGGTAAGCTTTTGAATAGCTACCGGGATAATACTCGTGGTATATCGCTCCGGCGTTAATTGCCTCATCAATGCTATTAAAACGCTTATAGCCTTGAGCTACATACTGCTCCGCAAGATATTCGTATTCGGTCATTATGCCAAGGATATCTCGAGCTTCATCAGCTGTGGTTATACCGTCATCGTCTTTATCATAATAAAAAAGATAATAATCTGTACGTTCATCTTTTCTATATGACGTATGATTAACGTTCAGAGCAATCGTATCAAGACTTTCTTTCGAACAGGTAAGCGTGGATACAGATTTTGAAGATGGATGACAGCCTTTGGCATAGCCGCCAAAGGTAAAAGTAACTCCGACTTCCGTATCCGTTGGAAGCAAGGTTCCTTCCTGTACTTGAATTCCGGCTATTTTATAAATCCTCGTTCCGTCATTCTTTTCGGCATAATTCCTGACATTTTCAAGAATATCTTTAGTATTTGAAAATCTAAACTTATAAAAACGATGGTTATCCGTACACGAAACGAAAGTTAAAAGCTGATTTGAATACGTTTCACCGTCAAAAGAAATATTCACAACGTTGACACCGTTTACGTTCAACTCGGTTTCCGTCGGATTATATATCCAGATATAAAGAGAAAAATACTCATCCAAATTGGAACCACGGTCACTATAACAAGACTCGGTAAAATACATATATTGAGGCTTACCCTTGAGATTTCTTGGATAATATGAAGTAGATATACCTACAGACTCAAAATCCTCATATATCGTCGTATCATCAAGATAATCGATATTATCCTCTGTTGTAGCCGAAACAGGAATAACCATAAGCATAAGCTCAAAGAGCAGCAACGCCACAATTAAGAACGCGCAAGCCCTTCTGTTAAATATCTTTTGCTTTAGCATTTTACCTCCAAAATCTTAAAAACGCTCCGACGATAAGCTATTCACTTTTCATCGGAGCGTTTATTTACTTCTTATTTTTTATTGTTTTTGCTACGTCTGTTGCCGTTATCACGAGATTTAAAGTTGCCGAAAAGCAAGCCTATAAAGCCGCTTATAACAGAAGCAATAACAGACGTTAATGCTACGGTTAGAAGAGTATTCATAAATACCTCCGTTTAACCGTTGATGGTTATATCTCCGTTAGAACAATGAACGGTTATGGTATTACAGCCATTAAAAGCAGAAGAATCTATCTCACCCGAATACCAAGTTGTTTTTGTTCCATCGAAATTGATATTAGCGAGAACGTCACAATCAGCAAAACACTGTTTACCTATGCAATGTATACTACTACCGTTTATATCTACTCTTGACAACTTATCACAATTCGCAAAGATACCTCGATTTTCCAATTTCACTTGTTCAAGTTCGACGTTAAAAATAGACGAGCAATATGCAAATGCAAAGTTTCCAATGCTGCTAATATCCTCGACAGTAACAAATTGTATGCTCGAGCAGCCATAAAAGGCATAATCGGGAATAGTCATATTTTCAACCGTTACTGACGTAACACGCGCATCTGAAAAATAAAGCTCGGCGCCGTTGTGTAAAGGATTAGACGTAAAATCTTCGAAAGAAAGAGCAAGCCAGGCCTCTAGAGACGTAGAAAGAACACTGGTAATCGGAGAAGCATAGAAAGCACTATCTCCTAACGTTATAGCTCCTACAGTAGTAAAATCTACCGCCTCCAAATTCGTGTTATAGGCAAATGCATAATTTTCAATTCTTTGTAACGTGTTACCGAAAGCTGTGAAGCAATCTAACGTGCTCGACGCTGCCAATCCACGCGGATAAGCCAAAAGAATCGTTCCGTCTTTACTGGCAAGAGCAGAACCTATAGTAGCATAAGCGGTATTATCTTCAGCGACGTCAAGTCCAACAAGATAAGCGCAATTTTGGAAAGGATTATTCTGGTTAATATACGTTACCGACGCAGGAATATATATATTTTCAACGTTGGATTCTCCAAAACCGTTTATGCTTTTAACCGGAAGTCCCTTATACTTAGAAGGAATTACTATAGTTTTAAGAGTGCAACTTCCAACGCTATCAAGAATGTAATACGTACCGTCATCAGAAAGTATGAAGCTCAAGCCTTCTGCTTCGATATCATCACAACGGGTACACATACCCAAAGAAAAACTGTGCCCAAGAGCGTTCTCGTAATTAGTTTTTCTTATCAATTCAGCATCACAAACAGTGCAATACTGAACCTGGTCGTAACTTCCTTCGCTAACGCAGCTTGCTTCAATTTCATTTTCTATTACAATAGAACCGGATTTGTGCCCCAAAGCGTTTAAAACGTAACTCGTTCTGGCAAGCTCAACGTTACATTCGGTGCAATACCGAGCTTCATCGTAACCGCCTGTAGTCTCACAAGTAGCTACAACTACGTTTTCTCTGACTATTTCACCTATTGTATGTCCTAGCGCCGGGATTTCTTCATACGTTGTATGTTCGCACCTGGAGCAAGATTCGTAAGCTTCGTAACCGGGCAAAGTGCAAGTAGCAGCTTTCTTTTCATATAAAGTAAGCCTATGGCCCAGGGCTTCTATAGTCTCTTCCGTTCTTGAAAGCTCAACACCGCAAGTAACGCATGAAACCACGTAATCAAAGCTTCCGGTAGCTTCGCACGTTGGAGCTATCTGATTTTCCTTTACAGCCGAGCCGGGATTATGCCCGGTTGCTTCAATTACTTCGTATGTGGTGTAACTGCACCTAGAGCAAACCTTATACGCCTTGTAACCGTCATCAACGCACGTAGCAGTTTTACCTGCGTAAGAGGTAAGGTTATGGCCAAGCGTTGCCACCGTTACAACGTTGCGAGAAACCTCTTCCTTGCAAGTAACACAGTAAGCAACAGATTCGTAGCTTCCGGTTGCTTCACATGTAGCAGCAACTGAATTTTCTTTTACGGTTCCGGACGTTTTGTGTCCTTTAGCTTTTATCTCTGTATATGTAGTGTACTCGCATCTGGAACACGTCTGATAAGCAGCATAACCGCCTTCGGTACACGTAGCAGCCTTGCCTTCGTAAGAAGTCAAGTTGTGTCCGAGGGGCTGCAAAGGCTCCGTCTGAACGTTCTCACATTCCGAACAAGTCCTGCTGCGGCTTCCGAAGTCGTTGCAGGTAGAAGCAATAACCGTTTCCCACGCACCGTAAGAATGAACGTGACCGGGAATTACGACGGAATCATCATCAGAGCTATCGCTACCGCTTCCGCCTATAATGCTGCTACCGCCACCACCACCGCTCGAGCCACCGAGTGAACACGATACAAGTAACGTTATAGTCAAAATTGAAATTATAAGTATTAAAATTCTTGATTTTTTCATATCATTTTTCCTTTTCTTTTGAAAATTTGACAAATAGACTGAAATATGGTAAAATGTTAAAATCAAACAGTAATCTGTTTATTTATGGGGGTACATTATGAGTAATGAAAATTTAGTTTGTCCTATTTGCGGGGAGCCGACATACTTGCATTTCGGAAATCCGAGAAAAGACCGTTTGTGTCGCAAACATGGAACAATGGAACACAACGGTGAAATAACCCAATGTTCCGATTGCGGTAAATGGTATCAAACAGATAAAATTTGCGAATGTAAAATTTCAAAAACAATCGCAACCGAGCCAACAAAAGAAACTAATACTTCTGAATTAACTTGTATCATTTGTGGCGAACCATCGAATAGTAAACATTTTTGCTATAATTGTTATAAAGAATATAAAGATCACTCTATAGATATTCGTATAACGAATTGTCGAGACACCGAAATAATAGATAAATACGGAAACAAAAAAGTAAAAACAAAAGACGGTAGATTTGTCAGAAGTCTATCAGAAAAAATCATACTTGATTACTTTTTTGATCATTACACAAGAGTTGTTTACGAAAAGACAGTTCCATATATAAACGAAAACGGAGAAAACGCAGAGCTTCATCCAGATTTTTATTTACAAGATTATAACGTTTATATTGAATTTAATGGTCTCACAAACAAGACGTATTTAAAAAAGAAAGATTATGTAAACAAAATTTACAAATCTAAAGGATTGAATGTAATCATACTTGATTCCAATGACATCAACGACATAGAAGGTACATTGGACCAAATTTTAGATCAATACAAAAAGATATAATTCATAAATTACAATCGTTCTTTCTTTTTTATAACACGATACTCAGTATAGGTACTGTCGTTACTGTTAAAAACGTTGACTTTTTTATTTCTAACAGCCTCGAGAACGCGTTCCTTACGATATTTTTCTCTTTCGTTAGCAGCTTTACACGCTTTATTTGCTTCAGAAGCAGTTTTATGTCTAGAACCTAAAACAGAGTAAGGTTTACCGAAACGAGTTCCATCTTTGTTAAAAGAATGATGAATAGCTTCAACCGCATAATTCGTTAAGGGATGCTCCTTGTTATACTGATCTCTGCGTCCTTTTGCGTACGCAGAACGTTCGGCTTTGGTTTTAAATAAATCTTTGAATGCCACAATAAATACCTCACTTTTTATTTTTAAATTTGAATTTTTTATGGTTTTTTGATATTGCTGTATCTACGGATATCAAACGACGAGGACTGGTGCTTTTCATATATTCTCTTGCTTCTTCTTTTTTTCTCAATGCTTCTTCTATTGAAGGAGCAAAAGAACGAGCCGTAAATCTATCGCCAAAAAAGTTGTCTTCTACGAATATATCAACTTTGTATTTATCACGCTTAACTTTTAAAGGCTTTTTAAAAGAGCGTTTCTTGACAGTAGGATTATTACGAGAACGTTTTTCCGAGTTCCTAAACGCTTCATACATTCCGTCAGCCATACCGCGATACGCATCACGCTCATTTTTGTTTAGCTTCTTCGTTCCGGTACGCGCAATTCTTGAGCACGTTTGCATAGCCTTATCCGCTTTTGCAACACCGAGCTTACCGGATGTTATCTGCGCTTTGGCTACCGCAAAGCCCCAACGTTTTCCGTTGTGATAATGTGATTTTGATTTTTTCATTTTAAAATTCCTTTACTAACTGAAAAGAGGCCCGCCCGCAAAGGCGAGCCTCTTTTGTTGTGCTCTGCACTCATTTTTTCCTACTCCGCTTCGGCTACAAACTAAAAAACACCTCAACCGCTCGCAAAGGCGGTTATTTTTATTTCATACATCTGGCTCGCGGATTATTCCGCTGAGTCGGACGTGGTTTCCTCTGCCGGAGGCTCAAAAGACTGCTTTTTATTTACGGATATTTCTACGTTTTTTGCATACTCGAGAATCTCCCAAAAATGTATCTTGTCCTCACCCTCTTTAAGCTCGGGAGTAAGAACTATTCGGGCATACCTTGCCTCCGGGAAGGTATCGTCTTTCGAATAATCTTTGGTCAGAGTGCCGGTGCTTCCGATATAACTATCCTTTTCGGCATAATAGAATACTTCGTATTCAAGCTTTGCCTCAAAATCCAGCGTAATGGTAAGACCCTGGCATTCAAACATCTCTTTCGTATAAAGCTGCGTTTCGCTTTCGTAAAACTCTCCGTTTGAATCAATAGCTCCTCGGGCAAAGGCAGTAGATGAAATCGTTTTTGTTTTATCCTTGGATATAGAAACTACTACTGCGCATGCAGCTACTATAGCAGCAATAGTAAGAACAACCGACAGGATATCTTTTAATGTTACTTTTCTTACCCTTGCCATGGTTTTTCTCCTATGCAGTTTAAGCTGCTACGTCGGTATTTTCTTCAACGGTTTCCTGGATTCTTATAGTAAGCTGATTTGCAAACTTATTGATAGAATACCATTTAACAACTCTGTCTTCGGTCTCAATCTCTGCGTCCCAGATAGGAATTACGAGGATTCTTGCATGAGTAGCATCTGCAGGAGTAACAAACTCTGCGCCCTTCTGAACAACGTCTGTTGCGGAAATGAATTCGTCAACGTCATCATAGAAGAATACCTGGTATTTTACGTTAGAATCGAAATCAAGAATTACCTTAACGCTCTCTTCACACTCAAAAGCGTCCCTTGTGTAGATGCTATTCTCGGCATCTACGTATTCACCGTCTGAATTCAGACCGCCTATGTAGAACTTAGGGTCAACGTTGATATACCCCTCTTCGCTTTTGTTTCCGCTCGCAAGCGCTACAACGCCGGCAATTGCTCCGACGAGAATTGCGATTATCGCAATCGTAGTCACAATAGTTTTGGTTTTACTCATTTTTTTGTAAGCCATTTTGAATAACCTTTCTAGCCGTTAATGGTGGACTAACCGTATTAACTTTAGAATCGTAGAATTCTCGTTCTTCTTCAGTCATATCATCATAGGATATAACTGTAATAATAGGTGATAAATACTGCTTCATCTAATTCGATTTCTATAAGAGGCGTATCTCCCATATCCTCCTCCCATGTAGGCTCATAAGCTCCTTCTCCCGGAGTTGAAGTATCATCGCCGGGCGTGTTAGCTCCGTCGGATGAAGTACCATCAGAAGTCTGAAACCAAGGTAACTCCATATCCAAGACCGAAGAAGTCAAACTAACAGTCGCCAAAACCAAAAGTGCAAGGAAGAATATAGCAAGAAAATTCTCCAAGCCGGAACTTAACCCTATTTTAGATTTTTTTGTTTTCTTGTATTTCATATTTCATAAATTATCTCCCTTGCACTTTGCTTTTTTACTGTTTCTTTGTCGGCTCTGCTTTTTCTGTTACCACAAATAAGCCGAGGTAGGCTGTGCTTGATTTATTTTTTATTTGCACATGAATTGAAAAATTCAATTACTTGCTCAATAGGTATTTCGTCACATATTGCGCCAAAGGCTTTTCCGAAATCAGTTTTCTTTTTCTTGGGTTGCGCTTTTAATTCAGCAACACGATTATGATACATTTTTGGAAAGCCGGAAGGCCTTCCTCTAGAGTCTATCGATTCATATACGCTAACATCAGAATCGGTAATTTCAACATAAGCCGATATACGACGATAGAATTGTTTTAAATCCTCCGACTTGTTATAAAGCATATAACGAAACCAAAAGGATAAAGGAACGGACGAAGTAATAATTATGAGATTGCACATCAACACTTTGTTATAGTACTTCGATTTAACACTTGAAGCAGTATTATTATCTGTAAGCTTGAGCCAATCCTCAAATTCAAACGTGCTATCGCGCGCATCATCAAGAATTATACATTTCTGACCTCGATAATCCTGGAGCGGATCATTAGAGGATGAAGAAACGTAAAAATCAAAGCCTCTGCTTCTAGCAAATTGCTTTGCGTTTGTAGTTTTTCCCGTGCCGCTTTTACCGTATATGAACATGACTTCTATATCACGTTCCGGGTTAAGCATCAGAACCTCACAACGAAGTTCCCAAAGCTTTTTGAGTTTATTGAATGCCGTTACCTTTTCGGCTACTGGAAGAGAGTCCACATACTCAAGTTGTTGCGCATAAGAATATTCCTTGAAATTACCAAGGATTTTCGAACGTTTTATTTCTTCCTCGAAGTCAAAGTTTGCTATGACCTCAGAAGGAGAATATTGATATTTATTTTTCTGCGACTCGTTGGAGTGCGTAAGATATTGAAGCATATCCGTTGCACGTCCTTGAATTTTATTCACCTGTGATTCTTGAAGTCCGAACCACTGAGCGACGATTTTGCTATCTACGCCTGAATTACCAAAATTGAGATAGATATGATAATGCGGAGCTGTATCTGGATCCTTATCATGCAATATGTACGCATACTTTTTAATTGTTCGATAACGCCTTAAAATATCTCCTATCGGTTCTGAAAAAAATTCAACTCGTGATGTGACCTCGTATTGTTTTAACTTCATATTATAACCCCGTGAAATTAAGACACATACTTATGTCCGATATAGTATTCGCTTGCCAAAATGAGAGAAAAACTGCGGGCAAGGTGGAATTTTTCCACCTTTTACCCTTGATTTTCCACCTTTTGCCTACGGCGCTGGACAAGCCCTCAGCGCCGTAAGTGTTAGTTAAAGATTTATAAAGATTTAGTAAGCGGGTAGAGGAACGAAGTCAAAAAGACCTCGTTTTTTCCACCTTTTCCACCTTTTGCCCGAATATTAAATATCCGAGTTAGAAAGGCAGGGGAAGATCGTCTTCGTCTGCTTGCATACGAAGCTCTTTTGTCTTCTCGTAATACTTGTATCCTGTGTTGCAGTCGCATATATAATAAAGTACACGCTTGCCGGGCTTAGTGCCGTCTACATCATCGAGGCGAGCTTTCTTACCACACCTACAAGTGAGCATGGTTTCGATAGGCTCACCCCTCGTTAAAAAGCCTGTCCGTCAGGGTTAGGTGCCGCAGGTGGTGTTGCTGTTGAGGCAGCAGAAGGAGCGGCAGCGGTGTCCTTCTTGCCCTCTTTTTCGGGGAGGGGTTCAGCAAAAGCAGAGAGAACGGCAAAACGACCCTGATATCCAGGATCTCTGTCCTGGAACTGAGGGTTTGGGAAATATTTGACTTCTACCGGAATAAGTTGATCATTACATTTTATGTAGAAGTTGGTGTAAGCCTTGTCCTTCTGATCTTTTTCGCTAAAGTAGGTTCCTGTTTTCTTGTAAAGATTTACTATCATTTCTGACTCCTTTTGGCTATACGCCATGAAATTTATTTATAAAGGCTATGCGCCATTATATACCGGGGAAACGACTATTACCGCCGTCGTTAAGGGCGGTTGCCGCTAAAAAAGGGAACAATGGAGGTACCCAAAGGGAAAGCGGCTTTTTTCTTTTCCTTCACCGCTAGCGGCGAAGGAAAAGAAAAAATGCTGTTCAAACAGACCATTTTTTAACGAATGGTCTATTCAAACAACATTATAAACTTCAAATTTTTCCATTTTTCATTATTACGTATTGACTTTTTTTAAATATCGTAGTATAATGTCTATTATATTATTTTTATTATACGTGGGCGTGCGCGACAGGCCTTGCGGATAGCCTCTCGAAAGGCTTCAAGGATTTTTTCTGCCTTCAAATACGAACTCGCCTAATACTCGAATTTTCAGTGCTTTCTGCACTGGTCACTCTTGCATAAGGAATCGGGGGAAAGTTATGATAAACGAAAAAATGAAAAAGCTTGGCGTCAGCCGCTCAACCATACGAGAGCTTTTTGAATACGGGAAAAAACTAAAGGCCGAGCGCGGCGAGAATTACGTTTTCGATTATTCACTCGGTAACCCGAGCGTTGCTCCTCCCGATGCGGTGAACCTTGGAATTGCAAGCCTTTTGGAAAACGTTCGCGACGTGGAGCTGCACGGTTACACCTCCGCCGAGGGTGATATAAACACAAGACGGGCTATCGCAAAATATATTTCCGAAGCCTTTTCTGCCCCCGCATCATACGAGTACGTTTATATGACGGCAGGCGCTGCAGGCGCTCTCGTCTCGGTACTTGGAGCCTTGACTAACGAAAACGAAACGGTAATCGCTCTTGCGCCTTACTTCCCCGAGTATAAGGTTTTCGTAGAGCGCAACGGAGCAAGGCTTAAACCCGTTATGTGCAAGGCGAACGACTTCACCCCCGACGTTGACGCTCTCGACGCAGCTATTGACGAAAGCGTTGCGGCAGTTATAGTAAACTCTCCTAACAATCCCACGGGCGCGGTATATTCGGAAGATGATATAAAGAATCTTGCTTCTCTTCTTGAAAGAAAAAGCAAGCAATACGGAAAGCCTATTTACATTATCGCAGACGAGCCTTACAGAGAATTGGTTTACGACGGAAAGGAAGTTCCCTTCATACCGAATTACTACAACAATACGGTTGTATGCTATTCTTACAGCAAGTCGCTTTCTATCCCCGGCGAGCGTATCGGTTACGCTTTCGTCTCTCCCAGGGCTGACGATGCAAAAACCGTAATGAGAGCTATTTGCGGAGCGGGACGCGCTTTGGGTTACGTTTGCGCACCCAGTCTTTTGCAAAAGCTCGTTCCTAGCTGTATCGGAAAGACGTCCGATATCAAGCTTTACGAGGAAAACAGAAGGATGCTCTACGAGGCGCTTACCTCTTACGGATTCGACTTGGTTTATCCGTCGGGCGCGTTTTATCTTTTCTTAAAATCACCCACAGGCGACGCAAAGGAATTTTCCGAAACGGCAAAGAAATACGGACTTTTACTCGTTCCGAGCGACGATTTTGGCTGTGAGGGCTACGTCAGAATCGCATATTGCCAGAGCCCAGATATGATTTTACGCTCACTTCCCTACTTTGAAAAGCTTGTGGGCGAATACAAAAAGGAATCGAAAAACAACTAAAATGAGAGATATTAAAGATATAAGAGCCACCATAAACGAAATAGACAGCGAAATGAGAGAGCTTTTCGTTAAGAGAATGGAGGCGGCGCGTGAGGTTGCCGAGTATAAAAGCGCTCACGGCTTACCTATTCTTGATTCAGCAAGAGAGGCGGAGGTTATAGAAAACAACGTAAAAAAACTTGAGAGTGAAGAGCTTCGCCCTTATTACGTAAATTTTCTTCAGAATAATATGTCGGTATCCCGAAATTACCAGGATACGCTTATCAGCGGAATGAAGGTGGCTTATTCGGGAGTTGCCGGTGCTTTTGCTTATATTGCCGCTTGCAAGCTCTTCCCCAGTGCAAGAAAGATTGCCTACGGTAATTTTGAGAGCGCTTACCAGGCGTGCGTTTCGGGCGAGTGCGATGCCGTTGTTCTTCCTATTGAGAACAGCTATAACGGTGAGGTAGGAGCAGTTACCGACCTTATGTTCTCGGGGCCGCTCGTCGTCAACGGAGTTATCAACATAGATATTTCTCACTGCCTTTTAGGAGCGCCCGGCGCCACTATGGCAGATATCAAAAAAGTAATAAGCCATCCCCAAGCTCTTGCGCAATGCAAGGGATATATCCGCTCTCACGGATTTGTTGAGGAAGAGTTTGAAAACACGGCGCTTGCGGCAGAGTACGTGGCAAAGCTTAACGACAAGAGCGTTGCCGCAATAGGCAGCGAGACCGCAGCCTCGCTCTTCGGTCTTGACGTGATAGAGAAAAGCATCAACGAATCTAGGAGCAACACTACCAGATTTGCGGTATTTTCACGCTCGGAGCATAAGCACGCTCCGAACGAATCGGGAATACACAGCATAATTCTATTCACGGTAAAAAATGAAGCGGGCGCTCTCGCAAAGGCTCTTGACATTATAGGCAAGCACGGCTTTAATATGCGTACACTCCGCTCAAGACCGATGAAGGAGCTTCTTTGGGAATATTATTTCTACATTGAGGCAGAGGGGAACGCAAATTCCAAGGAGGGCAGACGTATGCTTGAGGATCTGCTCGAATATTGCGACAGGCTTAAAATGGTCGGCTCGTACATCAAGAACTGATTTCAGGAGCTTTTATGAAACGTGATATAAAAAAAGTAAAAATGAATCTTGGAAAAAGAAGCTACGATATTACTATCGGCGAGAGTATCCTGGAGAATACCCAAAGCTATATGAACCTTAACAGAAAAGTAGCTATCGTTACCGATTCGGGAGTACCGAGAGAATACAGTGAGGCCATCGCTTCACAATGTAAAAAGTCCGTGATTATATCTTTCCCTAAGGGTGAAGAAAGTAAAAATCTTGATACTTACGCCTATATTTGCCAACAAATGCTTACATTTGGCTTACAAAGAAGAGATGCAGTGGTTGCTGTTGGCGGAGGAGTTGTCGGAGATATGGCTGGCTTTGCCGCTGCAACATATATGAGAGGAATTGATTTTTATAACGTTCCCACTACCCTTCTTTCGCAGGTGGATTCCTCGATTGGCGGTAAGACCGCTATTGATTTTGGCGGGGTAAAAAACATACTAGGAGCGTTTTATCAGCCAAAAGCGGTGCTTATTGATACAGCGGTACTTAAAACACTTGAAGCGAGGCAGTTTTCCGCAGGACTTGCGGAGGTAGCTAAAATGGCTCTGACCTCAGACGCTGAGCTTTTCTCTATGCTTGAGGACTCTCTTTGGGAAAAGGATATTGCCACCCTTATTGAGCGCGCGCTGATAATAAAGCGAGACGTAGTCGAAGAGGACGAACGCGAGAGCGGCCTTAGAAAAATACTTAATTTCGGTCACACGTTCGGTCACGGAATTGAGGCGCTCGGAAACCTTTATCACGGTGAATGCGTAGCGCTGGGAATGCTTCCTATGTGCTCCCCCACGGTGAGAAAAAGGCTCTCTTTCCTGCTTTCAAAAATGGGACTTCCTACCGAAATACCAAGCAATTACAAGGACGGATTTGAATTTATGAGGCACGACAAAAAGGGTGACGGAGATACGGTTGAGGCTGTTTTCGTTGACGAAGTCGGCAGCTTCCGTCTTGAAAAGCTTTCGCTCGAAAAGCTTTTCTCGCGCATTGAAAAAAATATTCTCTGATATCAAAGCTTGTGAGGTCACCGTCTTAGGTGACAGAATGGAGCTATTATGAAAAACACTTTTGGAAATAATCTTTCGGTTACTCTCTTCGGCGAGAGCCACGGCACAGCAATAGGCTGCGTTATAGACGGTCTTGCGCCCGGAATAAAGATAGATACCGACTACGTAAACGCTTGCCTTCTTCAAAGGGCAGCTCGCTCGGATATATCGACTCCGAGAAAAGAGCCGGACGAGGTTGAATTTATATCCGGCGTAAAAGACGGATTTACCGAGGGTACTCCCATTTGTATTCTTATACGCAACACGAACGTTAAGAGCTTTGCATACGCAAGTCTTGACGATACGCCTCGCCCCTCTCACGCGGATTTGACTGCGGAGTATAAATATCACGGATATCAGGATAAGGCAGGCGGCGGTCATTTTTCGGGCAGAATTACTGCCCCGCTGGTTGCTGCGGGAGCGATAGTTCGCCACGCTCTCAAGGGACTTGGCATTGAAATAGGAACTCATATAAAGTCTCTTTATAACGAGAGCGACAGAGACTTTACCGATTATGCTTCGGATATAGCCTATCTTGAGAGAGCATCCTTCCCGACGCTCGACAAGGACGCTGAGAAAAAAATGAAAGAGACTATACTCCTCGCAAAAGAAGAGCTTGACAGCGTAGGCGGAGTTCTTGAAACTGCGGTTATTTCTATGCCTCTCGGTGTTGGTGAGCCGTGGTTTGACACTGTTGAGGGAGTAATCTCTCACGCAATGTTCTCAATTCCCGCAGTTAAGGGCGTTGAGTTCGGGGACGGCTTCGCAATAACGAAAAAACGCGGAAGCGAGGCAAACGACCCTTACACTTATGAAAACGAAAGAGTTATTACTACCAAGAACTCGGGCGGCGGTATCACCGGCGGTATCACTAACGGTATGCCGATTATATTCAGAGTTGCGATAAAGCCTACGCCCTCTATTTCGCTCGAGCAGGACACCGTAAATCTTTCAACGGGCGAAAACGTGAAAATTACGGTTGGCGGAAGACACGACCCCGCTATAATACACCGCGCGAGAGCCGTTGTTGACGCTCTCACGGCAATAGCTATTGGTGACTTGCTTGTAACACGCTTCGGAACTGATTATTTGGCGTGCGGCAGGCAAAACTAGAAGACAAACGACCTCTTTTTGAAAGGAGTTGTCATAACTATGAAATACGGATGCATAGGCGAGCATCTGAAGCACAGCTTCTCAAAGGAAATACACGGTCATATCAGCGATTACGATTACGTAATACGTGAGATACCTAAAGACGAGCTTGACGCTTTTATGAGAGCAGCGGATTTTCTTGCCATTAACGTTACCATTCCTTACAAGGAAAAGGTAATTCCCTATCTATCTTATATTGACGAGGGGGCAAGACTCATTGGCGCCGTCAACACCATAGTTAACCGTGGCGGAAGGCTTTACGGATACAATACCGATTTTTACGGAATGAGTATGCTTGCAAAGCACAGAGGGATAGATTTTGGCGGTAAAAAGGTGCTTATTCTCGGAACGGGCGGAACGAGCAAAACCGCTTATGCGGTTGCAAAGGCAAATGGGGCAAGAGAAATCGTAAAAGCTTCAAGAGAGGCTAAAGACGGTGCTGTTTTGTACACAGATGTTTACAAATATCACACAGATACCGAAATAATTATAAATACTACTCCGGTTGGAATGTATCCAAACATTTTTGACAAACCGATTGAATTGTCAAAATTCCCGAGGCTCTGTGGCGTTCTTGACGCTATATATAATCCTCAAAGCACACCGCTTATTCTTGAAGCGAGAGAGCTTGGAATTTCTGCCGAGGGCGGACTTTATATGCTCGTTGCTCAAGGCGTTCGCGCATCGGAGTATTTCCTTGATACGAAGTATGACGACACGCTTCTTGATGAAATTTTCGCTAAAATATCGGCTGAAAAGAAAAACATAGTCCTCGTCGGAATGCCCGCCTCGGGCAAGAGCACCATCGGAAAGATTATCGCAGATAGGCTTTCACGTCCTCTCATAGATACAGACGATGAGATAGTTAAACTATCGAATATGAAAATTCCCGATATTTTTAAAAATATGGGCGAAGATAAATTCAGAGATATCGAGAGCGAGGCGGTATGCACCGCAAGTGCAAAAAGCGGCTCCGTAATTGCTACGGGCGGCGGAGCGATTTTACGAAAAACGAACGTTTCGGCACTCAAGGAAAACGGAAAAATTTATTTTTTAGACAGACCCCTTGAGGCTCTCATTCCTACGAGCGACAGACCTACCGCTTCAAGCAAGGAAGCGATAGAAAAGCGCTACAACGAGCGGTATGAAATATATAAGAAATGCGCTGACGTGATAATCCCTGCCATCGTTTCGGCAGAAGCGGTTGCAAATCTTATTATCCGCGATTTTTTAAACCAAACTTAAAATTCGATAATGCTGTTTATCGATTTTCCATTTGTTCTTTAAAGGGCAGGAGAAACTTATGAAGCTTTATATTATAAACGGTCCGAATCTCAATATGCTTGGGATACGCGAGCCCGAAAAATACGGAAACAAAAATTATGAAACGCTTTGCAAAGCCATTGATGAGTATTGCACATCTTTAGGTGTCGAAGCCGTATTTTATCAGTCAAACCACGAGGGCGACCTTGTTGACAAAATCCAAGAGGCGTATTTTAAAGGCGCTGACGGAATCGTAATAAATCCCGGAGCATATACCCACACCAGCATAGCTCTGCTTGACGCAGTTCTCTCGGTTAAGCTCCCTTGCGTTGAGGTGCATATCTCAAAGGTCGAGGAGCGTGAGGACTTCAGGCAGGTAAGCTTTATTCGTAGGGCGTGCGTTGCCACGATTACGGGAAAGGGCTTCGACGGATACTTAGAGGCATGCGATATTCTTATAGGAGGCAAGCGTGAGAGTCAAAATTAAACCCGGCAAGGCTTCAGGCGAAATCACCTTGCCAACCTCGAAAAGCATGGCGCACAGACTTCTTATATGCGCAGCTCTTTGCGATGGAGCCAGCATCGTCAGAGGCGTTACTCCTTGCGAGGACGTGCTTGCGACCGTTGACTGCCTACGAGCGCTTGGCGCAAATATCGAAATTTGCGGTGATACGTACACGGTTTTCGGCAGAGATATGAAAACCGTTGCGCCAAAAAAGCCTCTATTGTGCCGTGAAAGCGGAAGCACCCTGCGTTTTATGATACCGATTTCCGCGCTTTCAGGCGCAAAGGTTACGCTCGGTGGAGCAGAAAAGCTGCTTTCACGTCCTCTTTCGGTATATGAAACACTCTTTAGAGAGCGTGAATTGCTTCTTCAAAGATACGGAAGCTTTATATTTGTTGACGGCCCCTTGCCAGCTGGAGAATATTCTCTTCCCGGTGACGTGAGCAGCCAGTTTATCACGGGACTTCTTTTTGCGCTTCCTCTTCTTAATTCGGACAGCGTAATTAAGATAGAGCCGCCGTTCGAGAGCAGACCTTACGTTGATTTGACGGTTTCAGCACTCGCAAAATTCGGGGTTAAAGTATTTTTTGAAGACAACTTAACTATAAAAATACCCGGTGCGCAAAAATACGTTTCGGCAGACGTTACCGTTGAGGCAGACTATTCTGCAGGGGCATTTATTGACGCTCTTAACGTTCTCGGCTCTGACGTAAAGGCGCTTGGACTTGATGAAAAATCTCTTCAGGGCGACCGCGTTTATAAGGAGATTTTCCCTAAAATAAAAGCGAGCTTTACCGAGGTTGATATAAGCGACTGCCCCGACTTAGCGCCTATATTTTTCACGCTTGCCGCGGTAAATCACGGCGCCGAATTCGTTGGCACTAAAAGGCTCAGGATAAAGGAAAGTGACAGAGCAGAGGTTATGGCAAACGAGCTTTCAAAATTCGGAGCAGATATAGAAATTCACGAAAACTCGGTTAAGGTAAATAATACTACGCTTCATTCACCAAAAGAAATTCTTCTCGGTCATAACGACCACAGAGTAGTTATGTCTCTTGCAGTTCTTTCGACCGTGTTCGGTGGAATAATTGACGGCGCCGAAGCAGTGAGCAAGAGCTATCCCTCTTTCTTCGAGGATATGAAAAACGCAGGAATTGAGGTAGAGCTTTATGACTGAGCTTACCAAGGACACTAAAATTTTAATAGTCGGTCTCGGTGTTATCGGCGGTGGTTACGCAAAGGCTCTGACTTACAGCGGATACCGACACGTGCGCTGCATTACAAAAAATGCCGCCGACATAGACTACGCTATGGCGCACGGTATGATTGAATTTGGAACTCACGAGATTGACGAGAAGCTTATAGCCGACTCGGAGCTTATTATATTTGCGCTCTATCCCACTGTTTTTAAAGAATGGGTACGCGAGCATCAGTCGCTTTTCTCACCCGGCACCGTAATAACCGACGTTTCGGGCGTTAAGAGCGGTATCGTGGAAGAGCTTCAGAGTATTCTCCGTGACGACGTTGAATTTATTTCAGCTCACCCTATGGCAGGACGTGAAAAGAGCGGAGTTGAATACAGTAACGCAGAGGTTTTCAGAGGCGCTAACTATATAGTAGTTCCCACAGAAGAAAATACCGAAAACGCAATTAACATATGCAAGGCTCTCGGAGAGGCGCTTGGGTTTGCGAAGATAAGCACGCTCACAGTAGAGGAGCACGATAAAATGATAGCCTTTCTATCGCAGCTTACTCACTGCATAGCTGTAACGCTTATGAACTCGAACTCCGAGCCGAACCTTGAAAAATATACGGGTGACTCATTCCGTGACCTTACCCGTATCGCAAAAATCAACGACCTTATGTGGAGCGAGCTTTTTATGCTCAATAAAGACGCTCTTCTTCACGAGATGGACTCTTTTATTGAAAAGTTTAAAGAATTCCGCAATATGCTTGAAGATTCCGATTCTGAGTCTATGAGAGCGGAAATGAGAAAGGCTTCCGCAAAGCGCGAGCTTTTCGATAAGCCAAAAATGTAAAAAAACATTTACAAAACCAACAATTGCAAAGAGGTAACGCACAATGAATATGCAATTTTACAGAAAGCTTCCTATTCCTATGGAAATTAAGGAACAGTTCCCCGCATCACCCGAGGTTAAAGCGACAAGAGAAAAAGTCATAAACGAAATGAAGGACATTTTTTCGGGTAAAAGCGATAAATTTATTTTGGTAATAGGTCCCTGCTCAGCTGATAACGAGGATTCCGTTCTTGATTATATATACCGTCTTCGCGGTGTTCAGGAGAAGGTATCCGATAAGATACTTATAGTTCCGAGAATTTATACAAATAAGCCGAGAACGACAGGCGAGGGCTACAAGGGTATGCTCCACCAGCCAAATCCAAATCAAGCGCCCGACCTTCTCAAAGGTATCGTCGCAATAAGAAAGCTCCATATGAGAGCTATTGCGGAAACGGGCTTTGGCTGCGCTGATGAGATGCTCTATCCCGAAAATCACAGATATCTTTCCGATATTATTTCCTACGTTGCGATAGGCGCAAGAAGCGTTGAGGACCAGCAGCACAGACTTACCGCGAGCGGTCTTGATATTCCCGTAGGTATGAAAAATCCCACGGGCGGAGATATTTCCGTTATGATGAACTCCATTAAAGCGGCGCAGTGCTCTCACGTGTTCTGTTACAGAGGCTGGGAGGTAAAGAGCGCAGGCAATCCTTATGCTCACGCAATTCTCCGTGGCTACGTGGACAAGCAGGGTAAGTCTCACCCCAACTATCACTATGAGGATATTTCCAATCTTTACGAGCTTTACGCTTCTTCCGGACTTGCAAACCCCGCCTGCATAATTGATACCAACCACGCAAACTCGGGCAAAAAGTATCTTGAGCAGGTAAGAATTGCAAGAGAGATTGCGGAAAGCCGTAACTACAATCCCGAAGTTAAGAAGCTCGTCAAGGGTCTTATGATTGAAAGCTACATTGAGGACGGCTGCCAGAAGATATCGCAGGACGAGGTTTACGGTAAGTCTATTACAGACCCCTGTCTTGGCTGGGAGAAGACCGAGCAAATGATTTACGATCTTGCTGAAATGCTTTAATTTTCAAAACAAATAATAAAACCGTGAAGTACGTCTTTTAATAGACAAATTGCGCTTCACGGTTTTCATTTTAAATATTCATAAATTAAGGGGCTGAGTCATTAAGAATTCAGATGTACCAAGGGTTTTTGGGACTTTTGGGTCAAAAAATCTGAATTCTTAGTGCGAAGCGCATTTGGTGCTCGCTTGATTTAGAGCAGAAATCGTCGGCTGATAATCAAGCAAAGCGAGTCTGTGCTTGCATAGCCGTAAAAAAGTACGGTGAGCGAGGAAACGGCGATAGAATAAAAACACCATAAAAATAAAGAAAACCGGTGGTTTTCAACCTTAATTTTCTTGAAAATTGTAAAAAATACAACCGAGGTGCTGCGTAATACAACACCTCGGTGTTTTTATTCGGTTATGCCTAAATGAAGCAGCAACTTTTGTTGGTGCGAGAGACGGGAAACTTGAACACCGAAAATCCGCAAGGCGTATTTTCTTAACAAATTTTTCTTTGCGGCATAAAGCACGCCGCAATTTTGCTGCGCAAAACCGAAAAAGTTTGCCGTCTCCCGAAACGCAGAGCGTTTCAAGAACAGATTTGAAACCCGTCTCACGCAACCAAAACAAAAAGAGGATTCCCAATCGGAAATCCTCTTTTGTTGGTGCGGTAGACGGGATATTGAAATGGATACGCAGTGCGTATCCTAACAAATATGCCAAGCATATTTGCCCGTACCTCGCGCGCTTCGCTTGCGATACGAGTTCTCGCACACGTCTTTCAAACGAAAAAATACCGAGTGGGAAAATCCACTCGGTATTTTTGGTGCGGTAAAGCATTTCAAATCCGAACCAGACGGCGAACAATTCAGTTCCGATAGGAATACTGTTTTTGTTCCGTCCTTGTAGTTGAATGTGAATGTGATTTTATCGTCATAGAGATAAATCGCATTGATAAACCCG
>JAFTRA010000007.1 GCA_017462485.1 Clostridia bacterium | reverse complement strand
CCTGTATTGAACCATATAGTCAAGTAATGTTCCATCTCGGATACGAGTTTGATGAAAATGATGTACATGATGTGAAGTTATTGTGTGAGACATTTCATATCGAAGTTCCAAATGAGTATAGATAACGACAAATTCCAATTTGACGAGCAGAATAGCCGACCTTCGGGAAAAAGGTCGGCTGTTTTTGCCGTATGTATTAAGCATCTTTCTTGGGAGCGCACATCATATTCATATAATGTAGAGCATCGAGTAAGAGGTCGATATGCTTCTTCGATTTTTTTGCTATCAAAAGTCCTTCGTCGCTCACCAAGAAATCCACGAGGTATTCTTTCGGGATTTTAACGCGATTGAAAATGTTGAAGGATTTGAGTTTGCCTTTCTCACACCAACTTAAAACGCTCTTTAACGTGTAACCCGTAATCTCCGCCACCTTGGAGGGAGGGATTACATCGTCATAATTGGCTATCTTATTATTCAAGAAAGTACGGAGCGTTTTTCTGTTCTTCATCAAACGCTCTATGTTGAGGGCGTGGGGGTTATACGCTCCGCGACCGTAATAGTTGTCGGGAGCTTTGAAGGCGAAGGGATTATTTTCACGCGCATCCAAAAACGCGATTACATCGTCAAGACGGATTTTGTACTTGCGGGTTTGCTTGCCGGAGTTGGTGCAAGGCACGAGTCCGTTGTCGAGAAGATAGGATGCGGTTTTCTTGCTGATATGGCATATCCGATAGAATTGATCCTTTGTTATCACTTCGGGATAAGTGGTCTTTAAGTATTCGATTGTTTGCTTATCCATAGCTACACCTCATATAAAAATATTCGGTCAACGGCATAGCCAAGTCGTGTCAAACGCTTGTGTTTTATGGGGATTTTTTCTCCCCGCTGTTCTCTCCAAAGTTCTCTCCGAGGGGGTATTTTTGCCCCTTTTTCTCTCCAAGTTCTCTCCAAAAAGCATATTTTTTTGCCCATTTTTGGTGAGTTCGAATTGCTCTTATTTTGACGGGCAGTTATCAACAAAAGGGAGATAATTCCGTCAAGTTCCAATTAGACTACTTTATTCAAAAACTTATATTAACAATGGTATTATTTTCTCAAAACCCCTTGATTTTCGGGCGTTTTTGTGCTATAATAACGCCATCGTGTTTGACCTTCTCTCCAAAATTCAAGGAGAGAACTTAACGCAGCGGACGATTTTAATGGTTGTAAATCAACTACTGAAATATGGCGAGTTTGGGATAGTATTGTTCGATAACTTCCAAGTTACCGAACGGACTCGAAATCAGTTTGTGGATAACACCACACGAGGGTTCGAATCCCTCCCTCTGCGCCAAAAAACAAGGACACTCCTCGTGGGTGTCCTTGTTTTTTGTGCAATGGGAGGGGACGAACCTATTTCGCTTTGCGATAAGAGGTTCGCATACCGCAGGCACAGAGTAAATCTCGAGGCACAAAGCATCCGCGGTATCTGCGTCGTGAGGAGAACTTATCTCGCTTCGATAATCAGTGGAACGATTATTGCAGACTTCCCCCGAACAGCATACCCCTCCCATACACTCCTCGTGGGTGTCCTTGTTTTTTGTGCAATGGGAGAGGATTCTCACCCTGCGCCCTAAGGCGCAGGGTTCGCATATGCTCGCATTGCGAGCATATCTGGCGTACTGCGTGGGAATAATCCGGTTCAGTACCAAAGCCTACGAATTATATCAAATTAACCGCACGCTAGCCATATCCCTCCCGTTGCGGCTAGTGATAACTCTCGACATAGATAAGTCGCAGGGTATTGCCGCTCGGGGTGTAGTTTGCTGTGATTGTTCCGCTTTTTATCTACCGTCACTTTCATCTCCTCGCAAGGCAAGATACCGCTGAAGCGGTATGCGCATACGCGCTTTGCGCGTATCTGCGTCATGAGGAGAAGTTATCTCGCTTCGATAATCAGTGGAACGATTATTGCAGACTTCCCCGAACAGCATACCCCTCCCAGCCCTCCAATTTCGGAGTGCTTTTTTAATCTTTTTATCTTTATATTTATTTACCCTAAATTCTCATTTTTTTCACATTATTCTTGCAAATTATACACATTCTCGTGCACGACTTGTGTTAAAATAGTAATATTATCGGTTTATTACCCTTCGTTACTTAAAAATTAACTTTTCATTAAGGACACGGTTATGAGAGAAAGACTGAAAAATATATTTTACTCAACAAAATTTACGATAATACTCGGGCTTGTAATAGTTCCCGCTATTTCATTCTTTTTTATTACTCTAAGCGAAGAGAGCCCTCTATACACCTCTATTTCACGAATAGCATGGATACACGGCCGTTGGTTTGCGACGTTCGTATGGGCGGTTATAATTATGACGTCTATCGTATGGCTTACGTACCGTATGATAGTGATAAGTCCGCTTTCGGAAAAGCAGAAAAAATTCTTTGGACTTTTTCAATTCATAAATATTTGCCTCGTTTTCATAGGTTGCCTAATATTCCCCGCAAAGTCCGACCTTGAAAGCATAAAATTCATGAATTATATTCATGATTATCTTACGATAGCTGCTTGGGCTATGTATGGTATCGGGCTAATAATTTACTCGTTTATACTGCGTAAAAAGGACAAATTTTTAGGATTCCTCGGTCTTGGTATAATGAGCTTTATAGTTTTCTCTGCGGCATTTTTTATATCGCACGTTATTGACCCAAGCTCTTACGTAGGCGCATCGGCGGTAAGCGAGGTTTACATTATAAACAGCCTGTTTATATACCTTGTGGTTATGTATATTGCCGAGGATTTTTCAAACAAGCTGGTAACAAAAGACCCGAACTGACATACATTTAAACCAGATAAGCTTATTGGCTCGTCATTCAGGCGTAACAGAATAGAAAACGGCAGAAGCATTGTCTAAAAAACAGTACCTCTGCCATATTTTTCTGCTATATCACTTTTTATCTTTCATTCTTTCCTCTGCTATTTTTAAAGCTTTCTTATACGGAGCAATCATACCCTCATTCATTTTGTTGCCAATTTTTGCTTTTATCGTGGGAGAGGAAATAAGCGCGCCTACAAGATACATTTTGAGCATCATTCCGCGCTTTTTCTGAGGAAAATCGTACTGCTTATGCGATTTGTAGAATTTGTGGTCCGCCTTCATCATTCCCTGCATAAGCCATATAAGGTCACGGAAGATTTTCATTCCACCGATTCCGTAGAAGGTCTGCGGCGGTTGATATTTGCTTTCAAGAGCAAAAGTAAGATTTTTTACAAGCTTTTCTATATCACCAAGCGGGTCGAATTCATTCGTCGCAACACCCGCGAGAAAATTGCTTCCAACGTCTGCTCTGGCGGTGATAACGTTTGACAAATTTGCTTCATTCGAGAGGTTACCGCTGACAAGGTATCCGACGGGCATTCCTATCGTTACGGTACGGTGACCGTTGCAGAACTGACGGTCGTCGTACATCTTGAAGCGAGGTCCCATAGAGTGATCCTTTACCGTAAAGGCATAAATCATAGCGTCTGCCGTTTGTATCTCTTCACGCAAGAAGCTGTCAAAGCCGTCTTTATAAACGCATTTTCCGTCGGTAGCGCAGCCAAAGCATCCGAGGCATCCACCCTTTAAGGGATATTCTCCTATATTAACTACCCGTGTTTTATACGGAAGCTTGGAGCGGAAGCAGTCAATCATTTTTCTGAGTGCTTCATTATCCTTTTCGCAATCGGTAATTATTACAACGTCCTTCTCTTTTTTCTCGTATGAATCCGGAGTAAAATCGAATTCCACGGGCTCATTAGCCTTATATTGCAAATTATTGTTTACAAACAAGCCGTTTTCTATTGAATATACAAGATAATCAAAGAACTTTTCCGCCTGCTCTCTTCCGCGCTTCGTCGTAAGGTCGTCCATATCCGCAGAGAGACCGTTTACATATTTAAGCTTCATGTCGTGGCAATTTTCTTCGACGTATTTATGAGCTGTAACGTCATAGAAATGCTTCGATGTGGTTATTTGAGTAGCAACCTTGCCCGAAAAATCCACACCGGATGCCTTAAGCAGCTCTATGAATTTATGAAGCTGGCTCGTTGCCAAAAACGTATATACGGGATAGGAGAATATCAAGACGTCAGCTTTTTCTATCGCTTCAACGGCGGGCGTGAAATCCTTTTCAAGAGCTTTTATCGCCGAGCCTACGTTGAGCACTTCAAAATTATGCTCGGGGTGAAGAATTTCGAGGTAATTCGACGTTTGCAGCGTGATACTGTACTTCCCCTTTGGGCTTCCGTTGAGGACTAAAATATTCATATTATTACGTCACTTTCTTTAAAGATTTTAACCGATGAAGAATATTCTTCTTAAGGATTCCTTTATGGGCTTTACTATTTCGATTATTATAAGCATCATACCGACTATGAAGAAAAGCGCTAAGGTGCAAAGCGACCAATAAAAGCCGTAGCTTGCGTCAAGAATGGATTTTATGAGAAGCTCAAGCAATACGGTCCATAAGCCAAACGCTATAAAGGAGCCGCCCGCTATATAAAGCTTACCGCCCGAAATATATCTTGAAAGCGTAAGAGCAGCGGTAAAAATCGCTCCAAGCGTAAGTGTTATCGGCATAGCGAAATTGAAGAACCAATCCCCGCCTATTTCAAAGCAAATATACCAAAGATACAGAGCCATAGCTACGAATGCCGAGGGCGTAAATATAGCGGGATTCGGATGCTTAAACCAGCACGGAAGAACAAACGTTACGTAAAACAAGAGCGTTCCTCCTATAACATAACCCGACCAGATAACCTCTCCGTGCCAGCTTAAGTCAAGTATAAGAGGTAAAATCAACGGGATAAGGAAAAGAACGGTTATTACGAACATAAGTCCTTTTCTGTTGAATTCCTCCGATTTGAAATCCTTTCTCGGATAGGTGGATTTATTACTGTCAACTTCAAAATCGGGGTGATATACACGAGTTTCGCACAGGGGACAAATTGCCTGCCCGTCCGAAAGCTTTGCTCCGCATTTAATACAATACATCACTCTCTCCTTTCTCTCGTGTTACTTTCTACGGTATGAGCGATACCAAGCTCGTCGAGTATAGCGTGTATTTCGGGCTCGAAAACCGGCTCGCTTATATTTCTTATAACGTTAAGATACATCTTTCCGCCGTACGTCAGAGCAGACGTATTATAAGGTGCTGATGCCTGATTTCCTATAACGAAATCAAGTCTTTCTACGTATCTTAAAAACTCCTCGGGTACGTTTACAACACCGAGATTAGAGAAGCTGAAGCAGGATTTTCTCTCGCCTACCGCCGTAAATATGAGCTTCATAACTACGTTCTTCAAAAACAGCGGTATGACCTTTATTATGGGATTTTTCTCGCTGTTTACGTTGGTGGCTATCATAGAAGCCATATGCTTTTCGGTAATTTCAAGCTTCATCTGATTTTTCACGATTTCGCAAATCTCAGGGAAGGTATAATCACCGAGTCTCGGGTCAACTCCGGGGGTTGCGTAAAGTATAAAGTTTCTCAATGTTTTCGATGGGAACATTTTCCTCAAATTAACGGGGACGAGAACCTTTATAGGCTTATGCTTTTTTCTTCTGAACACCTTTTTATCCTGTACTCTTATCATAGCAACAATAAAGGCGGAAACTATATACGCTGTAACGGTTACACCGTATTTTTTAGCTTCTTTCACTATTTCGCTTGAATCTATGATAAAAGTAGTGTTCGTCTTAAAGCCGTCCTCCTCACGCTTTCCCAAAACTCTGTAAGCGTTAGTGTCGGCTCTTGACGCGGGAACGTCTCCCGCATATTTGACAAAGCTATCCTCCATTTCATCTTCAGAGGGCTCTTCGAGTCTGTCAAGAATTCCGTCTCCTGTAGGAACCTTTACAGAATATTTTTGGTATATATACTCGGAAACGAGCGTTTTCAAGAAGACGAGACCACCGTTTCCGTCAGTAAGAGCGTGGAAGAACTCAACCGCAATACGCTTATCGTAGATAAGTACTCTGAACGCGCATTTTCTTATGTCTCTAAACGGCATTCTTGCAAGCGGATACGGTTTTTCGTCAAGTATTTCGGGGGTTTTCGGTATCTCCTCTAAATAGTACCAGAACACACCTGTTTTTACACGCACGGCTATCGAGGGGAAGCGCCTTACGGTTACGTCGAGAGCTGTTTGCATTACTTCCCTGTCAATACTCTCGAAGAAGGTTGCCGAAAGTCTGAAAACGTTGCTCCAATTTCGGCTTCTTGCGGCAGGGAAAATTTTTGCCGCATTATCAAGTCCCATCCAGCGAAGCTTTTTCTGCGCGGGAACTCTCTGCTTGATGAACTTCCTTATTTTATCAAAGTCACCCTCGTGCTCCTTAAGTCCGTAAAGAATATAGGCGTGCCACATATCAGGTGCTATATGAAGCTCGCTTTCCGAGCCTCCTTCAAGAAGCTTTCCGTGCAGTCTTACCGAGTCGTCAAGCAATATTTCATCACCGCCGACGAAAACAAGAGAAGGCGGCATTTTTTCAAGATTTGCAAAAAGGGGTGACATTTTAGGGTCGCTCTTTACACGGATATCATCCTCTGTATCGGGGTTTTTCTTGGGGCAAATCTTCTTTCTTTCTCTAACAGCGCCGTATGCGTACGCATCTGCAAAGTATTTGAGCCTGCTTTTTGTCATAGACGGATCTTGCTTCTCGTTGGTAACGTATGAGTTGCCACTTAAGGTAAGGTCCACCCAGGGAGATATGGCTATAATACCTGCGGGCAAGGTTCTGCCCTTATCACGAAGCTTCTCGCAAAGTGCGTAGCAAAGTCCGCCGCCGGCGCTCTCGCCAGCAAGTATTATCTGCGATGGCTCAAAGCCGTTTGATAAAAGATAGCCGTAGGCTTCAAGGCAATCGTCGAGCGCTCCCGGAAATACGTGCTCGGGTGCAAGACTGTATTCAACACAAAAAACGCGGATGCCGCATTTCGATGCGAGAACAGACGCAAATCCCTTTGCGTAAGACATATTTCCCGCCGTGTATCCGCCACCGTGTAAATATAAAATAACTCCCGTAGAGATTTCATCTCTCGGAATCTGCATAGCGCAATTTATTTCACCGACCTTTATCTCCTCGGTATCCACGTAATTCTTATGGATATTCACCATCAGGTCGCCGATTTTATCCTGCCATTTTCTCGCCGTAGCCAATGAACAACCCGAAACAAAGGGCTTGAGCAGCTGAAGCTGCGAGCGAAGAAGAGCGTTTTTCTTTTTCATTCGTTTCCTCTTTTTTGGAATTTTCACTTTAATTATACAGTACACCACGCAAAAAGTCAATGTTAAAATATCTCTGTAAACGATTCTGCAAACGATTTATCCATAAAATATAATTATATAATTGCTTTATTCGGAAAATATATCGCAAATATATAACACCTACTCTTGACTCGAGCCTTAAATTATGGTAGAATAAAATGTCAGGTTATGAGCTTTTGTGAAGTTATTTACTAATTTGAATTGGAGAATCGTATTTTGGAAAAAAGAATAAAAATCCATTATATCACCGGTCTCGTTACGGCAGCTTTGGTTCTGCTACTTGGGCTTTCGCTGGCGATTTCTGCCGCAGTTATATACTTTGGCGGCACAGAACAGCCCTATTCAAGAGAAACCGTCGGAGAGTATTTAAAGTACGTTTTGCCGTTTGGAATACTCTGTATTCTTGCCGTTATATCGGGGATTGTTATAAAGTTCGTTTTCCCACTTGAAAAAAGCAAGCTTCTTCCGCAATCGGACGAGTTCCGAGCACTCAAAAGGCAGCGCGCGCGCCTCGAGAAAAAGAATGCAGAGGCTCTGTCAGATGAGCGAATTCTTAAGGAGTCGTTATACAGAAAAAAGATAAGCATTGCGCTTCTGGCAGTTCTTTCTATACTCGGAATAGCGGCGCTTCTCGTTGCTCTTCTCGGTAATTACGATGCCGCCCTCATAAACGAAAGCGTTATAAGGGTTGCTCTTACCGTTTTTGCGGTAGCTCTTATAGGCGGTGCGTGCGCTTACGTTGCTAAAATCTATATGGCGGCAAGCGCAAGACGTGAGGCTGAAATCATAAAAGAGCTTTTGAACTCTTGCGAGAGCTTGGAAAGCTCCTCTGCCGCCGAAGAAAAGGTTGACAGAAAGCCTTTATATATGAATATTGCGAGAGCTTCCATATTTGCTCTGGCTGTAGTTTTTATCGTTATAGGTATTTTCAACGGCGGTATGGCAGACGTGCTCGGAAAGGCTGTCCGTATTTGTACGGAATGTATAGGACTTGGATGATATGGAAAAGAATTTAAAACCTAAACTCACCTTTAAAAGAAGACTTATTCAGCTATATGCCGCTCTTCTTACAAATGCCAATATCAAGGGCTTCGCTACGGGAAGCATTTTTAAGGGTAACTCAAAAAACGCTTGCGTTCCCGGTCTTAACTGCTATTCCTGCCCCGGCGCTGTCGGAGCGTGCCCACTCGGCTCGCTGCAGAACGCTCTCGCTTCTTCGGGAAAGACCGTTCCCTACTATATGTTCGGAATTATGCTTCTTTACTGCATTACGTTCGGCAGGTGGATATGCGGTTTCCTTTGCCCGTTCGGTCTTATTCAAGACCTTTTACATAAAATTAAGACACCCAAGCTCAAAAAGAGCCGAGTAACGAGAATTTTATCATACTTCAAATACGTTCTTCTCGTTTTGTTCGTAGTTATTATCCCCTTGGCTTATATGTTCAAGGATATGCCTCTTCCCGCGTTCTGCAAATATATCTGTCCTGCAGGTACGCTTGGGGGCGCTATTTCGCTTCTCATTCACCCTGCTAACACGGGTATGTTCGAGATGCTGGGACCGCTCTTCACCTGGAAGTTTGCGCTTATGATAAGCATTCTCGTGGGCTGTGTATTTATATACCGACTGTTTTGCAGATTCATTTGCCCGCTTGGCGCTCTTTACGGTATTTTCAATAAAATTTCTATTCTCGGAATCAAGCTTGAAAAGAACAAGTGCATCGACTGCGGACTTTGCCACGCAAAGTGCAAGGTTGATATCAAGCACGTCGGAGACCACGAATGCATAAGCTGCGGAGAATGCATTTCGGTATGCCCCACTAAAGCTATTTCCTGGAAGGGCTCGAAGATAATTCTCCCCGAGAATGAGATTCCGGAAGCGGCTACCGAAGAAGAAAAGACGGTTATTACCAAAAAGCGTGAGAAAAGAGTGTTTATTCTCCGCCTCGTTGCCGCAGTTCTTATGGTTTCAACGCTTGCGGGCGCTCTCGTTTACTACAATTTCATTTATGAAGAGCCCGAGATATCGACCGATATCGGAACGGGTGACTTCAACGTTGAAGATTTCCGCGGAAAAGTCGTGGTTATCAATTTCTGGGGGACTTGGTGCTCAGGCTGCAAGAAGGAGCTTCCCGCATTCAATAAGGTTGCATCCGATTACGCTGACAAAGACGTCGTTGTCGTAACCGTTCATACGAGCGGTACGGAGGGCTGGGAAGAACCCGAGGTTTATATTGATAAAAATCTTAAAGGCTCAAAGATGCTCTTCGTAAGAGACGTTCGAGTTGAGGGAGCCGCTTACGACACCTATTATACCGCACTCGGCGGCCCCGGAACTTATCCTATGACGCTTATTCTTGACGATAAAGGCGTTGTTAATTACACCACGGTTGCGGAGCTTGATTACGAGTCGCTTGCGGCAGAGGTTGAAAAAGCGCTTGCCAAGGATACAAGCGGTATTGACACCGATAATCTTTTCGAGGGGTACGTTGTCGGTGACCTTTGTCCATCAATGGACCTTGAATACATAGAGCTTATCGAATAATAACAATCAGATAATAAAAACGACCGTTTTGGCTGTTTATTAGCCTGCGGTCGTTTTCTTTTTTGGTTCTGCCTAAATGCGACAGCACCTTCATATGCTTTGCGTTATTCCTTTATTATGTAAACTTTTGCGTTCTTTTCTCCAAAAACATTCTCAATTTTAACTTCAGCGTTATCGTCAAATATTTCTATTTTCGGCTCGCCATTTTCGTTTCCGCCGTATTGCCCAAGCTGTCCTCCGTCGTGCTGAATATACGTATTAGAGTACATTTCGGGACAATGCTCCTCCTTGCTTGCAACAAGATGGAGAAGTCTATAGGCAGATCTATCAAAAACATTGTCGTGAATGCGATAGTTTCTGGCTACGTTCGTAAAACTCCAGCCTTTTATATGGGCTGGGGTATGCTTATTGTGTCTCTGCTGCCCCCATCCGGATCCCGCAAAACGCAGAATATTACCGCACATTTCTATATTATCCATATAGCTCTCGGTGTCGCCACAGGTCATATCAAGGAAATATTCAATAGAATAAACGCAACGCTCGACGAGATTGTCCTTATATAGAACGTTGGTCATCTCAACCTTTTCTCCGCCCGTAGTCCTCTGATGCGTCATACCGGCATCGTAGCACTGATAAAGATAGCAATTTTCGACTGTATATGAATCGCAGCCGCCGTATATTTCGATGCAGTTTCCAAATCTTCCTATAGAGCCTCTTCCGCCTTCGGGATAATTGGGATCTATACCGAGATACTGATGTATAACTCCGCCTACCCAGCCCATTTCGCAGTTTGAAACGTGAAGCCCCGTATTACGCTTTCCCGTCGCTGCCACACAGTGACAGCCGGTATATTTAAGACATATATTATCTATTCTTACGTTATTGTTCTCTCCGACAACAAAGCCGAATCTTCTTGAAACAGCCTCGATAGAATCAAAAATTTCTCCCGGATTTCCGTTATTGCATCTGAGATAAAGATCTCCCATAGCATCAACCGGATCGGGCACAGGGAAATTATCCATACCCGGATCTCCCACTTCATCGCCGTCCTCCATTTCGGAATATGGCTTACCGTTTTTCAGGGTAGGCAACGTCGTCATTTTATCAACGAAATACCAATATATATCGAGGTCTGTGGTCATCTCCTTTGACATTACGAAATCACGGCTTTCGTCATTACGGCATACGAATTTACCGCGCACATATGACGGAATATGCTTAAATGAATGCTTCTCACCGCCGTTAAAAACTAACGTACCGCAATCGAGAATTTTTTCCTTAAGATGCCATATATTGCACTCTGAGTCATAAAGCTCCCAAAGAGCAGGATCTGCAAGATCCTTATCCCACGAGTAAATTTTAGGCTTATCACCTTCACCGTAAGCACCGTAGCTGACACCGGGCTTCGTATATACCGTTCCTCTGAAAAGATCGCCCCTTCTGAACAGCACTCCGTCACCCTCCCGCAGCTCTGCGTTTGATGCTTTTACAAGGCTTTTCCATGCTGATTTTGGCGAAAGTCCATCGTTATTATCATCTCCGTCAGAAGAAACGTAATAGGTTTTACCCTTTATTTTCAGCTCGTCGGGCGCATTAAGTATTTTCGCCTTTCTTTCCTCGGCAATTCGGTCAAAGTATTCTAAATCTTCCCTTGTCGCAATCTTCATCTATCTTTCGCTCCGTAAAAACGCTTTATTTCAGCACGCATATAATATTGATTTGAGTATATCACCCGGGATTTCAATTGTCAATGCCTTTTTAAATAAATTCACGCTTTTTGTATCGTCTTTCGGACGGAAAAGGGGCTGAGTCATTAAGAATTCAGATGTACCAAGGTTTTTGGGGACTTTTGGGTCAAAAAATCTGAATTCTTAGTGCGAAGCGCATTTGGTGCTCGCTTGATTTAGAGCAGAAATCGTCGGCTGATAATCAAGCAAAGCGAGTCTGTGCTTGCATAAGCGAGCAAGCGCAGATTGCTCTTTG
>JAFTRA010000049.1 GCA_017462485.1 Clostridia bacterium | reverse complement strand
TAAGCTCGATATATTGTCGCTACGCTCCAATTCGATATGAGATAAATCCCTCGTTTGCGGAGCAAACATATCGAGCCGTAGGCATATCGAGTTGCGTTAGCAACATATCGAAAATCCCACAAGGGATTTATCTCGATGCGCGATTTGTCCGTTAAGGACATCACGCATATGCCAAGGTAGCTTCTTTTTTCATTATATCTTCAATGTCAAAAGCCACGTAAAAGTAATTAACGCTTTTTGTTAATCTCTCTTACTTCTTACCCGTTGAGCCGAAGCCGCACTCTCCTCTTACGGTGTCTGAAAGCTCGCTAGCCTCTTCAAAAGAAGCCTTGAGGAAAGGAACTATAACGAGCTGGGCTACACGCTCACCGCCATCAACGACCTTAGGCTCGTCGGTATGATTATGTAGCGCAACCATAAATTCGCCTCTGTAATCGGGGTCAACCACGCCAACCTTGTTTGCGGGCGCAAGTCCTCTCTTTGACGCAAGACCGCTTCTTGCGAAGATTAGCCCTGCATATCCCTCGGGAATTTCCATAGCAAGACCTGTATGTATCATAACGGTTTCGTGCGGATTGATAGTTACCGACTCGCCGGGGAGCATATAGAGGTCTGCTCCCGCCGAAAACTCAGTTCCATAGGTTGGTATTATCGCTTCTTCGTTGAGTTTCTTTATTTTAATATTTGTCATTTTTAGAGTTCCTTTCAAAAGATAAATGCGTTTTTGCATATAATTTGAGAATAATAGTTTACAAAACCTGCATTTTTAAAAGAGGTTACTTTATACTATAAACCTTATCTTGCTTGCAGCCGTCCCAGATTACAACCTTATTTTCTTTTCGGGTTTTATTCATATCTATAACTCTTTGATTGGTAGAGCCGCGGAAGCGTATTCCAAGGCTTTTCTTTTCTTCCTCATATCTTCCGTCAACCAGAATATCGATATACGAAAGCAGTTCCTCGGTTACGTCTATGCACTTAAAATGCTCTCCAACGCCTGCCGTAAGCTCTTCATATAGATTTCCCGTATATACCCAAAGCGTTTTATCCGGGTATCTTCTTTTAAATTCTCTGATGAGAGGTAAGAGCTCTCTTTGATTTTCGGGCTCCATGGGCTCGCCGCCGAGAATGGTAAGTCCCGCAACGAACGGAGATTTAAATGTGGCAAGCACCTCCTCTGCCACCTCTTCGGTAAACGGTTTACCGTAGGTAAAGCTCCAGGTTTCAGGGTTGAAGCAATTTTTGCACTTGTTTCTGCACCCGCTCACAAAGAGCGTAGTTCTGATTCCCTCTCCGTTTGCTATATCGCTTTTCTTTATTGCGCCAAAATACATTTTGGCTCCTTTCTTTACTTTAATTTATCCTTAAGGAACTGACCCGTGTAAGATTTCTCGCACTGCGCAACCTCTTCGGGAGTGCCTTTGGCAACGAGCGTTCCGCCTCCGTCGCCTCCCTCTGGACCAAGGTCGATTATATAGTCGCACGTCTTTATAAGGTCAAGGTTATGCTCTATCGTTATCACCGTATTTCCGCCGTCGGCAAGACGCTGCAAAATACCTATAAGCTTTGACACGTCCTCGGTGTGAAGCCCCGTCGTAGGCTCATCGAGAATATAAATCGTTTTACCCGTCGAGCGCTTGGAAAGCTCTGTCGCAAGCTTAACTCTTTGAGCCTCACCGCCCGAAAGCGTAGTAGAGGACTGACCGATTTTTATATATCCGAGTCCAACGTCAAAGAGCGTCTGAAGCTTTCTTTGAAGCTGAGGAAGTCCGTCAAAGAAATAGAGTCCCTCTTCAACCGACATCTCAAGAACGTCATATATATTCTTTCCCTTGTACTTTATATCGAGGGTGTCTCTGTTGTATCTTTTACCCTGGCATACGTCGCACTTAACGTAAACGTCGGGCAGGAAATTCATTTCGATGCACTTAACACCGTCACCCTCGCACGCCTCGCATCTTCCGCCCTTTATATTGAATGAGAATCTGCCTGCGTCAAAGCCTCTCGCCTTTGCGTCTCTCGTTTTTGCGAAGAGGTTTCTTATATCAGTAAAGAGTCCCGTATAGGTTGCGGGGTTTGAACGAGGAGTTCTTCCTATCGGACTTTGGTCTATCGCTATTACCTTATCAAGATGCTCGAGTCCCTCTATGCGCTCAACCTTTCCGGGATAAGTGATAGCTCTGTTCAAATCTCTTGCGAGAGTATTGTATAAAACCGAGTTTATGAGCGAGGATTTGCCACTTCCAGACACACCCGTTACGGCAATAAAGCATCCGAGTGGAATATCCACGTTAAGCTTCTTCAGATTGTTTTCCTCTGCGCCGATGATTTTTAAGAAGCTGCCGTTTCCTTTGCGTCTTACAGAGGGGACTTCTATCTTACGTCTTCCCGAAAGATACGCGCCGGTTATTGAGCTTTCGCACCCCGCAACCTCATCGGGCGTACCAACGGCAACGACCTCACCGCCGTGAATACCCGCGCCGGGCCCTATATCAACTATGAAGTCTGACTCTCTCATAGTATCCTCATCATGCTCAACGACGATAACGGTATTACCTAAGTCTCTCAAATTTTTGAGAGTTCCGATAAGCTTTCCATTGTCTCTTTGGTGAAGACCTATGCTTGGCTCGTCGAGTATATAAAGAACTCCTGTAAGAGCCGAGCCTATCTGTGTTGCAAGTCGTATTCTTTGCGCTTCTCCGCCCGAAAGAGTACCCGCCGTTCTCGAAAGGTTGAGATAATCGAGTCCGACACTCTTAAGGAAGTTAAGACGCGCGTTTATTTCCTTTATAATTTCTTTGGCGATTTTTGCCTCCGATTCGGTAAACTCAAGCGAGCTCACGAAATCTATCGCTTTGCCAATGGGCAGCTTGCAAAGCTCGTCAATATTGAGTCCACCGACAGTTACCGCAAGTACCATATCCGAAAGCCTTCTGCCGTGACACCTCGGACACGCTACCTCTTCGACGAACTCCTGATAGTAGTCACCGCCCGCCATACGCATACGCTTTTCGATTATATGAACTATTCCGTCAAAGGAAGCAAGCTGACGCTTTCCCGCACCGCCGAAGTAACGTACTACGTCATATTTTTTGCCGTCACGGGTTCCGTACATAAGCACGTCGAGCGCTTTTTCGGAAAACTCTGAAATCGGAGTATCAAGCGTGAAGCCGTAGTCCTTTCCGACCTCGGCAAGAAGAGGACCGGTCCATGAATCCTCCGTCATAGTTTTAAAGCCGTTAGCAGCTATTGCGCCATCTCTTAACGAAAGCTCCTTATGAGGCAAAAGCTTTCTTACGGAAATTCTCTGCATATTTCCAATTCCCGAGCATTCGGGGCAAGCGCCTATAGGATTGTTAAACGAAAACATTCTCGGCTCAAGCTCTGAGAAGCTTATTCCGTGCTCCTCGCAAGCGTATTTTTGAGAAAACTCAAGCTCTTTTTCCTCGCCCTCGCCTCTCGGTACTGTAACCACGGTTACAAGACCGCCGCTTGCCTTTAAGGCGCTCTCCACCGAGTCGGAAAGGCGCGAACGAATATCCTCCTTGATAACGAGTCTGTCTACAACTATATCTATCGTGTGCTTTTTATTTTTATCAAGAGTTATCTCCTCTTCAAGAGAGTACATATTTCCGTCAACACGGACTCTTGCGTAGCCGCTCTTTCGCGCATCGGCAAAAATCTTTTCGTGCATACCCTTCTCCGCCCTTACGATAGGAGAAAGCACCATAATACGCTCGCCCTCTTCAAGAGAAAGAATTTTATCAACTATCTGGTCCTGCGACTGCTGGGAAATTTCCTTTCCGCATACCGGGCAGTGAGGCTTACCTACTCTTGCGTACAAAAGTCTTATATAGTCGTATATTTCGGTAACCGTTCCAACCGTTGACCTCGGGTTTTTAGATGTGGTTTTCTGGTCTATGGAAATTGAGGGAGAAAGACCTTCGATAAGGTCAACCTCAGGCTTATCCATCTGACCGAGAAACATTCTCGCATACGTAGAGAGACTCTCAACGAATCTTCTATGCCCCTCGGCGTAAAGAGTATCAAACGCAAGAGAAGATTTTCCGCTTCCCGAAAGACCGGTCAATACCACAAGCTTGTCTCTTGGAATGGTCAAATCAATATTCTTTAAATTATTAACTTTTGCGCCCTTAATGACAATATTTCTTGACATTTTTCGTTATTTCCTGTGTTTTTATTATCTGTTAACAAGAGAGCTTCGGCGAAGAACACAGCGAAATTATTCGCAAGTCTTCACAAGTCGTATTCTCTTGACCGGGGATTATTTCGTGGTTTTCAAATCCCTTATCCTATCGCGCAAGAATGCTGCCTTTTCAAATTCAAGCATTTTGGCAGCCTCGCGCATTTCTGCCGTAAGCTTTTCGATAAGCTTCTCACGCTCGGGTCTGGTAAGCTTTTTATCCTTACGCTTCTCTTCCTCGGGCTTCTTGCCTATCTCAATTATATCCATTACCTTTTTCTTGACGCTCTCGGGAGTAATTCCGTGCTCCTCGTTATAAGCCATCTGTATCTTTCTTCTGCGGTTAGTCTCATCAATTGCGCCCCTCATAGAGCGTGTAATACTGTCCGCATACATTATAACGTGTCCGTTAACGTTTCTTGCCGAGCGTCCTATCGTCTGAATAAGAGAGGTTTCACTGCGTAAAAAGCCCTCTTTATCCGCATCGAGAATAGCCACAAGGGACACCTCAGGGATATCAAGTCCCTCTCGCAAAAGGTTTATTCCGATAAGAACGTCAAATTCTCCGAGACGCAAGTCTCTTATTATTTCCATTCTCTCAATGGTTTCAACTCGGTGGTGAATATATTTTACCTTTATACCGTGCGTCGCAAGATACTCGGTAAGGTCTTCCGCCATTTTCGTGGTCATAGTAGTGACAAGCACCTTTTCACCGCGCTCGACAGTTGTTCTTATTTCACCTATAAGGTCATCTATCTGCCCCTCAATCGGACGAACGATAACCTCGGGGTCAATAAGCCCCGTAGGACGTATAAGCTGCTCGACCATACTCGAGCTTTCTTCCCTCTCAAAGTCCCCCGGCGTTGCGCTGACGAAAACGACTTGACGTATTTTTTCAAGGAATTCGTCGAAGAACAGCGGTCTGTTATCAAACGCTGACGGAAGTCTGAAGCCGAAGTCTATCAAGTTCTTTTTTCTTGCATAGTCACCGCCGCTCATACCTCGTACCTGCGGAAGAGTTACGTGCGACTCATCGACGAAGAGAATATAATCATCGGGAAGATAATCAAGAAGCGTGTAAGGAGTTGAGCCTGCTGGTCTGCCCGAAAGCACTCTCGAATAATTTTCTACGCCCGAGCAGAAGCCTACCTCACGAAGCATTTCAATATCGTATTTTGTTCGCTCCTCTATTCTTTGAGCCTCGATGAGCTGATTATTAGCCTTGAAATATTCGACACGATCACGCATCTCCCTCTCTATTTCCATAAGAGCCGCCTCGCGTCTGTCGTCAGATACGGCGTAGTGAGTAGCGGGAAAGACGGCAGCGTAAGCAAGTCTTTCGATAACCTCACCCGTTATCGTATTTATTTTCGACACTCTGTCAATCTCATCACCGAAAAACTCAACACGGATAGCCTCGTCACGATTGCTTGCGGGGTATATCTCGACGACATCGCCCCTGACTCTGAACTTTCCTCTGATGAAATTCATATCGTTTCGCTCGTAGCTTATTGAAACAAGTCTTGCCAGAAGCTCGTCTCTCGACATCTCCATACCCGGACGCACGGAAACCAAGAGATCCTGATATTCAAGCGGGTCTCCAAGCGAGTATATGCAGGATACCGAGGCTACGATGATGACGTCACGTCTCTCAAAAAGAGCCGAGGTTGCGCTATGACGGAGCATATCTATCTCGTCGTTTATCATAGCGTCCTTTTCGATATACATATCCTTACCCGGTATATACGCCTCGGGCTGATAATAGTCGTAATACGAAACAAAATATTCTACCGCGTTTTCGGGGAAAAACGCACGGAATTCGGTGCAAAGCTGCGCCGCAAGAGTTTTGTTATGAGCAAGAACGAGAGTAGGTCTTCCGAGTCTTGCTATGACGTTTGCCATAGTAAAGGTTTTACCCGAGCCCGTTACTCCTATAAGAGTCTGGGCGCGTTCGCCGCCCTCAAGACCGCTGACAAGCGCTTCTATCGCTGCAGGCTGATCGCCGGTCGGCTGAAACTCGCTTACAAGCTTAAATTCGGCTCTTTTGCAATCTCTCATCTTTGCTCCTCCTTTTCCTCGGTATTTTTGCTATCTTCTGCCTCTTGAGCCGCCGCCTCGCCCGCCGCCACCGCCTCCGCTTCGCCTTGACGGACTTGAGACACGGACTCTGGTGACAGTTCTCGTAATAAACGTATCCTTCGAAACGTTCAAATCGAGTCTTGCGTATTTATCCAGCGGATAGCTCGGTGAATGTAGCTTTTTGTTGTATTTTGCTATTACGATAACACACGCTACAACGGCTACTATAATCGCTATTATGAGCGACGGAACGAAAACTTCCGAAAAGCCATTTCTGAGTGTTCCAAGAAGCGCCGTTTTTAAAAGCGGAATGCACGCTGAAATTCCTTCATATAGGTTTCCCGATTTTATATTATCATAAACCTCGTTGTTATCAAGAATTTTGTCAGCCTCACTGTCGGTTATATCCACGTCGGGCGAGCCATTTGTAAAAAGCTCGTAATAATACTCGCCATACTCGTAGGAAACGACGAGAAGAACGAGATTGTCAAAGCTCTTGCCCGCTATTTGTTGATAGTCGTATATATCTATACGCGTGTATTCATAGTTGTGTAAATAAAGTCGAACGTATATTCCCGTAGCCTCTTCAACATCGGCTAAGGCTTCGCTGATTTCGAGCTCTTCACTGTAAGAAAGCAGCCCACCGTCATCTATCACATAATCATTGTATCTATTCTCCGCTGCGCTTGCATTTAGGCAAAATAGAGCAATTATGCAAATAACAGTTGACAAAAACAGTATTATTTTGCTTTTCATACACCCTCCTATAAGGCAAAAAAGCCAAACAGCATACAAATGACAAGCGAGAAAAGGAACACTCCTCCTGCAAGGAGAAGAAGCTTAGGTATGCTTAAAGGAAGCTTGCCGTAAACCTTTCCCGTATAGCCATTCATGGCGTATGTATAATTTTTATCCTTATGCTTATAGGTTAAAATCCAAATCGGCATAAGAGTGTATTCCCAATGAGAGCTGCCGACCTTAACGCAAAGACCTCTTTCGTCAACGCTCTCGTAGCCTCTGACAGTTCTTCGAAGAAGCTCTGCCACATATGAGTCCATTTTCGCTCTAACCTCGGGGGTGAGCATTTCTCTTTCAATATTTTTCTTTTTCGCAACGAAGCCTTGAAGATAAGGCATTGCAAAATCCTTATGCGAATCAATAGGGTAAGGTAAAACGCCCTCGAGCATTTCCTTATCCTCTTCACTTATCGCAGCGGTTGTTATATCCTCGAAATGAATATTTCCGCCGCGCATAAGCTCGTAGTGCGAAACCTCGGTATAACGGTAGTTACCCGCGCGCCAGGTCCTTATATTTTTTGCCTTATAATCGGCATCTGCGACCGTATCAGCGTCAACCACCCAGAATGGATAATAAACTCCGCTGATTTTCTCAGCGTTTTCAACGCTTGCGTAGTCCTTTGGCGTGAATTTTTTCTTCTTTGCGAATCTTAGGAAAATATTCTTTGCCTCTTCCTTATCAAACTTGAAAGGAATTATTTTAGACGGCTTGAGATTTCCCGAAACCTTTGCCGAAAGAACTATCGGATTGTGACAGTAAAAGCAGGTGTCCGCAACCGTATTAGCGTCAGTGATAATTTCAGCGCCGCAGCTTGGGCAGTTATATTCGTTTATCCGACTTGAAAACTCTTCGTTTTCCTTTTCTTCTTCCTCTCTTGCACCGACGTCTTCCTTGGAGAGAAGCTCCTCTTCGGTAAATTCGGATATGCAGAATTCGCACACGAATTTCTGCTTTGGCGGGTCAAAGAGTAAGCCGGCATCACAGTTCGGACATTTATAGGTTACAGTTTTGTCCATAAGCCCTATTATGCCTTGCGTTTTCCGCACTCGGAGCAGAATTTAGAGGATGCCGAATTTACGTTTCCGCATTCGCATACCCATTCGGAAGCAGGCTTTGCCGCTCCGCACTCGGAGCAGAATTTTCCGCTGTTTTCAGCGCCGCAGGAGCATACCCATTTTTCTTTCTTTGAGGGCATCTCTTTTCCGCACTCGGAACAGAATTTGCCCGTGTTTTCATTTCCGCAAGCGCAAGTCCAGCTATTAGCTGAAGCCTTCTTTGCGGCATCGTTTTCCATAGCTCGACGGTTGGTTTCGGTAGCCGCGCCCATAAATCCTGCGGAGCCGCTCATTCCCATACCGACTCCGAAGAAGCCCTGAGCCGAGCCTGCGGAATTCGAGCCTGCCGCTTCTATACCTCTCGCAACCGAGCCCTGAACGTAGCCCTCTCTGACGGTGGCGTCACTTAGCATAGCACCGCGGTTACGCATATTGATAAGCTCCTTCGACTCCTCGTCGTAAGAAACGCTTGCGATACCTACCGACTGAACCTCGATACCGCGCATTTCACGCCAAGCCGAATCAAGCTCTGTTGCCATATACTGCGAAAGCTCTCTCGATTTGCTCGCAACGTATGAAATTCTGATTCCGTCTGCCGACATTCTGTTTATCGCGGCGGTAAGAGCCTCGAGGAATTCGGAAAGATACTGCTCGTTAATATCGGCAATATCAACTCTGTTCGCATTTTTCGGTATAGCCTCGGTGTAGAACTTCAAGGGGTCCGAAATCTTTATCGAATAATTACCGTGCGCACGCAAGAACAGCTCCGAGTTATAGAAGCTGTCAAAATAATTCACGGGGGTTCTCGTTCCGAACTTAATACCCTTTATTTCCTGCAAATTCACGAAGAACGCTTTCTGCGAATAGGACGGAACTCCGCCAAACTTGATACGCTTGAATGCGTCAATCAATGACTTTCCGAACTGCCCGGCAAAAAGCGAGGGAGCTGCGGAATTATCTACCTTGTAGTATCCCTCCTCGGCGGTAAAATCTATAACCTTGCCGCCCTCAACGAGAAGCATAAACTGACCGGGATAAACGTGAATTACAGAGCCGTTTGATATAACGTCCTCCGTGCCCTTTTTATTGTTATTTCTTTTGTCACCCGAACGAACCTTGACGCCCTTTGTAAAGACGGTGGTATCGCTCATATTATCGGCCTCGATAACCTCTGCCCACGAGTCAGCGAGATTTCCTCCGATAGCATTAAACGTAGCTTTAATAATTCCCATAATTTGTCCCCTTTCGGAAATAGATATTTATATCTATTTTATTTTAACATACGTGATATGCCTTTGTCAAGAAAACATATTTTAAATAATATAAATGAAAAAGAAAAATACGAGAAACTTTACTGCATTTCTCGCATTTTTTCTTTTTATCTGCTTCGTCTGCGTTTTTTACATTTATCCAAAAGCTCATTTACCTTGAGTTTTACAACAATCTTGCTTCGTATTCTTTCATAAACACAATCTACCTCGGGGAACGGAAGAAACGAGCTACCAACACGCTCACGGAACAGACGGTTCATTCGTATCTTGTACCGTTTACTTGGCTGATGTACTTCTGTATCATCAATTTCTTCTTCGTTTATCAAATCAAAGTCCGGAAAACAAATCAAATAATAGTCGCACTCGTCACAGCAACACTCAAAGCCCAACTTCCCGTTGCCGAGACATACGTCAGGCTTCCCCGGCGTAAGCTCTACGCCGGTAATATCTATAATCTTTTTGGACTTATTCATACGTATATACCCCCATAAACAAAAAGGTGCGCAACCGAGGTCACGCACCGAAAAAGCGCAAGCCCCTATTGCTGCGAAACAAACCTTTGACAAATAGGAGAATATCCGTATCCGCAAAGACGGAACTTGTACTTTTTACCAAATTCAAATCTTTGCGGACGCAAAAAGGCAGAGTACCCCCATACAAAAAAATACTCCTAATGCCATATTCGGTTTGTTTCGCATTTTCATTATATCACAATTTTCGAGTTTTGTAAATATGCTTGGCAAAGTTTTTATAATTATACAATAAAACGCCGAGAACATACCTTAAAATCAAGGCTCGCTCTCAGCGCTTTATAATTATTCAATTAGTTATCCCAGTTGTGATAAACTGCGTTTACGTCGTCGTCCTCATTGAACTTATCGAGCATTTTTTCCATATTCTCGATATCTTCCTCATTCGTAAGCTCAACGTAGGTCGAGGGAACCTTTGCAACGTCAGCCGTGTCAATCTTATATCCGAGAGAGATGATTGCGTCTCTTACGGAGTCAAGCTCGGCAGGGTCGGTATAAATGGTATATTCGCCCTCTTCGCACTTGATATCCTCTGCGCCGCACTCGAGCGAATCCTCCATAATCTTATCCTCGTCTATCTCCTCGTCCTCGTCAACTATGGTGATAACGCCCTTTTCCTCAAACATAAATGAAACGCTGCCGCTCTGACCCATATTTCCGCCATACTTGTTGAACGCCGCGCGAACGTTTCCTGCGGTACGGTTTCTGTTATCGGTAGAGGTTTCAACTATGATAGCAACTCCCGAAGGGCCGTAGCCCTCGTAGGTGATTTCCTCGTAGTTGATATCGTTGTTGTCGGTGAACTTTTTGATAGTTCTTTGAATATTGTCGTTAGGCACGTTGTTTGCCTTAGCCTTTGCGATAAGGTCACGAAGCTTATTGTTATTGTTCGGGTCGGGTCCGCCTGCTTTTATGGCAACCGCCATCTCCTTACCTATCTTAGTAAAGATTTTTGCCTTTGCGGCATCTGACTTCTCTTTTTTGTGTTTAATATTGTTCCACTTTGAATGTCCTGACATTGTTTTCTCCCTGCTTTATTTCGTATTTTTGCACCAAAATGCAAATATTTGTTAACATTTATTAAATTTTTTCAGGTGTTTGCATACAGATAAGCTTTAATGCGGTCTTAAGCACCTGACTGGTTGCCGCAGTCAAAGCAAGACGGCTTGAACGAAGCTTTTCGTCCTCGCAGGCTGCAATTTTGCAGTCGTGATAGAAGCGGTTAAACGCTGCTGCAAGGTCGAGAATATATCTCGTTACAACGCTCGGCTCATAGTCCGCAATAGCGCTCTTGATTCTCTCGGGGAAGATTGAGAGCGTTTTCGCAAGCTCGAACTCAACCTCGGTAAGAGGAGCGTCGGTCATCTTGCCCTTTTCCCCTGCCTTCTCAAGAATCGAGCAGGTACGCGCATAGGTGTACTGAACGTAGGGGCCCGTGTTACCGTCAAAGGACAGAGCCTCCTCCATAACGAAGTTGATATCTCTGATTCTGTTATTCGAGAGATAGTAGAAGATTACCGCGCCAACACCGACCTTTTCGGAAATTTCACGGCATTCAGCCTCGTCGGGATGCTTCTCCTTGGTTATCTCGTAAACTCTCTTTATTGCCTCGTCGAAGAGGTCACGGAGAAGTATTACGTTACCCGTTCTCGTCGCAAGCTTTGCTCCGTTGATGCTTACAGTTCCGTAAGGCACGTGAACGAGCTTATCGTACCAATCGTAGCCCATAAGCTCCACGACCTTGAACCACTGCGCAAAATGAAGCGACTGCGCTGCGCTCGTTACGTAAATTGCTTTATCGAAGTTATACTCGCCCTTGCGGTAAACCGCTGCCGCTATATCTCTTGTGGGATAGAGGGTTGAACCGTCACGCTTGAGTATAAGGCATACGGGCATATTCCATTTATCGAGGTTTACTATTGATGCGCCGTCGTCTATTTCAAGAAGTCCCATATTGCGAAGCTTTTCAACCTGGGCTGGCATTTTATCGGTGTAGAAGGACTCTCCCTTATAGCTATCGAAGCTTATGCCGAGCATCTTATATGTTTTCTCATACTCCGCAAGGCTGACGGATACGAACCAGCGCCAAAGCTCAAGGTTTTCCTCGTCGCCGTGCTCGAGCTTCGTAAACTCCTTACGGGACTCGTCACCGAGAGCCGATGACGCTTTTGCGTCGGGATTTTTTAAAAGGCTCGCTTCCTCTTCTTCCTTTATAGCGTTGTTTATCTTGACGTAAAGCTTTACAAGCTCGTCAACGCCGCCCTCTTCTATTACCTCTTTATTTCCCCACCTCTTATAAGCTACTATAAGCTTACCGAACTGAGTTCCCCAGTCTCCGAGGTAGTTTATGCCTACGCATTTATATCCCGCAAACTCGTGAAGAAGCTTCAAGGAATGACCTATAACCGTCGTACCGAGGTGACCTATATGGAAGGGCTTTGCAACGTTGGGAGACGAATAGTCGAGAACAACCGTCTTTCCCTCTCCCGTCATAGGAGAGCCGTACTTATCACCCGACGCATCAATATCGGATACAACTCTTGCCGCAAAAGCAGTAGGGCTTATTTTGAAGTTAAGATATCCGCCCATAGCGTTTATTTCGGAAAACTCATCGCAGGAAATTTCAGTAGCGAGCGATGAAGCTATTACGGGGGGCGCTTTTCTTAAAGCCTTCGAAAGACGGAAGCAGGGCAAAGCAATATCTCCCATGCTTCTATCCGGGGGATACTCAAGCATTTCAAATATTTCATCAGATGAAAGAAGCCCCTCGCCAAAAAGCTTTTCAACCGCTTCTGAAAGAAGAGACGCCGTCTTTTTCTTTAATTTTAACATAGCAATTCTCCGTTTATAAAATCAAAGTGAATTTCTCATTTTAACGAATTTTCCGGAAGGCTCGCCTTTTACGAGCTTTGCGGGAATAAAGGGCGCAAATGAGAAGGTATGCGCCATAGCGGACTCTGCTCCCGACACTACGTAGAACTCTCCGTCGTGCAAGACAATTTCGGCAAATGGAATTTCCTCACCCGCCTCAAGCCTTGCCGCAAGGCTCGCAATAAGCTCCGCATTCAGCTCTTCGTCGGGGAAATTAAGTCTTTCCGTCGATATATAAGCTTTGGAAAAGCTCTTATCACGAAGCCACGTCTCGAAGCTCTCTGCTATACACTCGCTGACCTCTTCGGGAGTAGCAACCGTGGTATCTACTATAAGGTCGTAATTGGTCAAGTCCTTGATATCCACGCCGTACTGCTCGAGATAACGCTTCTTCTCGCTCTCACGGCGAGCCTTCGTATCTCTTACCGTCTCTTCAAGAGAGGCAGCGTGCTCTCCCTTGCGGTTAGCTCCCATAATTCGAAGCGCACTGGTTTCAATATCAACCGAAAGATAAACCTTAAAAGTACCCTCGGTAAAGTGCCAAGCCATTCTTGAGTCTATTATCAAACGCCTGTCCACCTTAGAAAGCTCGACCAAGCCATCGTCAATTTCCTTATCAAGCTCCGGGTGGGTTTCCATATACTTGTTAAGCTCAACGACAGTCATACCGCGCTTTTCAGCTACGGCTCTTACGATTTTTCCCGTAGAGTAATACTCCGCGTCAAGTCTTTTTATAAGTATATCGGACACCGTGCTTTTTCCGCTTCCCAAATCGCCAGCAAGCGAAATTTTTTCTTTCATAGCGAACCTCCGGGAGAAAACTTTTACTTTAACCTAAATATTATATCCTATTATTTTAAAAAAGTCAATATTTCTTGACAAAAACTTTTCCGTAATGTATAATGTATTGAAAGTACTCGAAAAGAACTAAAATATTATCGAAGCAAAGACGAAAGTAAGGAATAACGAAAAGGACGGACGAATGAGAATCAAGCAAATCAAGAAAATTCTTTATATAGCGCTTTTTGCAGCGCTGATTTCGGTTTTCTCGCTGATTGCCATTCCCTTTCCTATTCCCTTGACCTTGCAAATTTTCGGAATTTTTCTCGCGCTTATGCTCCTTGGCGGTGCTTCGGGAGCAGCTTCGGTTACGCTTTACGTAGCGCTTGGCGTCATAGGGCTTCCTGTTTTTGCGGGCTTCGGCTCGGGATTCGGTTATATCCTCGGCGCGAGCGGCGGCTTTATTATCGCATTTCCGCCGGCTTCTCTTATATTTCTTTCTCTTGAAGCGGCATTTGGAAAAGGCGAGAGAAAAGGTCTTGTTTATTCCTTCATAGCCATGGTCTTCATATATCTTTCGGGAGCGCTTTGGTTTTCCTACGTTTATTCGGGCGGCTCTGGCTTTATTGCCGCACTCACGGTATGCGTTATCCCCTATATAATTCCCGACGTGATAAAGATACTCCTCGCTTTTTACCTATCGAAAAGGATTAAAAAAATCATAAACCTTTATTAAACTGATTCAAAGACAATTTTTGTGTCCGCTTAAAGCGGCAGAACGGAGATTAAAATGGACAGAAAAAAGATTGACAGAATAAACGAGCTCGGAAGAATCGCAAAGACTCGTGAGCTCACCCCCGAGGAAACGGCTGAAAGACAGGCTCTCAGGGAAGAATATTTAAAGTTCTTCCGCGCGGGACTTCGCGGAGAAATACAGAACGGAGGAAACAAGAATGGCTAAATATTGCTGCGTCTGCAAAAGAATGCTTGAGCGCGACGATGCTCCCATTTTAACTATGAGTGCTTACGGCTCTCCAAAATGCTTATGTGACGAATGCGCGGACACGGTAGAGCGTGCGACCGCATCAAGAGACTATGAGGAAATCATAAATTCCTGCCAATCTCTCGGAGATGCCCTAACTCGAGGAGATACGGGTGATATTCAGGTTATAAACACTGTGAACTCCATTATTTCCGAGGCAAAGGACAGAGCCGAGAAAATCAATGACGGCACGTATGATTTCAGCATTGACGAAAAAGAGGACGAGGAAGAGTTCGAAATCACCGAGGACCTCGAAGAAACCGAAGAGGACCGAGCTAAAGATGAAAAGGAAGCAAAGGTAATGAAGCTCTTCGATACAATAACCTCTTGGGCGGCAGGCATAATTCTTCTCGGAGCTGTTATTTTCTTTATCATTAAATTCGTCATTTAATTTACTCCTCTAAGCGACGCATTAAAAAGCGAGCGGCGCTTATGAAGGATTAGCCTTCATATTTTAAAAATTCTCCGCATAAATTTTAGCGGAGGATTTTTTATGTCACTACTTTCATTCTTGCCGTTTTTAATAATAACCAGCGGTACGTATTTACTAATTAAAACTAAATTCTTTTTCATTTTGCACCCAAAAAGAACACTTAAGTTTGCATTTTCGGGTAAAAATTCAAAAAAATCGGTGGTTTCTTTGATGCTTGCGCTTGCGGGAACACTCGGTGTCGGAAACATAGTTGGAGTTGCCGTGGGAATATCCATCGGCGGAGCGGGAAGTGTTTTTTGGCTCATCGCTTCAGCGCTTTTTTCCTCGGTAATAAAATACTCTGAGGTGTACCTTTCCACCCTCTGCCATAGCAGTAAGGGCATTATAGGGCTTCTTGAAAGAGCCTTTGGAGCTTTTGGAAAGCTTATCGGCAAGACGTATGCCGCGCTTGCGCTTATACTTGCGTTTTTTATGGGCTCTGTTTTCCAAGCCGAAGCTATAAGGGACAGCGCCGAGACTGTTTTTTTTGCCAGAGCAAGACTCTTATTTATACCGATAATAGTTTTTACGGTAATTATATGTATTTTGGGCAAGGAGCGTATAAAGGGGGCGGTTGCGCTGATTATTCCCACGGCCGCTTTAGTTTACACGGGTATGTGCTTGATTATCATTTTGAGCGAAATTGAAAGGCTTGCGGAAGTGATTTCGGCAGTTATGAAAAACGCCTTCAATTTCGGTAGCATATCGGGTGGAGTGCTTGGATTTATCAGCGCCTCTGGCATAAAGGAAGGCTTTGCGAGAGGACTTCTTTCCAACGAAGCGGGAGCAGGCACCTCTTCCTTTTCTCACACCTCGCACAGAGAGTCCGAAAAAGACACCGCCTCCCCATACGACGAAGCAAGCCCGGATGAAGCAAGGGCGGCAGGCGTATTTGGCATTATAGAGGTTTTCTTTGACACGCTCTTTCTCTGCCCTCTCACCGCTTTTGCGGTGCTTCTCGGCGGTTATGACGGCGTGGGTCTTTTAAGCTTAAAGGAAATAACCGATATATTCTCCCGCTATTTAGGCGCCAGCGCACCGTTTTTACTTCTATTCTCTATCCTCGCCTTTGCGATATCCACGGTTCTATGCTGGTACTATTACGGAAGAGTTTCTTTTGAGCATTTATTCGGGAAAAGGCTTCTGTTTGTTTATGCCACTGCCTTTTTCACACTCTTTACCGCAGGACTTTTCGGAAAAATATCTCAAACGCTCTTTATTATAGACACGACGCTCTTTCTCCTCTCTCTAATTACGCTTACAGCCGTAATAAAGGAAAGCTCAAAACTAGATGGGTGTCCTTAACAGTACGCTCCATAAGGTAACTTTTTTTATCACCTTATGTAAAAACTATCAATAGCGCTCTCAAAATCAGAGACGAATAATATTCCTCAAAAACAAATAAAAACAGAGAGGCCTGCGGTACGTGCTTCATAAAGGCGTTTACCGTTACCTCTCTGTTTTACATTTACGAATTTATTAAAGTATTCTTATCTACAAATTGATTAAAGCATTCTTATATGAGAAAGAGGCTTTGTATCTCCAAGCATCTTGGTAAGCTCGGCTTCCGTCATTTCAGACGTGATGAGCTGAACTTCGTCCTCGCCGTCGTATATTACGTCGGAATTCTCGATAAGCGTCTTTAAGACAGCCTCGACGTCACTCTTCGAGAGAGCAAGGTAGCGCTTGCACGAGAAGTTATCAAACGAAGCGAAGTCTCCGCACTTTTCGAACACGGGCGCCGGGTAAGCCGTACCTGTGGTCATAATCTGCATAAGGTCGCTGACAACTGCTGATGCCGTAGCTCCCGCGCCTGCGCCCTGACCGTAGAACATTACGTTTCCAAGAGGCTCCGCAACTACCTCGACAGCGTTATAAACTCCGCTTACCTGGGATAAGGGCATATCGGTGGGTACGATAAACGGAGCTACCATAGCCATAGGCTTACCGTTCTTTATTATACCTCTGCCGACGAGCTTTATAGTTGCTCCTATCTTGTTTGCCGCGCTGACGTCGTTATCACGTATTTTTGTAATTCCCTCGGTGTGAATATCGGACACGGGGGCGAGCTTCTCCGACACGAGAGCCGTCAAAATAGCTATCTTTCGGCAAGCGTCGGTACCGAGTATATCTGCATCGGGGTTGCTCTCGGCATATCCCTTTTTCTGCGCATCTTTAAGGGCAGACTCGAAGCTCTGACCGTAGGTAAACATCTGGGTGAGAATATAGTTAGTCGTTCCGTTGAGTATACCGCGCACCTCCGAAACCTTATTGTGCTTTATACAAGAGATAATGGGTGATATAACGGGTATTCCACCGCCGACAGATGCTTCAAAGCGATAGCATACGCCACACTCCTTAGCAAGTGCGAGGAACTCGTCACCGAAGTTAGCAACCACCTCTTTATTAGAGGTAATAACACTCTTTCCCGCTTTAAGCGCCGCTACCGTATATTCGTAAGCCGGATGAGAGCCGCCCATAACCTCAACAACGACCGAAATCTCGGGATCGTTTACTATTTTATCGTAGTTATGGATAACCTTATCAGCAAAGGGAGAGTCGGGAAAATCTCTCAAGTCGAGAATGTATTTTATATTGATTTCGTCACCGCCGAGCTTCGCAACCTCATTCTTATTATCGGTAATAAGCTTTGCGACTCCGCTTCCTACGACACCGAAGCCAAGTATTGCAATATTAGTCATTTTAATTTTCCTTTCTTTGAAAAGACATAAATTTATAATATCTTATTTTAACACATACTAAGACAAAAATCAAGCTAAATTTACAAATTGCGGACGCTCTATTTAGACGAAAAATAAAAAATGGGAAAACAAGAGTTGTTCTTGCTTCCCCATCTCGCTTGGCTTAAAATATTTGCCGAGTACTAAAAATTATACCTCAGATTCCTCACCCGATACGATACCGAGTGATGCAAGCTTCGACTCCTCGGTGAAATAATCAAGAGGATTTACCGATGCTCCCGACACCTTCATTTCAAAGTGAAGATGAGGCTCGTCGGCAAGCTCGGAGATTGTTGTATCTCCTACGTAGCCGATGACTGTACCGCCCGTGACCTTATCTCCAACGGCACACTCGATATTTTCTCTGGAAAGATTCGAGTAATAGCTCTTATGAGTGTCGCTATGAGTGATTTCGATAGTCTGACCTAGCATTGGGTCGTTATAGACGTTCGTTACCTCTCCGTCTGCCGCAGCGGATACCGCTGCTCCGTCTTCGGTGGAAATGTCAAGGCCTGTGTGGATTCTCCACTCGTCGAGAGTGTTAGAAAATACGGGAACCGTGGTGCTGTGAGATTTGATTACAGTTCCTGTCACGGGGCTTACAAAGGTAAGGGTGGGCGTTTTGTTCTCCTCTTTATTACCGCTGTCGTCGGTTGAGCCCTGGTTGTTATTTCCGCTGTTCGTTTCATCGTTTGTTCCCTGATTTGTGTCAGGCTCCTCGGGCGTCTCGGTTTTCTTTCTGCTGTTTGCCGCAACGATACCGATAACGATAGCGCTGACGCAGAGTATTGCAATCACCGTAAGATAAACTATCTTGGAAACTGCGTTTTTGTCACTGAACTTAAATTTCTTTTCCATTTTGAATTTAACTTTCCTTTCATATGAAATACTGCTTGTATTTTCCACAAAAGAAAAGAAAGTTATTCACAAAGAAGAAAAAAACAAATAGGCAAAAAATGACAAAATGCAATATCTATCTCGTTTTTATTCCGGCAGCTTATTCCTCGCTTGCCACGATATGAGGAAGATAGCCCATAAGATAATTCCAGCCGGAAACTATCGTCGTAAACGCCATAACTGCCATACATACGTAGGACATAACGTGATTATTACCGAAGATAAGAGGCTCTATAATGATAAGCACCGTGCCTACCATCTGCGAAACCGTTTTAAGCTTACCCATCATATTTGCCGCAAGGTCAACCTTTACCTTTTTGCCTGCAACAACGAGTCTTAAGCTGGTTACGGCAAGCTCACGGAACAGAATTACAAGGACAAGCCATACGAATATCATACCCTGAGTATGCTGACCTCTCTCAAACATCCACGCAAGTATTGCGAGCATTGAGCCGAGAACCATAAACTTATCTGCGAGGGGGTCAATGAATTTGCCGAAGTCGGTAACGAGATTGTATTTTCTCGCTATCTTACCGTCGAGCATATCCGTAAGAGCGGTAAGAGCATAAACTACCGCGGGAACTATAAAGCCCCAGATTTTTACGTTCTTCATAAAGAGGATAGTAGCCACAAATACGGGCACTAAAAGTACTCTTATAAATGAAAGAATATTTGGTACGTTCAGAATAGGTGATTTTTTCATTGTCTTTCTCCTTATCGTCTTATTATTTTACAGCTTGACCGACTAAATCATAATCGAGAGCCTCGTGAATTTCAACCTCTACAAAGTCACCCGGATTAACTCTTTTTACCGATTTGAAATATACTCTTCCGTCAACGTCGGGAGCATCGGCATACGTTCTGCCGTAGTAGATATCCGCTATGGTATCAAATCCGTCGCAAAGCACGGTAAGAGTCTTGCCTACCTGCTTTTCTATGATATCCTCGTTTATCGTGAGCTGGGTTTGCATAAGAATATCGTATCTGTCCTGCTTCGTCTGGGGGTCTGCGGTTTCCTCAAAGGTCGCCGCAACAGTACCCTCCTCGGCAGAATATGTAAACGCGCCGAAATGCTCAAACTTAGCTTCCTTTAAGAACTCGCAAAGCTCTGCGAAATCCTCCTCGGTCTCACCGGGGAAGCCAACCATAGCCGTAGTTCTCAAAACTATTCCGGGAACTCTTTCACGAAGCTTCTTTACAGTGCTTCTTATAAGCTCCGAGCCGCCGTGGCGGTTCATTCCCAAAAGCACCTTATCGGATATGTGCTGAATCGGGATATCCATATATTTAAGAAGTCTGTCGTTAGTACGCATCTCTTCTATAAGCTCGTCGGTAATTTTATCGGGGTAGCAATAAAGAAGCCTTATCCACGGTATAGACGTATTATCGCATATTGCTCTGACGAGCTTTGCAAGACTGTACTCTCCGTATAAATCGAGTCCGTAACGTGATGTGTCCTGCGCTATAAGGTTAAGCTCCTTAACGCCAAGTGCCTCGAGGTCCTTTGCCTCATTAACTATATCCTCGATGCTTCTTGAACGCATCTTACCTCTTATAAGAGGTATTGCGCAGTAGGTACACTTATTGTCACACCCCTCGGCGACCTTGAGATAAGCCGTATGCTCTTCGGTGGTAAGAATTCTCTCCCCCCCGAGCTTCGATTTTTCCTTGTCGTCAAAGGATACGTACTTTTCGCCCCTCATAACAGCTTCGCATGCCTCGGCAATATGAGAAAGACTTCCGACTCCTATAAGCGCGTCAACCTCGGGAAGCTCTTTCATTACCTCTTCCCGATATCTTTCAACGAGGCAGCCCGTCGCTATAATATACTTGCATTTTCCCTCCGCTTTAAGAGCCGACAAATCAAGTATATTGTCAATAGCCTCCTGCTTTGCGCTCTCTATGAAGCCACAGGTATTTATAACGATTATTTCAGCCTCGGCCTCATCGGGCGTTAATTCAAAGCCCGCATCGTGAAGCGTACGAAGCATAACCTCGGTATCAACCAAATTTTTAGAGCAACCGAGAGAAACAAATCCAACTTTCGTCATTTTTATTTCCTTTTTAATACTTTAGTTTACATTTTGAACAAAATGCGTTTTAAGAACTCCGCATTCGATTATTTCAACAAGCTTTGAACTCTCTTGCGGAAGCTCGAAAAATAGGCTCTTATCATTACGGTCATAAAGATATCGTAAACGTAAAGAGCTAGTATCAGACCTATAACAACGATTACCTTGAATAAGTCTGTATGACTTTCAAAGAAAGGAATTCCCGCGGTATCCCCAAAGAAAGGAATTCCGAGCAAAAGCTCCGAGGCAAGAATAACGATAAGCGCAGAGACGGTAAAGAGCGCAAGCTTAAGCGGTATCCAGAACGGACGCTTAAGCTTCTCTATATACGCCTTGAGTATGGGGTAGATACCGAAAATCAAAAGGTAGGTAACCCATACGAGACTCCCGGTAAAGAATACGAGTCCGAGAATCGACGTCGCAAGCCAAACGGCAATAGCGTATTTATCGCCTACCTCTATAAAGACGAACGCCATAAGGCAGGAGCACAGCGCAGCCACGGTCAAATCGAGAACCTCTATAAAGAAGCCAAGCGCCATAAACAAAACCCCGAGCGCAATACACATAGCGCTGATGGTTATTTTTTTAGTCTGTTTCATAGCTTTAGCAGCAGGCTATAAGGTCACCGCCCATGCACTCGCAAAGGCAGTCAAGACAGATAAGGTTAGCACAGCAGTCACAAGCCTCGTCGCTGCTTGTTCTCCTGCGGTAGCTTCCGCCCGACGCTGAGCCGTAATACGTGCTTCCGTATCCGCGCGCATTGGTATTAAACATTTCCTTTGCTCTCTGGTATTCTGCGTTAGCAGGCTCCATATTGCAAGCAACCTCAAGCTCACGCATAGCGTCCCCTACGTTATTTCTGCTCATAAGGACAAGGCACATAAGATAATGCCACTCCGCAGGTCTTGAAGCGAACGGAATATCGAGAAGCTTTCTTTCAGCGTCTGCAAAGCGATGTTTGTTTATATCGGTGCGTATTTCTGCGTATATAGGGTCGCCCGAGCCCGAATTGCTTCCGCTGTAATTCTGATAATAGGTATTATTTCCGCGATATGCGTCCTTGTTAGACGAGCGCATCTCCTGAATTTCATCGTACGCAGTGTTAATCTCCTGCATTTTTTCGTTCGCAAGCTCTTTTAAAGGATTGCCGTCATCGTAATTATCGGGATGATACTTTCTCGCAAGAGCTCTGTACGCATTCTTTACCTCTTCGTCGGTAGCTCCTCTTTGTATGCCGAGTACCTCAAAGGGATCCTTGTGTGTATGTTTACTCATTTTGAAACCTTTCCCTCTTCTTCCGCTGCCGAATCCTCGCTGCCCTTGGCGTCAAGAAATTCGATTCTCTTCGGAAGTCCAAGATATATTATATTGTTTATTATGTTCTCAATTATCGCGCGTCTGCCGAACGGCAAAAGATTTACCGCCGATTCTATTTTTTTGCATTCGAGCAAGAGAGCGCATTTTATAGTGCTTTTATTTTCGTCGGACAGCTCCGCCCCACCGTACATTTCAACGTAAGGGTTATAGCTACCCCGGCGCCTGTCCTTATCATAGTCCTCCGCCGCATCGGCAGCGTAAATAAACTTACCGAGGTGGAAGCCGAGCGTATAGGTTATGAGCTTATCGTCACCCGAAAGCTCTCCCGAAAATACCGCTCCGAGCAGCTCTCCGAAAAGCTTTGCGGGCTCATCTACGCTTGCCGTTTTCTTTTTCTCAAGCTCGGTTATAGCATTAAGCTTTTCACGGCAGGTATCGGCAAGCTCTTTCATTGAAGCCTTATTCTTCGCGGAAGCAAATATCGGATTCAAGATACCCGTTGCCATTTTCTTTAAAAGCTTTTCGTCGGATATATCGTCCTTGATTTTATAATAGGTTAAAATCGCAAATGCCTTTGCGGTGTAATCGGTGGCGTCGTTACGCTTTAGCATATTTTTGCGCTTTATGGGGTGCGCTATGCACCTGCGCTTTTCTCTGCCTATCTGCGAATCGGGAATATATAACATTCTCACGAGCGCCAGAAACACACTGTCATAGCTATGAAGAACGTTTGAAAAAGTACCCGTGCATTTTTTCAGAGAACGGCAGACACCGCAGTACACGGCCTTGTAAAATTCGTATTCCTTTACCAAAAGCTCAGCGTGATTTGGCTTTACGTAACCGAACATACAGCGTCTCCCTTCAAAATATTCACACTACAAATAAGTATAACATATTTTTTGCGGTTTGTGTTAACATTTATAAAACTTTTTAAAAAATATTTTCAGAATGGAGCATATCGGGTAAAAACTAAAAGCTTCTTCAAACATAAAACGCGGGCTGACCTTACCCTTCGGTCAACCCGCACTGAAATTTACCGTATTACGTTTTCCGAATGCTTTTCGAGTATTACCGAAAGCGCTTTTTCGTCGGCATATACCTCTACGTCCTTTGCGAAGCGCAGGATTGACGCAGGAACTTTTGGTGTAACCGGACCGAAAAGAGCGCGCTCAAGTATTTCTGCTTTTGCCTCACCATTTGCAAGAAGAATTATCTTCTTTGCCTCCATAATCTGACCTATACCCATAGAGAATGCCATAGTTGGCACGTCCGTTTCGGATTCAAAGAATCTTGAATTCGCTTTTATAGTGGAATCGGTAAGCCTTACGGCTGACGTGCCAACGGTAAAGGAGTCCGACGGCTCGTTAAAGCCGATATGCCCGTTAAGACCTATTCCCAGCACTTGAACGTCAACTCCGCCAAGAGAGTTGAAAAGCTCATCGTAACGGCGGCACTCGTACTCATAATCGGCTTCAAGTCCATTAGGCAAATAAGTATTTTTTATATCAATATCCACCTTATCAAAGAGGTGGTGGCGCATAAAATACGCATAGCTTTGGTCGTGATTTTTGTCAAGCCCGATATACTCATCAAGATTTATGCTTCTTACGTCGCGGAAAGAAACCTCACCGCGCTGATACATCGCCGCAAGCTCAAGATACATATCCTCGGGAGAGGAGCCCGTAGCAAGACCAAGCACCGCATTCTTTTTCCTATTTACGATTTCGGCTACGCAGCGCGCCGCTTTCATTCCTGCTTCTTCTTTATTCTTTGAATAGTAAATTTTAATCATTTTTTACACCTTTCGACTATATTTATTTACAATTTCGTGCATTTTATCTAGATTCTTTTCCATTTCAGCGACGAGCTTGAACTGCGTTCTTGCTCTATCAAGATTCTGACCCGGACGGCTTGTTTTGAAGTAAGTATCTCCTGCAAGATAGTCGGTAAGGAATCTCATACCGCACTCAAGTGTCATCATAATCGCGCCTATGGGAAGCATCTTAAGCTCGCCCTCAGTAAGTGCTCCGCCGGAGCCCTCGATAAAGCCCTTAACGTAAAGCTCGTAAAGCTCTATATCAAAATCCACGAGGTCAAGATTTCTCTCATCCTCTGAGGCGGTAGAGGCTCCGAATCTTATCGAATCTCCGAAATCGTTTACCGAATATCCCGGCATTATAGTATCAAGATCTATCACGCATATGGGCTTATCCGTGTTTTTATCAAACAGTATGTTATTAAGCTTCGTGTCGTTATGTGTAACCCTGATAGGAAGCCTTCCCTCTCTACGCTCTACCTCGAGCGTCTTACAAAACTCCTCTCTCTCCTTTGCAAACTCAACCTCGGGAAGAGCCGACGAGAGCCTTTTCAGCTTATTGCTTTTTACCTCTTCCATAAGCTTATTATATCTATCTGGGGTATTATGGAAATTCGGTATGGTTTCATATAGAGTTTCTGCCGGGAATCCCTCAAGCATACGCTGGAATCTGCCAAATGCGACGGCGCTTTCGTAAAACTGCTCGGGGCGCTCTACCTTATCGTAACAAACGCTGTCGGTTATATACGGCATCATTCTCCAGAAGTCCCCGTCGGGCGTCAAGAGGTAATTCTTACCGTCAAAGGTCTTTACAAGACTAAGCGTTTCCCTATCGGCATCTCCTCCCGCCTTTTCTATTACGCCCGAAAGATATTCCGTAATTACGGCAAAATTTTTCATAAGACTTTCGGGGTCCTTAAAGACGTTTTTATTTATACGCTGCAATATGTATTGCCTATCGCCGCCGTTTACTCTCGTTTTTATGAGAAACGTATCGTTGATATGCCCGTTTCCGTAAGGAGCGGCGGATACGATTTCACCCTCTATTTTAAAATGAGTGCTTATTTTTTCGGCAAAGCTCATATTCTTTCTATCCTTTTCCTGCAAGCCGAGCAGCGACGCTCCTATAATACCCGCATCGTTTTTGAATTTAGCCACGGTTACCTTGGTTCTTCCCTGCGCAAGCCCGAACGAAAGTCTTTCAACCCTATCCGAGAGAGGCTTCATCAAGGCATCTCCCTGCCCGGAGATTCCACCGCCGATGCAAATGACTGAGGGCTGAAAAATATTGATTACGTTGGAAATTCCAACAGCGAGATTTTCTATAAAATCATCTACGACAAGGCTTGCGGCAACGTCTCCTGCCGCCTTAGCGTCAAAGGGCATTTTTGCTGTTAGTTTTGACACGTCCCCGTCGCACATTTGCCACATAAGACTGTCACGGTAAAGCCCCATTATGCGTCGGCTTTCCTTTACGAGAGCGGTTGCCGAGCAATACGCCTCAAGGCATCCGCGCTTTCCGCAGGCGCACGCTCTTCCCTCCGCGTTTATCACCATATGACCGATTTCAGCCGCAAAGCCGTTAAATCCGTCGAATATTTTTCCGTTTATAACGAGACCGCCGCCAACTCCCGTTCCAAGCGTGAGTATAGCGAGAGTTGACCTCCCCTTTCCTACGCCCGCGATAGCCTCTGCGTATGCGGCAGCGTTTGCATCATTGGCAAGAAAAACGGGTCTTCCGAGCATTCTCGAAAGAAGCATTCCGAACGGAACGTTACTCCAACCGAGATTAGCCGCCGAAATAACGGTGCCGTTTTTAACTATCCCGGGTGTTGCGACGCCTATCCAAAGCGCATCCTTGATACTGTACCCGCACTCATCAAGAAGACCGTTTATAAGTCTGACTATATCCTTTGAAATATCCTCGGCAGCTCTCGGAGCTTTCGTAGGGATACTTCCCGAATTTATGATTTTTACGTTTCTTTTATCAACGATACCGACTTTAATGCTCGTACCGCCGAGGTCAACTCCTATGCAATATTCCATAAAATCTCCGTTTTCTCAAAAAAAGAAAATTCTTTTATATGCTACGTATATATTTTAAATTGTTCTATTGACAATTGCAAGGTAAAATAGTATAATAATTTGTATAATAGTGCGTTTTCTTTAATATTTTACAAATTCAATTCCGGAAGTTGAAGTTATGAACAAGGAAAAAATCATTTCAATACTCAGAGAGCTTTATGCGATATCAGGCTTCAGAATATCTCTGCATAATACGAATTTTGAAGAGATTGCCGCATATCCCGAGGAAAAGCTTGGATTCTGCTCGTACATTCAACGCAAAAGCGAGCGCGAGCTTGAGTCGTGCCATAGGTGCGACAGAAGTGTTTGCGAGCAGGTTTTAAAATCGGGAGAGCCTATCATTTACAGATGCAGGCATAATCTCGTTGAGGCGATAAGCCCTCTTTATAATTTTGGCGTTCTTACGGGCTTTCTTATGATGGGGCAAGTGAGAGTCGAGGGCGAGGGCATAGACCCTATGCTTATAGCGCTTGCGAAATTAGGCAAGAAGGATTTTGAGGCAAGAGAGATATGCGCCTCAATTCCCTCTGTAAAAAACGATATGATAAAATCCTACGTCAACATTATGACGGTCTGCGCAAGCTATCTCACGCTTTCAAATGCTGTAACCTCTACGAAGGCTACGATAGGTCAGTTGACTATGCGATATATTTCGGAGAATTTTACCGAGCATATAACTGTAAAGGATATCTGTGATGCCGTGGGCTACTCGAAATCGACCGTTCTTTCGGCATTCAAAAAGGAATTTTCAACCACGGTCAACACTTATCTTACCGATATGCGACTGAAAAGGTCGAAGAAAATGCTCGAGAATGACGACAGCACAATAAACGAGATAGCCTTGGCTTGCGGATTTTCCGACCAATCCTATTTCTCAAAGGTATTTTCAGCAAAATACGGAATGACGCCTACCGAATACAGAAGGGAGAAATAAAATGAAAATCATACATACGTCGGATATACATTTAGCCTCAAAGCTCACGGCGCGTCTTCCCTCTTCAAAGGTGGCTTCAAGAAGGAAAGAAATCACCGAAAGCTTTTTCAGAATGTGCCGCGAGGGAATGAACCTCGGTGCTTCGGCTATGATTATCGCAGGCGACCTTTTTGACAGCGAAAAGATAACGAGAAAGGAGCTTGACTCCGCGCTCGCAATTATCGAGAGAGCCGAGAGCATAGCTTTCTTCTATCTCCCCGGAAACCACGAGAGAAATCTACTTTTAAGCTCGGGCGAGGCTATTCCTAAAAATCTCTTTATTTTCGGCGCGGAATGGACCTATTTCAAGCTCGGAAACATCACGGTTGCGGGAAGAAGCGAGACCTCACCCGATATGTTTGACACGCTTACGCTGAGTGCGGGCGATAAAAACGTAGTCGTTCTTCACGGTGAGCTTCGTGAGAAAAGCCGTGAGGGCGGAGTTATAGGGCTTCGTGATGCCGAGGGAAAGAATATAGATTACCTTGCGCTCGGACATTATCATACCTATTCGTCAGGCGCTATTGATAAGCGCGGAACGTACGCTTACTCGGGCGCTCCCGAGGGACGAGGCTTTGACGAGACGGGCGAGCTTGGATTTTCTCTCGTAAGCATTACCGAAAGCTCCGTTATGCACAAGTTTATTCCTTTCGCAAAAAGGAAGCTCGTCATAAAGAACGTTGATATAAGCGGAGCTATGCGTACTCACGACGTTGAAGCTCTTATTAGAGAGGCTCTTAAAGACGAGCCCGGGGAAAACCTCGTTCGAATCAATTTCGTCGGAGAAAGAGAGCTTGAGCTGCGTTGCGACAAGGACTTTCTGAAAAGGAGCTTCTCGGATAAATTTTATTATTTTGAAATCAAGGATTCGAGCAAGCTTCTGACTCGTACAGAAGACTACAGGTACGACAAGTCCTTAAAGGGCGAATTCATAAGACTTTGCCTTGCCGACGAGACCCTCGCCGACGAGGAAAAGGAAAAAATAATACACTGCGGACTTTCGGCTCTTATGGGCGAAGCGTTTGACGAATAAAGGAGGGCTTATATGAAAATCAAAGAACTGTACGTAGAAAATTTCGGCAAGCTCTCCAAATACAGACGCGTCTTTTCAGACGGACTTAACGCTTTCATAGAGGACAACGGATATGGAAAAACCACGCTTACCGTGTTCATAAAAGCCATGCTTTACGGCTTTGACGAAACCAGACGCCAGAGCCTTGACGAAAACGACAGGAAGAAGTATATTCCCTGGCAGGGCGGAGCCTTTGGCGGTTGGCTTATTTTTGAGGCTAACGGAAAAACTTACAGAATAGAAAGAAGCTTCCAGACAAAAGGCACGGACGACACGTTTTTGCTTTACGACCTCGACACCGGCAGTATTTCGGGCGATTACACATCTTCTCTCGGTGAGGAGCTTTTCGGAATTGATGCCGACGGCTTTGAGAGAACGGTATTTCTCTCCGAAAAAAATCTCTCGGGTAAAAACACCAATCAGTCGATTTCCGCAAAGCTTTCAAACCTGGTCGGTACAGAGGGTGACATTGGCGGATTTGATGCTGCGATAAAGCTTCTTGATGACCGAAGACGCTTCTATCAGAAAAAAGGCGGAGCGGGCGAAATTCAGGATTTAAAGCGTGAAATCAGCGAAATAGAAGACGAAATAAAGAGACTTAACGAAAGAAAAGATACGGCAAGCGATATTGAAAAGGAAATCGCAAACGCTGCCGAAAAAATACAGGATATAAAGGCAAAAAAAGAAGTCGTTCTCGCAAAGGAGCGACGTGAAATGCTTGAAAACGAGAGGCGCGGCTATGAGATTCAATACGCTCAAATGCTCGGTGCTTTAAAAAACGACGAGGCGCGTGAAGAAAAGCTCGGTGAATTTTTCGCAAAAAAGCTTCCCTCAAATTCCGAGATAGCGGCAGCAGCCGAAAGTGAGTCCGAGCTAAAAAGACTGAAGCAAGAGCTTCTGAGTATCGGTGAAAATCACGAGCTTTCATCGCTTAAGGAATTTTTCAAGGCAGGAACAGATGCCGCAGAATGCGAAAGAATGGCGGCTCTTTCAAAAAGAATTGCCGAAAACAAGGCTGATTTTTATTCCGCACCCGAGAAAAAAGCAGATTCCCCCTTCCTGCGTGAGCCATCTGTCAGTGAAATCGACGAGTACTCCATGAAGCTATCGGGGGTAAAAGGCTCGTCGTCGCACGGCGGACTTGTCACCTTGCTCATCGGATTTCTTCTTTTTGCATCGGGAATTATTTTGGGAATTTCCTCTCATACAGCGCTGTTTTCAATAGCAATTATCGGTTTTTTGCTAACTTTAGTTGGCATAATTGCGTTAATGCGCTCAAAATCAAACAAGGAATCACTTGACACAGCAAAGAAAGTTCAGTTCTTTATATCCGAAATTTACGGAGACAAAAGAACGTTCGAATCCGAGCTTGCCGGACTTTTCACTATGCGTGCCGAGCTTGAAAAATACAAGCTTGAATGCGAAAGAGCATTAGCTTCTGTAAGAGAGCGTGAGATTTTTACGGAAAATACGCTTCGTCTTGAGCGTGAGGTACGCGAATTTGTTGGAAAATTCCCAAAAACGAACGCTCTCACCCTTGAAGAAGAAACACTCGAGATATTACGTCTTTTCCGCCGCTTTGAGCTTCTCTGTGAATACGAGGCGGATCGGGATACAAGACGTACGCTTTGCTATCAAAGAATACACGACTGCGAAGCTAAAGTTAGAGATTTCCTTTCTCTCTTCCCTACAACCACAGCCGAGCCTATAAACGAGATACGCAGAAATCTTGCCGAATACGAGGTTCTTGTGGCTTCTCTTTCGAGGCGCAGAGGCGACGCAAAACGATTTGCAGCTTCACACGGTATAAGCGAAGAGGTGCAAACCATAAGCGAAAAACTTACCATGGGTAGTAACTTCTCGCACGAATTGTCTGCAATTAACGAGGAGCTTCTCTCACTTGAAAAGCACAAAACGAAGCTTGAATCGGATTACAACAGTACAGTACGCGATATCGAGAAAATCGACGAGCTTGAAGAAAAGCTTCGTGAAAGAGTTGAGCAGGTGGAGCTGTTCTTAGATAATCTATCGGTAATTAACAAGGCAAAGGACCTACTCGCAAAATCCAAGGATAATATGACGGCAAGATATCTCGATTCAACGAAGATGGGATTTGAAAAATACATTTCCCTTATCGAAAACGAGGTTGGAGACTTCACTATCGACACGTCCTTTAACGTTACGAAGAACGATATGGGAAAATCAAGGCAGCAGGAGGCTTACAGCCGCGGCACGAGAGATTTGCATTCGCTCGCTATACGTCTGTCTCTCGTTGACGCTCTTTACGAGGGAGAAAAGCCGCCTATTATTCTTGACGACCCGTTCATCTCATTTGACGACAGACGCGCAGAGCGTGCCTTAGCGGTTGTCAAAAAACTCGCTTCCGACAGGCAGATATTCTACTTCACCTGCTCTAAATCAAGACGGGCAAAGTGATTTTTCGGCTTATTACTCCTTATGTTATAAATTATTAGATTAATTGTTAAGCAGTATTAAATTAAGCTTTTATATTATTGACATATATTGGATTTAGAGTTACAATAGTATTGTTATTTTTAAGATTTAGGACATGATAATGGAAAAAAAGGTTGATTTAAGAATTATTAAAACTCAAGCAAAACTAACCGATGCTCTCGGCTCTATGATGAAGGAGATGCCCTTTGACGACGTAACCGTCTTCGAGCTTTGCGAAAATGCGGGTGTCAGACGCGCCACCTTCTACAAGCATTTTAACGACAAATATGATTTTTTGAAGTCTATCGTTAATAAACAAATTGCGAATATCGCAAGCGAGCTTTCCTCAAAGTGCGATTTAAGCAACCCCGTTGAGTATTTCGTTCTCTACGTAAAGGGAGTAATAAAATACTTTGAGGATCGCCCGGAAATACTTTCAAACATTCTGGAAAGCTCTGCCTTTCACGTGATATTTGATATCATTACATCCTGCACGCACGTATCTCTTATAAGCAATATAAACGATGCTAAGATAAAGGGTGCGGATATCCATACGGATACCGAAATCACGGCAAGCTTTATAAACGGCGGTATTGCTACTCTTCTCTTGTCCTGGTTCAGAACGAAGCATATCTCGGAGGAGGCGCTCATATCCGAGATACAGGAGCTGCTCGAAAAATTTTTTGTATAAATTTCAAAAAGCACTTGACAAGTCGGTTTTATAGTGCTATAATACTCGCATAAAACTGAATAATCGAATCAAAGAATTAGAGGCGCGGTGATAAAAAGTAGCCCATTTCAGACGCTTAAACGTTGATAAGGATGTGGCAAAAGGTGTTACCGCCGAAACGAAAGGATTTTTAAGAGTCTTTTCGTTGGGCGTTGAGATAATATCTCTTCGACTGTCACAGGGTTCCTTGTGGAGTGCTATATTCGATTGAAGATATTTTGCATTTATTTGCATAGTACACGGTCGAAGCACTTGCTTCGACCGTTCTGTTTTAAATAATTATTTTAAAAGCCGTAAAATACGGCACAAGGAGAAAATCATGAAAAGAATCCTCGCACTCATTCTCACAGCAGTACTTCTCGTAGGCTGCCTCGCATCCTGCGGCGGCAGAGATAAGGTTGACCTTTCCTCTGCGACAAATCTTGACGATCTCAAGGGCGCAACCATTGCCGCTCAGACCGGTACCTTCCACCTTGAAGCTCTCGAGGGTCAGACCGAAGGTGTTACCGTTAAGGAATATCCCGATTTCGACCAGCTTCTCGTAGCTCTTAACAACGGTGCAATCGACGGTTACGTTGCGGAAGAGCCTACCGCTTACGCTGTTATAGCTCAGAACGCAGACCTTGCGTACATCGCTCTTAAGAATAATGACACCGGCTTTACGGCTACCGATGCTGATACCGGTATTGCAGTTGCTTTTAAGACCGGCAGCGCTTACGTTGCAACCGTTAATACGATTCTTGCCGGAATTTCCGAACAGACCCGCGCAGCTCTTATGCAGCAGGCAGTTGCATTGAGCGTAGATCCCGATACCGTAAGCAACGATGCTCCCGTGCTTGTTTCAAGCAACACAAATACCTCAAACGGCACCCTCAAGATAGCTATGGAATGCGCTTACAAGCCTTTCAACTGGTCGCAGACCACTTCTGCGAACGGCGCAGTTAAGATTCAGGGCTCCGACCTTTACGCTAACGGCTACGACGTTCAGATAGCAAAGTATATTGCAGCTGAGCTCGGTATGGCGCTTGAGATCCACGCTGTTGAGTGGGATAGCCTTATCACAGGACTTGAGGCAGGTACTTACGACGGCATTATCGCAGGTATGAGCCCCACGGCAGACAGAGAAGAAGTTGTTGACTTCACGGATTGCTACTACAACTCCAATCTCGTTATTATCTACAAGAAGTCTAACTAATTTAATCTGAATAAGGTTTCGGTCGCCAAAGCGGCCGAAACCTATTGTTATGTATAATATATTTAAGGAAAGATTTGATATGCAGTTTTTTGAAAACGTCGGCAACATAATAACGAAATACTGGCCCTATTTTTTAAAGGGTCTCGGCTTGACTATGCTTATCGCCCTTATCGGTACTGTTATAGGTCTTCTTATAGGTCTTCTCACCGGTATTATAAGAACGATTCCGCTATCGAAAAAAAAGGTAGTTTACTACATACAGAAAACGGTTAACGTTATTATAGCGATCTACGTTGAAGTATTCCGCGGAACGCCTATGATGGTTCAGGCTATGGTTATTTATTGGGGATACGCCTTTATGAACGGCGGAAATACTCTTCCCCTTATCCCTGCAGGTATTTTCATTGTTTCTATCAACACCGGCGCATATATGGCAGAAATTGTGCGCGGCGGTATTATCTCTATTGATAAGGGACAGTTCGAGGGCGCGTACTCGGTTGGTATGACTCACTGGCAGGCTATGATACACGTAATCATCCCCCAGGTGCTCCGAAACATACTTCCCTCTATCAGTAACGAGTTCGTTATAAATATCAAGGATACCTCGGTTCTTAACGTTATAGGCGTTATGGAGCTTTACTATATGGCAAGCAAGGTGCAGTCAATGACCTGGAAAATATTCGAAACCTACCTTATCATATGCGTAATGTACTTCATTATGACCTATTCGATTACAAGACTCCTCAGACTTTGCGAAAAGAAGCTTGCAGGTAAAAATTCATACACTATTTGCGGCTCGCAGTCAGACCCTTCAGCTGAAATTCACGTAAAGGAGGCAGAGTAAAATGGAAAATAAAAGCACACAGACCGTGGTTGAGCTTTGCCACCTTGAAAAGTCCTTCGGCGACCACGAGGTCCTTAAGGATATAAACCTCTCGGTGCATAAGGGCGAGGTTATATCTGTTATCGGTTCATCGGGCTCGGGAAAGAGCACGATGCTCCGCTGTATAAATCTTCTCGAGATACCCACCGGCGGTAAAATATACTACGAGGGTACGGATATCGAGAGCAAGGAGATTAAGCTTACCTCATATCGCGCAAAGGTTGAAATGGTGTTCCAGCAGTTCAATCTCTTTAACAATATGACAGCGCTTGACAACTGCGTAAAGCCCCAGATGATAGTTCTGAAAAGAACACGTGAGGAGGCTGAAAGAATTGCGCTTGAGTACATCGAAAAGGTTGGTATGAGCGCATACAGAAACGCAAAGCCCTCGCAGCTCTCGGGAGGACAGAAGCAAAGAATAGCAATCGCACGCGCACTTTCGATGAATCCCGACGTTATCCTCTTTGACGAGCCTACCTCGGCACTCGATCCCGAGATGGTCGGAGAGGTTCTCGAGGTTATGAAGAGCCTTGCCAAAGCGGGTTATACTATGATAGTCGTTACTCACGAGATGGGATTTGCACGTGAGGTTTCCGATAGGGTAATCTTTATGGACGGTGGATACATCGTCGAGGAAGGCACCCCCGAAGAAATCTTCTCCAGTCCTAAAATGGAAAGAACAAAGGAATTCTTATCAAGAGTTCTTTAATTCAGATAGCCGATGACATTTATCCTCTCGGGTGATATGCCATCGGCTTAAATTATGAAAAAATATTAAAAAACTCGAATTCTGTTGATTTTGTATTATTTCAAGTGCTATTATATGCTTGCGACGGTAAATTTTAGTGTCCTTCGTCGTAACAATCGTCTGATTGAAACAAAATTCGGAGTTTAGCTATGTATATTCAAATGTTTAACGGTTGGTATTTTTTCTGGGTACTGCTGCTTGGCGGTATAACTGCGGGATTGTATTTCTTGCTTCGCAATAAAAGCGAGAGGACGCAAAAAGCAGTTCTCTTCTCTTTGCTTGCGCTTGGATTGCTATTCCACTTTTTAAAAGCTTATATCCCACCGTATTCGGTTGATGAAGCGAGAATGCTGCGTGACTCTTGGTTTGTAAACATTTGCGGAGCTAATATCGCGCTCTTCCCCTTCTTTTTCTTCTCCAAAAACAAAAACGTAAAAGACTATATGTTTTATATAGGAGTTATAAGCGGACTTATAGCGATTTTTTATCCTCAAGAGCCGCTTGCAAAGGTCGATCAGCTCGCAGAAACGCTCGACATAATAAGATTTTATTATCACCACTGGATGCTCCTTGCCGTTCCGCTTCTTTCCGCGCTCTTCGGTCACCATAAGCCGTCATACAAAAGAGTTTTCAGCGCTCCTACGGGACTTCTTCTGCTTATGCTCTTCATTATACTGAATCAGATATTCCAATCCGAGCTTGGATTTATTCCTTTGCGTAATCAAGGGGATTTCTTCGGCATTGGCTACAAAAATTCCTCGTACATATGGGGCCCCGGAACAAATGACGCAATAGGCAGTTTCCTCGCTCTCTTCACACCCAAATTCTTCAAGACCGTTCCCGTTGGAGAGTTTGCGGGGCAGGAAAAGTACTGGCCTTGGTTCTGGCTTATCGTTCCCGTATATCTTATAGTTCCGATTCTTTCGTTCCTGCTTTCTATGATATTCGACCATAAGCAGTTTGCAAGCGACGTCAAATCACTCTTCGGAAAATGCAAGACGCTTTTGAATTCAAAAGGAAAGAAAAAGGACTTAAATCAAGATTCTTAAACCGCTTTATTCTAATACTAAATAGTCACCGCAAAAATGCGATAAAAAAAGGAAGTCTCACGACTTCCTTTTTCGTTTTTATGAAATTAGTCAACCTTAGTGAACTTAATTCCATTAAGCTCAATGTACTCGCTATCGCTCGTCTCAACCTTATCGAAATTGAAGGTTTCGGACTCTTCAGCGCCATCTACTTCCCAAGTGAAAGTAATCTTAAGCTTACCTTCATCGTTCTCGGTGATCTTGTACTTACCTTCGGTAGTAGTTGTCTTTGCAAAACCAAAAGCGCCTATGGAAGTGGTTTTTGTAACCTTGTTCATAGAGAACTCGTAAGTTGTCTTGTTTTCATCCGAAATAGATGCCTCATACTTACCGCTAAGCATTTTGCCGCAAGAAGCAAGGGTGAATACGCATCCAAGAAGAAGTACGCATACGAGAAGTGTGGAAATGATTCTTTTCATTTTTTGTCTCCTTTTTAGTGTTTTTAAAAAGCACTCAAATTGCTTTTGTATAGTAATTATATCATATCGTTTTTATTTTGTCACTACTTTTCTTCAAAAAAAGCGAGGGAAAATTATTAAAAATAATTAAAAGGTTTTCGTTCAAAATGCCCATAGAGCAAGGAAAAACAAACGTTGAATTTAAGACCTGATATTGACTTTCAAAGTTTCCTTTGCTATAATCACATCAAGAATACTGGAAAGGCGGTCTGTTTTATGAAACGTTTTGGCGTTATGCTTGATATGTCAAGAAATGCGGTAATGAAGCCCGAGGAAATTAAGAATTTTGCAAGGATAATAAGGAGCTTTGGCTACAATATGATTCAGCTCTACACCGAGGACACCTACGAGATTGAAGGTGAGGCGTATTTCGGTTATCTTCGTGGAAGATATTCAAAAGAGGAGCTTTCCGACCTCGTAGCGTACTGCGACTCTATTGGAGTTGAAGTAATTCCCTGCATTCAGACGCTTGCGCACTTAAATCAGATGCTCAAGTGGGATAACGTGTATTATCGGGTGAAGGACACGGGCGACATTCTTCTTTGCGACGAGCCTGCCACATACGAGCTTATCGAAAAGATGTTTATCTCGTTAAGGGAGAGCTTTAAGAGTGAATACGTGCATATAGGTATGGACGAAGCGCATATGCTGGGACTTGGCAAATATCTTGACAAGCACGGCTACACTAACCGCTTCGAAATCTTAAGCCGTCACCTCGAAAAAGTTATAGATATTGCTAAAAAATACGGCTTCAAGCCTATTATGTGGTCGGATATGTTCTTCCGTCTTGGCAACGGCGGTAAATACGCTTTGATGAATCCCGTTATACCCGAGTCGGTCGTGAATATTACGCCAAGCGAGGTCGGGCTCGTATTCTGGGACTACTATCATACCGATAAGGCGCTCTACGACTCTATGTTTGACGCTCATAAGAAATTTAAGAACGAGATTTGGTTTGCGGGCGGAGCGTGGACCTGGGCTGGTCTTTCCTCGGGAAACAAAAAGACGATGGACACAATGATTCCCGCTATACTTTCGGCAAAAGAGCATAATATTGAGAATATATTCCTCACTATGTGGGGTGACAACGGCAAGGAATGCTCCTTCTATTCGGTACTCCCCTCTCTTTTCGCTATACGCAAATTCTACGACGGCGAGAGCGATATGGCGAAGATAAAATCCGAATTTGAGAAAATCACGGGCGAGAGCTTTGACGCTATGTTTGACCTTGACCTCGTAAATTTTGTTGGCGAAAACACCGACGGACAAAAATGTATCGCCAAGTCTATGCTCTACAACGACGCCTTTCTCGGATTTTTAGATTCCGGTGTGAAGCCCGGCGTAGCGGCAGAATACGCGGAGCACGCAAAAAAGCTTTGGAAACACGCTGACGCAAGCAAGAATTACGGCTACGTATTTGAAATGAGCGCCGCCCTTTGCGACGTGCTTGCTATCAAGTACGACCTTGGAGCAAGAACGCGAGAGTCCTACCGCAAAGGCAGCCGCGAAGAGCTTGCCGTGATTGCAGAGGAATACCTCACGGCACAAGATAAGCTTAAGCTCTTCCACGAGAAGTTCTCGCTTTTATGGCACAAGGAGAACAAGCCTCACGGCTTCGAGGTGCAGGACCAGCGCATTGGCGGACTTATTATGAGATTAAAATCATGCCGCAAGCGTATCATTGCATATCTTTCGGGCGAGCTTAATTCTATCCCCGAGCTTGAAGAGGAGATTCTTGATTGGTTTGGGAACGGCAAGGAATATAAGGAAAACGCTTATCCCGCAAGGAATAATTGGACCTATATAGTGTCGCCTAACGTGGTTTGATAGCATCAAGACATAGACCTTATACCGTCAATTTCTTCCGACCTTTTTCAGCAAGTCGTTAAGCTTCTTTTCATAAATCGGGGATTTTTCATCAACAAAATAATTCCCCTCTTTACAGTTTTTGAATACGTTATTAAGCCTGAAGAGATAATACGGCTTATTGTCGGATACTGTGCTGTAATCAAGAACGGCTTTATTAAAGTATCCTATCGACGCGCACTTATCAAAAATTATATTATTCCTGATAGAGCTGTTCGCGGGATTTGCAACAAAGGCGGAGTCATTTGTGTTTTCGCGGTCAATGGATATCGTTTGATACTCCGGGAATGCCGTTTGCCATATTTCGCTTTTCCAAGGTGAGCCTTGAAGGCTTTTACATAAATTATCAACGTCCTCTGAAAACCAAGTTTCTTCTAATATTGCGTCTCTCGCTCTGGCATCGTATCTTATGGCGGCGTCACCCGAATTTATGATTACGTTATCATATACGTTCATATCCCGTCCGCCGCCAATAAATATTGCGTGCTTGGGAATATTTATAAGAAGATTTCCGTAAACGTTTTGCCCTGACAAAGCGTCGTCCATATATATTCCGTTAGGAGAATAACCGTCACTGCCTATATCGTATATCAGATTATATCTTATGCTATTGCCGTACGATGACCAAGACTTTCCTGAATATATTGCTCCCGCATCGTCAGTTTCAAGGCAAACGCTGTGAATCAGATTGTACTCAAATATATGATTGTTGCCGTCATATGCGATTGCAAGATGCGGACTGTCAAAAAGCTCGTTGTTTGCGCAAATATTTCCAACACCGCCGATATTGATACCTGCTTGGTAAGTTTTATATATTTGCGACCAATCGTGGATTAAATTGTTTGAAACAACGTTATTTCCGGGAAGCAGAGTAGCTCTATCACCGCCAAGTACGGATATTCCGCCTTTTCCCGTACCGAAAATTTCATTTTTCGTTATCAAGTTCTCAAGCCCGAAAGCTTGTATGGCGTGTCCGCCAATATTGGCGACCTTGCAGCCCGATATAACGTTGTTGTTTCCGTTAATAAAAATTCCGTTACCGCGCGTACCCGTTACAATCAGGTTATTTAACGTTACGTAGCTTGAGTTTACAGAAATTGCGGTATCTGCTGAAATCGACATACTTATCTCTGCGTTCTCAAGCTCCGAGGAGCTGTAAATACACAAAAGACCGTTTTCTCTATCCAAATACCATTCGTTGTCGGTATCCAATTCCTCTAAGCAGTTATAGAAGAAATACGGAGCGTTTTCCTTTATTCCAAAAAAGCTTTGGTACTTTGTCATCAATCGGTTGGTTTCACTATCGAATGACTCCAGAGGTGACGAGCCGTCCGCCCAATCGTATTGCCAGAATCCGTACGTCCAAACATCCTCAATATTTTGCCAGGACTGTATTTTTGCCGATAGCTCCTCGTTCACTTCGAAAACGTCACCGGCAGGATCGCCGTTCGGTTTGTTTTCAAGTTCTTTTCCTGACGATATAACCGCATCGGTATATATATAATCGTTATTCGGATAGCGCGCAAGCGTCTGCCTTGCTCCGTTTATAAACAGCTCGCTATACATAGCTCCGGTAGTATCGCCGCGGTATCTGTCGGCAGTATTATACGTACCTATCGGATACAGCTTCCCCCAATCGTCTTGCGTGAGGTTATAGGGAGCTTTTGTTAAATCCAAAACGTAAACCTTTTCCTTTGACGAGGAAGATAATCTTTTTTCAATTTCGGGATAGCTTCTTGATTCGGCAAAATCATTGGGATTGATGCTTATGCCAAGGTTCAAAACGACCTCTCCGTCGCCGTATGAGCTGTAAACAACTCTGCAAGCTTCAGTGCCGCCGCGGCTTCCCGAAATACTGACCGGCTCAATATTATATATTCCCTCTTCAATGCAAACGACGATTTCCGACTTGTTCGTTCTGTCAAAAAGCTCAACGGCATTGATAGCTCGTTCAATCGTCAAAAACGGATTTTCTTTCGTCCCATCATTAGTATCAGAGCCGTTTTTGCTAACGTAAATGTCGCCTTCAAAGATTAAATCGGCTTTGCCTTCCCATGCGCTTGAAACGTTTGGCGAAGGAGCCTTAAAATCTCTATAAATCCCCTGCAATATGGGTGTTTTCAAAAATGCCAAGCTCAAAGCAATCAAAAGCAAGAGGCAAAGAGAAGCAATTATCACTTTTTTGGGGGTAATTGTTTTTTTTACGTGCATTTTAATCTCCTGCAAATAGGCGTTCTTCCTTTTTTAGAACAAGACGTTTTTATGGCTTAAACCGCTACGTCTGATTTCTTTTCAAAAGGTTTGTTTTTGTTACCTCATTATAATTTATGTGTCGTTAATTTTGTTCAAACAAAAATTAACAGTGTTGCCTCACGGCACCACGTCGAAAATCAGAGATTTTCGCACATTCCTTGAAATATAGTCGTTCGCACTTGCTGGCAAGCCGACAGATGCGAACTTCGTATATTATATCACATTGAAAATGAAATAGCAAGACTGTAACACGTTTGTATATGCCGAAGCGAGAGAAGAGCGAAGCGAGGCATATCAACAAATAACATCTGTGGACACAAATACAGTGCTTGTAAAGAAAAGAGGACGAGGAGCTTTGATTCGCTCTTCGTCCTTTTCCTGTCGATAGGTATCATATTCTATCGGATCTAAAAACTGTCCTTTAGAGTACAACGCTATCAAGACAGCCTCGTTTTTGCTTTTGGAATAGCTATAGTAGCTTCTATTGCCTGCCGCTATCAATGCGCGAAAGGTCGAACTTTGTGATAGAGCAAAAATAAAAAAGATATTTTACCTTTTTATCGATGGATTTGAACCCGCGCGTACTCAATCACGGCGGAGCCGTGCATGGAATCCGCAACTTGTTGCGGTATGGAATTGATTGCAAAGCAATCGTATGGAATCAAGCCGCAGAAAAATGCACCTTTGGTGATGCCATACG